>NZ_BAAATE010000028.1:0-80910 GCF_039533245.1 Nonomuraea recticatena | reverse complement strand
ACTTCAGCGGCTTGACATCCGTCCGCACAGGCTTCGTGCCCACCTGCACGGGCTTCAGCTGCCTGACACCCGTCCCCACAGGCCGCGACAACTCCGTATCCACCTGCACAGGCTGCGCCGGCTTCGTCTCCGCCCGCACGGACTTCAGCGGCTTGACATCCGTCCGCACAGGCTTCGTGCCCACCTGCACGGGCTTCAGCTGCCTGACACCCGTCCCCACAGGCCGCGACAACTCCGTGTCCACCTGCACAGGCTGCGCCGGCTTCGCCTCCGTCCGCACGGGCTTCAGCGGCTTGACGTCCGTCCGCACGGGATTCGGCCGTAGCTTGGTGTCCGCCTGCGCGGGCTTCCGCTGCTTGGCGTCGGCCCATGTGGGTTGGGGCGGCCTCCTGTCCACCGGCGCGAGTTTCGGCGGCCTCCTGTCCACCGGTACGAATTTCGGCGGCTTCCTGTCCACCGGTACGAATTTCGGCGGCTTCCTGTCCACCGGTACGAATTTCGGCGGCTTGGTGTCCGGCTGTCCAGGCTTCGGCTTGGTGTCCGCCGGTGCGGGCCTCGGCGGCTTGGTGTCGGCCTGTGCGGGCGCCGACGCCATGGCGAGAGCGGTGAGGAAGGCCGCCACGCGCAGAGCGTGGCGGCCAATGAAGCGTCCCGTCATGGCTAGCGGGCGAACACCGACGCCATTCCGCCGCCGCCCGTGCCCCCGCCGCCGCCGCCGCCGCCGCCCCCGCCGCATGCCCAGCCGCCGCAGCCGGGGCCCTCGCCGGGGGCCCAGCCCACGCCGTGGCCCCCGCCGCAGTGGTGGCCGCCCCAGTGGGGGACCCTGCCACCGCACCCGTGGTGGCCGCCGCCACCGCACCCATGGCCCCCGCCACGGCACCCGTGGCCCTTGAAGCCCTTGTGGTGGCCGAAGCCCTTGAAGCCCTTGTGGTGGCCGAAGCCCTTGCGGTCGTGGCCGAAGCCCTTGCGGTCGTGGTCGAAGCCTCGGTGCTGGCCCCAGCCGCGGTCTGCGCCGCGACCGCCCCAGTCGCCGTCGTCGTCTCCCGTGAAGACGACGGCCGTGGTCTGGGCCTGTGCCGAAGCGGCGGTCGCCGTTGCGGTGACGCCGAAGCCGGAGGCCAGGATGAGGCCGGCGGCGAGAACTGCGATACGCATCGCGTTTCCTCCTTCAATGACTGAGAAGTCATGCGATGAAATCCCCCTATGTCTCATCCGCCGAACCGGGCAAATCAGCTTCTTGCCCCGCCCATTACCGCAATAAGGCAGAGCGCTCCTTATTGCGGTTTTTCACCGCCATCCACGAATCCCCCTAATTCTGGATTTATTGCCACTAGTGCTAGAATAAAGTTCGGTCCCCGCAGACAGGAGCATCGATGTTCAACTCGCCCGCCGACGTGAGCGAGCGCCTCGCCGCCGTTGACTACCTCTCCGACGACTCCATCGCCACCTCGGTGTTCCTGGCCGCCGCGCTGGGCAAGCCGCTGCTCACCGAGGGCCCCGCGGGGGTGGGCAAGACCCAGCTCGCCAAGGCGGTCGCGCTGGCGACGGGCGCGAACCTCATCAGGCTCCAGTGCTACGAGGGCCTCGACGAGGCAAGGGCGCTGTACGAGTGGAACTACAAGAAGCAGCTCCTGCGCATCCAGGCGACCAGCTCGGACGACGACATCTTCTCCGAGGAGTTCCTGCTGGAACGCCCGCTCCTGAAGGCGATCAGGAGCGCTGAGCCGACCGTGCTGCTGATCGACGAGACCGACAAGGCCGACGTCGAGGTCGAGGGGCTGCTGCTCGAGCTGCTGTCCGACTTCCAGATCACGATCCCTGAGCTCGGCACGATCGAGGCGACGCTCAGGCCGTTCGTCGTGCTGACCTCCAACGCCACGCGCGAGCTGTCGGAGGCTCTGAAGAGACGCTGCCTCTACCTGCACATCGAGTACCCGACACAGGAGCGCGAGCGCGACATCGTGCTGGCCCAGGTGCCGACGCTGACGAGCGACCTGGCCGAGCAACTCGCCAGGACGGTGGCCACGCTGCGGGCCCTCGAGCTGAAGAAGGCGCCCTCCGTCGCCGAGACCATCGACTGGGCGCGCACGCTGCTGGCCCTGGGCCGGGAGGAGCTCGACGAGAGCACGGTCGCGGGCACGCTCGGCGTGGTGCTCAAGCACGCCTCCGACCAGGCCAGGGCGCGCAAGGAGCTGGGCCTGTGAGCCTGGTCGACAGGCACGTCGGCTTCGTGCACGCCCTGCGCGAGGCGGGGCTGCCCGTCTCGCTGGCCGAGGGGCTTGACGCGGCCAGGGCGCTGCGGGTGATCGATCTGACCGAGCGTGAGTCGCTGCGCGCCGCCTACGCGGCGACGCTGGTCAAGAAGCCCGCCTACCGCCCTGGCTTCGACATGCTGTTCGACCTGTGGTTCCCCTCCTCGACCACGGGCCTGTACAGCAGGCCGGACGACGACGCGCCCCCGCCCGACCTCCGCGAGCACCTGGCCAGGCTCCTGACCGGCTCGACCGACCCCGAGATGAGGGAGTTCGCCAGGGCGATGGTCGAGCGCTTCGGCAGACAGCCGGCCGCCGAGGGCCGCCAGAACTGGTTCTCCTACAGCGTCATGCGCGCCCTGTCACCCGAGACGCTCATGGCTCGCATCCTGCAGGGCGTGCCGCGAGGCGGGCTGGAGGAGAAGACCACCCGCCAGCGCGTCAACGCCAACATCAAGCGCTTCGAGGAAGCCGTCGCCACTGACGTGCGCCGCAGGATCGCCGAGGACTCCGGCATCGAGCGCATCGCGCGCTCCGCCGTACGGCCGCCGCTGGACCAGCTGGACTTCCTGCGGATCACCAGGGCGGACCTCGCGAGGCTGCGCAGGGAGGTCCACCCGCTGGCGCGCAGGCTGGCGGCGCGGCTGGCCATCAGGCAGCGGCACGGCAGGCGGGGAAGGCTCGACTTCCGCAAGACCGTGCGGGTGTCTCTGTCGACCGGCGGGGTGCCGATGGACCCCAGGTTCAGGCCGCCCCGCCCGCACAAGCCCGAGTTGGTCATCCTCTGCGACACCAGCGACTCGGTCTCCTCCTTCGCCCACTTCACGCTGCTGCTGACCTACGCCCTCAGGGAGCAGTTCACGAAAGTCAGGGCATTCGGATTCGTGGACACCGTGGATGAGATCACCCGATTCTTCACACCGGGCGGTGACGTCAGCGAGGCGCTGGCCAAACTCGCGACAGAAGCCAATATGTCCCGCTTTGGCAGGACAAATTATGGGCGGGCATTCGAGGAGTTCGCCGAGAAAGACGTCATCGGCCCCAAAACGAGCCTGCTGATCCTGGGCGACGCGCGCTCCAACTACCAGCCGCCCGCGCTCGACACGCTCAAGCGGCTGGTCAAGGACGCCAGGCACGCCTACTGGCTCAACCCCGAGCCGAGGCAGCAGTGGGACAGCGGCGACTCGCTCGCCACGTCCTACGGCTCGATCGTGCCGATGCGGGAGTGCCGCAACATCGCCCAGCTGGCGGAGTTCATCGAGCGGCTCGCCTAGCCAGCTCCCGCGCCGCGGTGCGGGCGAGCAGCTCGATCTGCTCCTCGGTCAGCACCACCCGGTTCGACCGCCTGATCAGCTTGGCGGCCAGCGACGGCTTGAGCAGCGTGATGCCCTCGCCGTTCACCACGCCGCCGCGCGGCAGCCGCCCGCAGTGGACGGCCAGCAGCGGATGGATGGTCAGCGGGATGCCGGTCTCCTTGCCGAGCAGTTCGGCGAAGGCGCCCGCGGCGGCGACCAGCGGCTTGGCCACGTGCGAGCCGAACTTCTCGCCGAAGAACAGCCGCCCGCCGTACGCGGCGATGTCGGTGTCCGGCGCCCACGACTCGTTGTCGACGATCCAGACCCCGCCGGGACCGATGACCAGATGGTCGATCGAGGCCTGGCCTCGGATGGCCCTGCCCTGCAGGATGTGGTAGCCGTGCCTGCTGAGCCCGCGCCTGAGCTTGCGCTGGGTGATCACCTCGCCGTGGCGGCGGCCCCGCCAGACGGAGGTGGCGTTGAAGTTGTGCCAGACGATCGCCCAGTCGAGGGCGGCCACGAGAGCGGCGAACAGCAGGCCGAAGGCGGGAGGCCACGGCAGCTCGAAGCGGATGGCCAGCGCCACGCCCGCCACGAACCCGAAGCCTGCCTTGACTGCCCTGGAGCGCTGCCGGTTCTTCGCGTCCTCGCGCCAGAACTTCTCGTACCACCACTGCGGGGACGAGCCTGTGAACTTCTCGTCCTGCTGCACGTAGATTGAACCACCGGGCACGGCAAACTCCCCGAGTTCAGTAGGTTAAACATGGATCTGCCACGCCGAAGATCCCTCGCCGGTCAAAAGATACCCAAGGCAAGCCTAACTTAGGCGTGATGAGCCCCTACCGGACACTCAACCGACCAGTCGGTATGCTGTTGACCATGGCACAGGATGAACCGGTCAGACAGCGGCTGCTCGCCGAGGCGACGCGACTGTTCGCCGAGCGCGGCTTCGAGAGCACATCGGTGCAGGAGATCGTGGTCTCGGCCGGGGTCACCAAGGGGGCGATGTACCACTACTTCGACTCCAAGGACGACCTGCTGCACGAGATCTACGCCCGCGTTCTCAGGATGCAGATGGACCGGCTGACGCGGATCGCCGACGGGCCCGGCACCGTGTCCGAGCGGCTCTACGCGGCGGCGGCCGACGTCGTCGAGACGACGGCGGACAACCTCGACGACTCCAAGATCTTCTTCAGGTCCATGCACCTGCTCGCCCCCGAGACGCAGAAGACCGTGCGCGCCGAGCGCCGCCGCTACCACGAGCGCTTCCGCGACCTGGTGGCCGAAGGGCAGCGCGAAGGCGTCTTCCGCGCTGACGTGCCCGCCGACATCGTGGTCGACTACTTCTTCGGCTCGGTCCACCATCTGGGCTCCTGGTATCGCGTCGAGGGGCCGCTGACCGGCGGCCAGGTGGGCGCGCAGTTCGCCGACCTGCTGCTCACGTCGTTGCGGCCGCAGGCGTCCTGACCACTCCCCTGGTCGCCATCCTGCCGATCAGCGCGAGGAGCCTGCGCGGCCTGCGCGGCATCAGATGGGCCATCGCGAAGTTGCCCAGGCCGGGCACCACGTAGCCGCGGTCGCGTTCGAGCCCGCGCAGCGCCGCCGTGACCACCTGCTCGGGGGTGGCCATCCTGGCCCCGATGGCCGCTTCACGCGTTCCGATCACCTCGAAGAACGAGGTCTCGACGGGGCCGGGGGTCACGGCGAGCACTTTCACGCCCGTGCCGCGCAGTTCGCTCCACAGGGCCAGGCTGAAGTTGAGAACGAAGCTCTTGGACGCCGCGTAGGTGGCGAAGTAGGGCGCGATGTTGAAGCCCGCCGTCGAGCCCACGTTGACGACCGCGCCCTGGCCTCTGGCCAGCATCCCCGGCAGCAGCGCGTGGGTGAGGCCGACCAGCGAGACCACGTTGACCATCAGCTCGTCGTGCTCGCGGCCGGGGTCGATGTCCTGGAAGCGGCCCGCCGTGCCGAATCCGGCGTTGTTGACCAGCAGATCGATCGGACGGCCCGCCAGCCGCTCGGCGATCCGGCCGACGGCGTCGGGGGTCGACAGGTCCTGGCCGATCACGTCGACCTCCACGCTGTGGGCCGCGCGCAACCGCTCGGCCAGTTCGTCCATCTTGCCCACGGAACGGGCGACCAGCACGAGGTCATAGCCCTGGGCGGCCAGCTGCGTGGCGAACTCGGCGCCGATCCCCGACGAGGCGCCGGTCACCAGTGAAGTCTTGTTCATGAGATGGAATGTAGCATTTATTTCGCTAACTGCAACACTCTGTCTCAGATATGTGCGGTAACGTTCGCCGCATGACAGACAGGCGGTTGCGGGCGGACGCGGAGCGCAGCATCCGCTCGATCATGGAGGCCGCCGAGCGGCTGCTCGAAGCGAATCCGGCGGCGACGATGGAGCAGATCGCCGAGGCGGCGGGCGTCGCGAGGGCCACCGTCCACCGCCGGTTCGCCAGCAGGGAGGCGCTGATCGAGTCGATGGAGCTGGCGGCATGGCGCGAGCTCGACGCGGTCGTCGAGGCCGCCCGTCCGCGAACCGCTCCCCCGCTGATCGCCCTGCACCAGGCCACGGCCGCGATCCTGCGGATCAAGCCGGGTTGGCGCTTCACGCTGGCAGGCCCCGTCCCGCTGGGCGCCGAGGCGCGCGCGGTGCAGGAGGGCGTGATGGCCAAGTGCGACGAGGTCTTCACCAGGGCGCGCGAGGCGGGGCTGATCAGGCCCGACGCCGACGTGGCCTGGGTACGGCAGGCCTACCTCGCGCTCCTGGCCGAGTCGGCGCACTCCGCCCGTGAGGGCGCCGACCCCGACGCGCTGGCGGCGCGGCTGCTCGACACCCTCATGCACGGTGTCGCCCCCAGGTGAGGGAGCGGGGTCAGGCGAACAGCGCCCTGCCCCAGTAGTCGCCCCCGTCGCGCACCCCTGGCGGGATCGCGAACAGGCCGCTGGAGATGTGCTTGATGTACTCGTTGAGCACGTCGTTCTTCGCCAGCGCCCGCTGCACGGGGACGAACTGGCGGTGCGGGTCACGCTGGTAGGACATGAAGAACAGCCCCGCGTCCAGGCGGCCGAGCCCGTCGGAGCCGTCGACGTAGTTGTAGCCGCGACGCAGCAGCCTGGCGCCGCCGTTGCTGGAGGGGTGGGCCAGCCTCACGTGGGCGACCTCGCCGATCAGCGGCGCGCCGTCGGGGCCCTTCTTCGCGAAGTCGGGCTCGTCGAACTCCTTGGCCCGCCCGAGCGGCGCCCCCTCGCCCTTGTCGCGGCCGAAGATGGCCTCCTGCTCGGCCAGCGACGTGCGGTCCCAGGTCTCGATGTGCATGCGGATCTTCCTGGTGACCAGATAGGTGCCGCCCCTCATCCACGCGGGGCCGTCCTTCTCCGCCACCCACAGGTGGTCGCGGAGCATCGCGGTGTCCTCCAGCTTCAGGTTGGCGGTGCCGTCCTTGAAGCCCATGAGGTTGCGGGGCGTGGCCTGCGTCCTCGACGTCGAGGACGTACGGCCGAAGCCGAGCTGGGAGTAGCGCGCCGACACCCTGCCGAAGCCGATGCGCGCCAGGTTGCGGATCGCGTGCACGGCCACCTGCGGATCGTTCGCGCACGCCTGCACGCACAGGTCGCCGCCCGACAGCTCGGGCAGCAGCGCGTCGCCGGGGAAGCGGGGCAGCTCGCGCAGCGCCGCCGGCTTCCGCCCCGCCAGCCCGAACCTGCCGTCGAACAGGGAGGCGCCGAACCCGATCGTCAGCGTGAGTCCCGAGGCGGGCAGGCCGAGCGCCTCGCCCGTGTCGTCGGGCGGCGCCTCAGGCACGCCGCCGACCGCGCCGAACGTCCCCGCCTCCTGGCCCTGCGTCATCCGGGCGGCGGCGGCCGTCCACTCCTGGAGCAGCGCGTCGAGCTCGGACCGCTTGGTGGTGATCACGTCGAACGCGGCGAAGTGCAGGCGGTCCTGCGCGGGGGTGGCGATGCCCGCCTGGTGCTCGCCGTAGAAGGCGACCGAGTCCAGGGCCGAGACCGCGCTGACGGGCATCTGCGCGGGCTCGTCGAGCAGCATCCTGGCGCCCGCGACGGACGCCCCGGCCGCGGCGACGCCCGCCGCGCCCAATCCGAGCAGCTTCCTGCGGCTGACCCCGCTCATCACGACCTCATTTCGCCACGACGGCGGCGATCTTGCTGACCGGTTCGGCCAGGGCGTTGATCGCGTCCGACAGCTTCTTCAGTTCGGCCTTCGACAGCTCGTTGTGCAGCTTCCACCCGTCGCCCTTGCGGTGCTCCTCCAGCGCGGCCTCCGCGGCGGCGAACTGCGTGTCGAGCGTCTTCACCAGGTCGGGGGCGCGCTCCTCCAGCACGGGGCGCAGCGCCTGCACGGACGCCTTCGAGCCGGCCAGGTTGGCGGCGAAGTCCCACAGGTCGGTGTGCGAGTAGCGGTCCTCCTCGCCGGTGATCTTCCCGGTGGCGACCTCGTCGAGCAGCTCCTTGGCGCCGTTGCCGAGCTGCAGCGGTGAGAGCTTCTCGCTGTTGGCCTTCTCGACGATCAGCTTCACGTCGGCCATCAGCCTGTCGGCGATCGGGCCCGACTTGCTGACGTCCTTGTCCACCCAGAGGTCGCGCTCGAGGCGGTGGAAGCCGGTGAACTCCATGCCCTCCTCGATGACCTCCTCACGGCCGTCGATCTTGGGGTCGAGGTCGCCGAAGATCTCCGCGACAGGCTCGATCCGCTCCCAGTAGGTGCGCGCGACGGGGAAGAGCGCCTTGGCCTTCTCCTGCTCGCCGGCCTTCACCGCGTCGACGAACTCCTGCGTCTTGATCAGCAGGGCGTCGGTCTGGCTCTTGACGTAGCGCTGGTAGCTGGCGGTGGCGGCGGCCAGCTTGGCGTCGGCGCTGAGCGGCGTGGCCTCGCCCGTCACCTTCAGCGGCCCCCTGATGCCCTTGCCCACCATCCCCGGCTTGCAGGCCGTCTCGTACACGCCCGCGGGCAGCTCGACGATCAGCTCGCGGGTCAGGCCTGGAACGATGTTCTCCACCTCGGCCATGACCCTGTCGCCGGGGGCGTAGACGTAGAACTCGGTGACCTTGGTGCCGCCGTTGGTGACGGCGAACGTGGAGGTCCCCGCCGCGACCTCCGACGTGGCGACGGTGCAGGCGGTGTCGCTGGCCGCCACCTTGATGGGGCCGCCCGCCTGGGCGCTCCCCGCGGCGCCCGGCTGGGTGGAGGGAGCCTCCTGGGAGCAGCCCGCGAGAGCGCCGAGGGCGAGCAGGCCCGTGACGACGACAGATGGAGTGCGCATGTCGGGTGTCTCCTGTTACGAAACGGGTTCGGCGGCCTTGGGCGCGGCGGCCGGGCGGAGGAAGAGGAACAGCACCGGGATCACGTAGAGCGCCCAGGCCGCCATCTCGAGGACGCTGGGCGCGGGGGTGATGTTGAACATCCCGGCCAGCAGCGCGGAGTACCACGCGCCAGGGTCGAGCACGGCGGAGATGTCGAAGGCCAGCGTGTTCAGTCCCGGCAGGATTCCGGCCTCCTGCAGGTCGTGCACGCCGTACTTGAGGATGCCCCCGGCCACCAGGATCAGCAGCAGGCCCGTCCAGGTGAAGAACGTGGTGAGGTTGATCCTGATCGCGCTGGCGTAGATCCCCCAGCCGATGACGATCGAGGTGAGCACGCCGAGGCTGATGCCGATCAGCGGCAGCGCCGTGGCGGCGGCGCCCTGCGCGGAGGCGTAGAAGAGCAGCGAGGTCTCCAGGCCCTCTCTGACCACCGCCAGGAAGGCCATCACGGCGACGGCGACCCCGCCCACGTTGAGCGCCCGGCCGAGCTTGGCCCGGAGGTCGCCGGCGATGGTGCGGGCCGCACCCCGCATCCAGAAGATCATCCAGGTGACGAACACCGTGGCGGCGATGGACGTCAGCGCCTCGAACAGCTCCTGCTGCTCGAAGGTGAGGTTCGCGGCCGTGAACGACAGCAGGGCGCCGAACCCGACCGACAGCGCGACGGCGAGGCCGACGCCCGCCCATACGAGGGGGAGCTTGTCCCTGCGATCGCTCTTGACCAGGAACGCCACCAGGATGGAGACGACGAGGGTCGCCTCCAGGCCCTCCCGCAGTCCGATGAGAAAGCTGGCGAACACGTCAAATCCCCTAAGTGAGGCAAACCTAAATTAGGCCAGGTTTACCTTACCCAGGTCGGCGCTCCGCCACTCACCTCAGGGGGTCATATGTCGGACTTGCCTGGGCAACTCTCCGCCCAGGCAGGTCAGGTCCCGGTCAGGCGGGGCCAGGGAGGTCGGCCAGCGCGGCGAGGGCCTCCCTGTGCTCTCCGGGGGTTCCGAGAGCGATCTCGGCCGACTTGGCGCGCTTGAGGAACAGATGGAGCGGGTGCTCCCAGGTCATCCCAATCCCTCCGTGGAGCTGCACGGCCTCCTCGGCCACGTGGACCGCCACGCCCGCGTTCCACGCCTGCGCCACCGCCGCCGACATCGCCGCGCCGTCCGTCGCGCCGCGCGCCGCGGCGCGGGCGCGCACGACGTCGAGCCACAGGTCGGCGAGCCTGTGCTTGATCGCCTGGAAGGAGCCGACAGGCCTGGCGAACTGGTAGCGCTCCTTCACGTAGACGAGCGTCGTCTCCAGGCACCACTCGGCCACGCCGAGCTGCTCCGAGGCCAGCAGCCCTGCCCCGAACCGCAGGGTCTCGGCCACGTCGACCGCGCCCAGCGGCTCGGCGACGGAGCCGGCGAAGGTGACCGTGGCGATCGGCCTGGTGAGGTCGAGCGAGGGCGCGACCTCGACGGTGGCCTCCGCGGCGGGGACCGCGTGCAGCGTCCCCTTCACGGGGACGAGCAGCACGTCGGCCACGTCCGCCCCCGCCACCGCGCCCACGACGCCGGTCAGCCGGCCGTCCGTGGCGCTGACCTGCCCGCCGGCCTCCCTGTACGGCGAGGTGGAGAAGGGCACGACGAGGGCGACGGTGAGATCGCCCTCCGCCACGCCGCGCAGCAGCTCGCCCGCCCCCACCTGGAGCAGCGCGTGGGTGGCCAGCACTGAGCTGGCGAAGAACGGGACGGGCGTCACGGCCCTGCCCAGCTCCTCCAGCACGACCGCGGCCTCGCGCGCGGAGGCGCCCGCCCCGCCGTACTCCTCGGGGACCAGCAGCCCCGCCACCCCGATGTCGCGCGCCAGCGTCTTCCACAGGCCCAGGTCGTACGGCGCGCCCTCGACCCTGGCCAGCACGGCGGCAGGAGGGCAGCGGTCGGCGAGCAGGTCGCGCACGGCGGCCCGCAGCTCGTCCTCGACGTCGGTGTAGAGCAGCGTCATCGCGGCAGGTCCTTCCAGGGCACGTCCTTGTCGACGCGAGGTTCGGAGGGCAGGCCGAGCACCCGCTCGGCGATGATGTTCCGCAGGATCTCCGAGGTGCCGCCCTCGATGGAGTTGCCCTTGGCGCGCAGGTAGCGGTAGCCGGGGTCGCGGCCGAGGAAGTCGACCGACTCCGAACGGCGGAAGGCCCAGTCGTCGTAGCCCAGGTCGCGGTTGAACTCGACCTCGAACCCTGTCAGCTCCTGGTTGAGCTTGGCGAACGACAGCTTCATGCCCGAGCCCTCGGGTCCGGGCTGTCCGGCGGCGAGCTGCTCGCGCAGCCGTACCCCCGAAAGGCGGGTGACCTCGGCCTCCACCCACAGCGAGAGCAGGCGCTGGTGCAGGTCGTGGGTGCGCAGCTCGGGGTGCTCGCGCCAGGCGTCGGCGACCAGGCCGATCATGCCGCCGCCCCTGCGGACGGGCGCGCCGCCGATGGCCACGCGCTCGTTCATGAGCGTGGTCTGGGCGACCCGCCAGCCGTCGCCGACCTCGCCGAGCCGCAGGTCGTCCGACAGGCGCACGCCGGTGAGGAAGACCTCGTTGAACTCGGCCTCGCCGGTGATCTGGCGAAGCGGCCGCACGTCCACGCCGGGGGCGTGCATGTCACAGATGAAGTACGTCATGCCGCGGTGCTTGGGCACGTCGGGGTCGGTCCTGGCGACGAGGATGGCCCAGCGCGCGTGGTGGGCGCCCGACGTCCAGACCTTCTGCCCGTCGATGACCCACTCGTCACCGTCCCTGACGGCGCGCGTGGCGAGCGTGGCGAGGTCGGATCCGGCGCCGGGCTCGCTGAAGAGCTGGCACCAGATCTCCTCGCCCGTCCACAGCGGGCGCAGGAAGCGCTTCTTCTGCTCCTCTGTGCCGAAGGCGAGGATCGTGGGCGCCGCCATGCCCAGGCCGATCGCCTGCACGCCGGTGTCGAGCTGCGGGGTGTGCGCGAGCGCGCGCTCCACCTCCTGCTGCATCTCGCGCGGCGCGCCGAGGCCGCCGAGGCCCACGGGGAAGTGCACCCACGCCAGGCCCGCGTCGAACCTGGCGCGCAGGAACTCCAGCCGGTCGGCGGGCGCGTTCTCGAGGAATCTGTCGACTACATCCACTTCTTGAGCTCCCTGTGCGCGAGCGACCTCTTGTGCACCTCGTCGGGGCCGTCGGCGAAGCGCAGCGAGCGCACTCCCGCCCACAGCCCTGCCAGCGGGAAGTCCTGGCTGACGCCGCCCGCGCCATGGACCTGGATGGCCTTGTCGAGGATCCATTCGACGGTCTTGGGGGTGGCGATCTTGATGGCCTGGATCTCGGTGTGGGCGCCCTTGTTGCCGACGGTGTCCATCAGCCAGGCGGTCTTGAGCACCAGCAGCCTGAGCTGCTCGACGCGCACCCTCGACTCGGCGATCCAGTCCTGGACGACGCCCTGCTCGGCGATCGTCTTGCCGAACGCCGTGCGCGCGATGGCGCGCCTGCACATCAGCTCGATGGCGCGCTCCGCCATGCCGATCATGCGCATGCAGTGGTGGATGCGCCCAGGCCCGAGCCTGGCCTGGGCGATCGCGAAGCCGCCGCCCTCCTCGCCGATCAGGTTGTCGGCGGGCACCCGCACGTCCTCGAAGACCACCTCGGCGTGACCGCCGTGGTCGGCGTCGCTGTAGCCGAAGACGTGCATGCCGCGCTTGATGTGCAGACCGGGGGTGTCGCGCGGGACCAGCACCATGCTCTGCTGCCGGTGCTTGGGCGCGTCGGGGTTGGACTTGCCCATGACGATGAGGATCTTGCAGTTCGGGTTCATCGCTCCGGAGATGAACCACTTGCGCCCGTTGATGACGTACTCGGCGCCGTCCTTGATGATCTGGGTGGAGATGTTGGTGGCGTCCGAGGAGGCGACGTCGGGCTCGGTCATCGCGAACGCGGAACGGATCTCGCCGTCGAGCAGCGGGCGCAGCCACTCCTTGCGCTGCCACTCGCTGCCGAACCCGGCCAGCACCTCCATGTTGCCGGTGTCGGGCGCGGCGCAGTTCGTCGCCGTCGGAGCGATGCTCGGACTCCGCCCCATGATCTCGGCGAGCGGCGCGTACTGCAGGTTCGTCAGGCCCGCTCCGTGGTCACCGGGCAGGAAGAGATTCCACAGACCCCGCTTGCGGGCCTCCTCCTTGAGATCGGCCATCAGCGGGGGACTCCCCCAGCCGCTGGTCGCCGCCTGCTCCTCGAAGGCTTCCTCGGCCGGGTAGACGCATTCGTCCATGAAGCGCAGCAGTCGCTCGCGCAGGTCCTCGGTGACGCTGTCGAAGGCGAAGTCCATGAGCCGACCCTACCGACCGGCCGGTATGGCTGTCGACAAGTGGTCCCGCGAAATTTCGCGCCGGTGGCCATAAGAGCAGGTGGGAGCGGTCGATACGGTGTCCGGCATGACCGCGAAGCTGCCCTCTCCCGTCGTGCTCGAGAACGCCGTCGTACGGCTGGAGCCGCTCACCTATGACCACGTCCCCGACCTCTTCCTCGCGGGAGGAGGAGACGACGAGGTCTGGCGCTGGCTGTCCGTCGCCACACCGCGCACCGCCGAGCAGCTCGCTTCGGTGGCCGCCGAGGTGATCGAGAGCCCCAAGTACGCGGCGCACGCGGTCGTCCTGAAGGAGAGCGGCAGGGCGGTCGGCTGGACGACCTACCTCGACGTGCCCGGCTTCGACCAGAGCGTGGAGATCGGCTGGACCTGGTACGGCAGGGCGGTGTGGCGCACGGCGGTCAACACCTCGTGCAAGGTGCTGCTCATCGACCACGCCTTCGACGTGATCGGCTACAACCGCGTGCAGCTGAAGACGGACCACCTGAACACGAGGTCGCAGGCGGCGATCAGGCGCATCGGCGGGGTGCACGAGGGCACGCTGCGCAGGCACAGGCCGCGCCCCGACGGCACGTGGCGCGACACGGTCGTCTTCGGCATCCTCGACGACGAGTGGCCCGCCCACCGCGCCAGGCTCACCCAGGCCGCCTTCGCCTGAGCACGGCCCGTCACCTGAGCATGCCGGACAGGAACTCCGTCAACCCCGCGGTGAGGTCCTCGATCGAGGGGGTCACTCCGGCGCCCGCGATCGCGTCGAACATGATGCCCTCGCCGTAGGCCACCAGCTGCCTGCCGTGCCGTACGGGGTCCTGCGAGCCCGCCGCGGCCAGCAGCGCGACCGCGGGCTCGCGGAACCTGGCGCCCACCCTGTCGTAGATCTCACGCAGCTCGGGACGGCGCGTCGCCTCCAGCGCCAGCTCGTAGCGGGCGAGCGTGCGCCGCCTGTCACTCAACTGCACGACCAGCACCTCGGCCATCAGCCCCACGAGCTCGCCGAGCCCCATCGCCCTCACTCCACCGACCCCCTGAGCGGCCTCGGCGGGAGAGAAGCCGCCGCCGCCCCCCTCAGCCGCCCCGGCGGACGGACGCCCACCGGCTCCCTCAGCGGCCCCGGCGGGAGGGAGACCGCCGGCCCTCTCCGCGGCCTTCGCCGGCGGGGAGGCGTCGGCTGCCGGGGTGGCCCCTGCGCGCCGAGGCCCATCGGTCTCCACGGTGGCGCCGGAAGCGGGGAAGCCGCCCGCCTCGATGGCCGGGGCGAAGGCGTACTCCTCCAGCTCCGTCAGCCGCAGCAACGTCAACTCCAGAAGGGCCGCGCGCGTCCGGGCGAGGTTGGAGGTGGAGCCGGACGGCAGCCCCGCCAGCTCGTCCACCGCCCTGTGGGTCAGGCCGCGCATGCCGCGCTCGGCGAGCAGGGTGATGGCCGCCTCCGCGACGGTCTCCGAACGTTTCACGAGGCAAAGACTACACTTGTAGTCGAACTACGTCTGTAGTAGGGTCGCGAACTACAGACGTAGTGAGGAAGTGGGGCGGCATGTCCAGAGCTGTGGTGATCGGGGCGGGCATCGGCGGGCTGACGGCAGCCGTCGCGCTGGAGCGGCGCGGGTGGCAGGTGACCGTCCTGGAGCGCGCGGCGAGGCTCGAACCTGTGGGTTCGGGCCTGGCGATCGCCTCCAACGCACTGAAGGCGCTCGACACGATCGAGCTGGGTGACGAGGTCCGCCGGCTCTCCAGGCTCCAGGGCAGGGGCGGCGTCCGCACGTCGCGCGGCAGGTGGCTGATCCACACCACCGAGGAGAAGGCGGCGGGCCGCTACGGCGACTCCGGCGCCATCATGCTGCGTGCCACCCTCATGGACCTGCTGGCCGACCGGGTCGGAGACCTGCGTCTCGGCACCACGGTCACCGGCGTCGACGCCGAGAAGGGCGTGGTCAGCACGGTCACCGGCCAGGGCGTGGCCGGTGGCGAGTTCGAGGCCGAGCTGGTGATCGCGGGCGACGGCATCAACTCCGCCACGCGCAGGACACTCTTCCCCGGCCACCCCGACCCGGTCTACTCAGGCGTGACCGCGTGGCGGGTACTGGTCCCCGACCCGGGCGGCCTCGTCGTCGAGAGCACCGAGTCGTGGGGCAGGGGCCTGGTCGTCGGCGTCCACGCGCTGGCCGGCGACCTCGTCTACCTCTACGCCACCGACCTGGCGCCCGCCGGAGAGCCCCACGGAGACGAGCGGGCGGGGCTGCTGCGCAGGTTCGGCGACTGGCACCGGCCCATCCCCGCGCTCCTGGAGTCGGCCAGGCCGGAGAACATCATCCGCAACGACGTCTACTACCTCGGCACGCCGCTGCCGGCCATGCACAGGGGAAGGGTGGCGCTGCTCGGCGACGCCGCGCACCCCATGACGCCGAACCTGGGTCAGGGCGCGTGCCAGGCCATCGAGGACGCGATCGTCTTGGCCGCCAACGCGCGGAACCTGCCCGCCTACACCGAGGCGAGGCTGGCGCGTACCTCGAAGGTGGTGGCGCAGTCGACGAAGATCTGCAGGGCCACCACGATACGCAACCCGCTGGCCGTACGGCTGCGCGACATGGGCATGTCGCTGGCCGGCAGGCTCAGCTCCGATCTGATGCTGCGCTCGATGGATGAGGTACTGGGATGGACACCTCCGGAGTCGGCCTGGACTGGTCAGGGGCGAGACGCCCGAGTGTGATCGTGCCGCCGACCGTGAGCGCCGCCGCGAGCAGCGCGGGCACGGCCGTGGAGGGAGAGGTGGGCAGCGGCTCGCCCAGCAGGATCGCGCCGGCGAGCACCGAGGTGATCGGGTCGATGACCTGCACCCCCGCGTAGGCGATGCCGAAGTAGCCGACCGCGTAGGAGCGCTGCAGCAGCACCACCGCGCAGACCAGCAGGAGGGGGATGGCCAGCGTGAACCAGTGGACGAGCCTGGAGAGGTCCCCCTCCATGCCGCCGCCCACCACGCGGACGAACGTGGACACGCTCGCGGTCACCACCCCCGCGCCCACCGACAGCAGCAGCGCCTTGGCAGGCCCTCGCGACCTGCGCGCCGCCGCGTTCGCGACCAGCACGATCGCCCCGATGACCGCGAGGAATCCCAGGGCGGAGGCCGAGGACAGTTCCGGCCTCACGTTCGTGTGCGGCACCAGCAGCGTCAGCCAGAGCAGGCCGACCGCGACGGCGATGGATCCGAAGATCTCCGCCTTGTACGGCTTGCGGCCGTACAGGTAGGCGGCCAGCGGCACCGCGAACACCAGCGTGGCCACCGACACCGGCTGCACCACCACGAGAGGCGCGAAGCTGAGCGCCACCGCGTGGAGGCTGGCGCCGGTGAAGCCGATGACGCCGCCGATCCACCATCGGGGGCGCTTGACCAGCTTGAACGAGGCGCCCTCGGCGACCGCCTCGAACTGCTGCAGCGCGGCGCCGACCGCGTATCCCAGTGCCCCGGCGAGGGCGATGATCAGGCCTACCCACGTCATGGGCGCCCGCGCAGGGGCGTGGAACCTCTCAGGAGCATTGGTCCAGCTTAGAGTCCCTGCGCCATCGCTTGAATCAGACTTTAGGTGGACCTCTCAGGACATACGCAGAACACATGGCCCTCAGGGTCCTGCATGATGACCCACCCTTCGCCCGGCTGGAACTCGGGCCTGGTGGCGCCGATCGCCTCGTACTCCTCGACCGCCTTGGCCACGTCCGGCACGCGGAAGTCGAGGTGGAACTGCTTGTCGTCGCTCGGCCACGCGGGAGCCTTGTAGCCGGGCAGACGGCCGAAGTAGATGCTCGTGGTGCCGTCGCCGACCGCGGAGTACTCGCTCTCGGCGACCTGGATGTCGAAGCCGGTCACCTTGGACCAGAACTCCGCCATCCTGACCGGATCCTCGCAGTCGATGGTGACGGCGATCAGGCTTGCCTTCGTTGTCATGGGCCCACCTTGGCAGGCATACCTGTCAGCTGCTGTCAGGTACGGCAGACGCTAAGGTGAAGTCGTGCCGTATTTCGTGATCTCTCCGCCCCCCGCGCACTAGCGGGCGGCACTCTCCTGTAGTTCTCCGGATCCTGGGTGATCCGGGAGTGGTTGCCGCCCGCCTACGGGCCGAACGTCGACAACCACTCCTTCCGGAGAGATCAATGACGCAAGTTTCCGTACGGCGCGGCGTGCTGTACGTCTCGGTGGCCGCGGCCGCCTGGGGCACCGGTGGCGCGGCCGGGTCCCTGCTCTTCCAGTCCACCAGCCTCGGCCCTTTCGGGGTCTCGCTCTGGCGCTATCTGCTCGGCGCGCTCTTCCTGATCACCATCGTGCGCCGCAGGCCCGGCACCCACCGCAGGCTGCTGCTGGTGGGGGTGGGCATGGCGATCTATCAGACCGCCTATTTCGGCGCGATCGCCACCTCTGGGGTGGCCATCGCGACGGTGGTCACGATGGGCGCCACGCCCCTGTTCACGGCGGTGGGCGGCAGGCTCTTCCTCGGCGAACGGCTCGACAGGGTCGGCACGGCCTGCGTCGGCGCCGCGCTGCTGGGGCTGGTCGTGCTCACGGCGGGCTCGAGCGGCGCCGGGCCCGAGGCCACCGCCACACTCGCAGGGGTGGGCCTCGCGCTGCTGTCCGCGGCCGGGTACGCCGCCGTCACCCTGCACTCCAGGCGGCACCACGACGACCCCTACGGCACCGCCGTCGGCGGGTTCGCGATCGGCGCGCTGTGCCTGGCGCCCTTCGCCATGACCGAGGGCATCGTTCCGCAGGTGACGCTGCCGACCGTGGCCCTGCTGCTCTACCTGGGCGCGGTGCCTACCGCCCTGGCGTACGGGCTCTACTTCAGGAGCCTGTCCGCGCTCAAGGCGACCACCGTCTCGGTGATCTCCCTGGGTGAGGCGGTCGGCGCGGCGGCCCTGGGCGTGCTGCTGTTCGGTGAGCGTCTGACGGCTCTCACCGCGGCGGGCTGCCTCGTTCTGCTCGGCGCTGTTGTCGTGCTCACCGTGCACGAGCGCGGATGAGCTAGTGTCCGGTACGGCGGGCGCCGCCGTACCGGACACGTACGGGAACCGGTGCCGACAGAGCGCTCGTTGGAGGAGTCGTGGCGTCGTTTTCCGGGTTTTTCAGGAATCTTCTGGACCGGCCAGGAGGCCTGAACCTGACCCCTTACAAGAAGATCGTCGAGGCGGCCGGCAAGCTGTCCTTCCCCGACGAGCTGCCCGAGCCGAAGATGGACGACCTGGCGCACTTCTGCGCCGTCGTGCGCGAGGCCGCCGACAGGACACTGGGGCTCAGGCCGTACGACGTGCAGTTGCTCGGCACGCTGGCGCTCCTGCACGGGCACGTGGCCGAGATGGCCACCGGTGAGGGCAAGACGCTGTCGGGCGCGATGGCCGCGGCCGGCTACGCGCTGCAGGGCAAGCGCGTGCACGTGATCTCCGTCAACGACTACCTGGCGCAGCGCGACGCGGAGTGGATGGCGCCCTTCTACGAGGCGCTCGACGTCAGCGTCGGCTGGATCGGCCAGAACTCCACGCACGAGGAGCGTCGCGAGGCCTACGGCAAGGACATCTGCTACGGGCCCGTCAGCGAGATCGGCTTCGACGTGCTGCGCGACAGGATGCGCACCGACGCGGGCGAGATCATCATGCCCCCGCCCGAGGTGGCGCTGGTCGACGAGGCCGACTCGGTGCTCGTGGACGAGGCGCGCGTGCCGCTGGTGCTGGCGGGCGCGGCCGACCCCGGCGACGCCGTGCCCGAGATGGCGGCGCTGGTGCGCACCCTCGTCAGGGGCTATCACTACGAGATCGACGAGCAGTCGCGCAACGTCTTCCTGACGCCGAAGGGCGCCGACAGCGTGGAGTCCATCCTCGGCGTCGACCTCTACGACGAGAACGAGCCGGGCACGCTGATCGAGCTCAACCTGGCGCTGCACGCGCACGCGCTGCTCACGCGCGACGTCGACTACATCGTGCGCGACGGCAAGGTGCAGCTCATCAACCCCTCGCGCGGGCGGGTCGCGCTGCTGCAGCGCTGGCCCGACGGACTGCAGGCGGCGGTGGAGGCCAAGGAGACGCTCTCCCCCACGGAGAAGGGCGAGATCCTCGACCAGATCACCGTGCAGGGGCTGATCAAGCGCTACCCGCAGGTGTGCGGCATGACGGGCACCGCCGTCGCGGTCAGCGAGCAGCTCGGCGAGTTCTACGGGCTCAAGGTGGCGGTCATCCCGCCGAACAAGCCGTGTGTGCGGCTGGACGAGCCCGACCGCCTCTACCCGTCCGGGCCCGACAGGGACGCGGCGCTGGTCGAGGAGATCCAGGAGATGCACGCCACGGGGCGGCCGATCCTCATCGGCACCCTCGACGTGGCCGAGTCGGAGAACCTGGCCAAGCTGCTGCAGCGCCGCGGCATGGAGCCGGTCGTGCTCAACGCCAAGAACGACGCGGAGGAGGCCTCGATCATCGCCAGGGCGGGCTCGCTCGGCGCGATCACCGTCTCCACCCAGATGGCGGGCAGGGGCACCGACATCCGCCTCGGCGAGGGCGTGGCCGAACTCGGCGGCCTCTACGTGATCGGCTCCGGCCGGCACGTCAGCAGCCGCCTGGACGACCAGCTGCGCGGGCGCGCGGGCCGCCAGGGCGACCCAGGAGGCTCGGTCTTCTTCGCGAGCATGCGCGACGACCTGATCACCCAGTACGTGCCCGACGAGCGCCCGCCCGCCGCCGACCCCGACGGGGTCGTACGGCACCGCCGCGGCGCCTACCTCATCGCCCACGCCCAGCGCGTCGCCGAGGGCGTCAACCTGGAGATCCACCGCAACACCTGGCGCTACACCCGCCTGCTCGAGCACCAGCGCGAGCTCATCCTGGAGTGGCGCGACAAGGTCCTGCACGGCGACTCGGCCGCGCAGGCGCTGGCCAAGGCCGACCCCGAGCGCTGGGAGTCCCTCGACGAGGACACCCGCGACGATCGCGCCAGGCAGATCGTCCTGCACGCCATCGACACCTGCTGGACCGAGCACCTGGCCTTCCTGAGCGATCTGCGCGAGGGCATCCACCTGCGCGCGCTCGGGCGCATGAGCCCGGTGGACGAGTTCCAGCGCGAGGCGGTGGCGGAGTACAAGACGCTGCTGGCCGAGGTGGAGCGGCGCTCGCTCGAGTCGTTCGAGGACCCCGCCCGTGACCTGAAGCGCCCCTCGGCGACATGGACGTACATGGTGCAGGAAAACCCGTTCGGCACCGAATGGGACCGCATCCTCAAGAGAGTTACGTCGGCGGTCCGGCACGGTTAAATACCCCTTTACCTGGCCATTTCCTGAAATCCATCGGACGGCGGCGCTGTTTCCCGCGCGCGGATTGATTGATGGGGAATTGCCGGGGTAGTGGGGGCGGGCCCGAACAAGACGAAAGAAGAGAGGGAGAGAGCACCTATGGAGCTCTGGAACTATCGTCCTGACGTCTACGACCGCAACCAGAGTCTGGACCTCGTGGGATACCACGTCCAGGCGACGGACGGCAAGATCGGGTCAATCGACGAGGCGACCTACGAGGTCGGCGAGAGCTACGTCATCATCGACACCGGACCGTGGATCTTCGGTAAGAAGGTCATGCTGCCCGGCTCGGTGATTACCCGCATCGACCCGCAGGAGCGCAACGTCTACGTCTCCAGGACGAAGGAAGAGATCAAGAACGCCCCCGAGTTCGACGAGGGCTCGTTCAAGGAGCCGGACTACCGGCAGCGGCTGGGCGACTACTACGGCCGCTTCCCCCAGACCTTCTGACACAGGAGGCAGAAGGGCCGCGCCCCGCAGGGGGCGCGGCCCTTTCTCATTGCCGGGTTCTCACGACTGGTTTCTCCCGGCGCCAGGTGTCTCATCCCTGGTGTCGCATGGCCGGTGCCGTCACGGCCAGCTGTCGTCCATCACCGCCTCGACCGGCTTGTCGATGACCTCCAGGCGTTCCAGCAGCGTCAGGAAGGTGAAGGCATAGGGAGAGTGCTCGGTGACCGCCGCCACCCTGTTCCAGTTGACCTGCTCACGCAGCGCGCGCACCTGCGGAAGCAGAGATCCGTAGTCGCAGGCGTGCTCCGACATCGGCAGCAGCCAGGAGATCACCAGGTCGGTGGCCTCCAGTACCGGCACGATCACCGCCGAGGCCTTCAGCGGCTCGGCCCTGGCCAGCAACTCCTCGGTGACCGGCCGGTCGGAGATCCTGAAGATGAGGTCCACCAGGCGACCCTCGTCGTACGCCTTCACCAGCCAGTCCTCGGGCGGTTTCGCGGTGGTGAAATCGACCCTGATCAGCGCCTCCAGCGCGGCGGGCACGTCCTTCTCCATGATCACGAAATCCACGTCGTGCAGGGAAGGAGCGGCTCCTCGCGCATAGGCGGCGCAACCTCCCGCGAGCGCGAACCGCACGCCCGCGTCCTTGAGCCCGGAGCTGGCTCGCTTCAACGTCTCCAAGATTGAATCGGTGACCTCGTGGCTGTGGCTGCCCATGTGGCGACAGCTACCCGCACGATCGGCGACTAGACCTGCCCGGCAAGGGTAGCGAGCCCTCCATGACAGAGATCACCGAGGAGTACGGGCGCCCTGTCGGCGGCTACCTGCGGATCATGGCGACGTACGGCGGAGCCGTCACGGCCGCGGTCGCGCTGGCCGCCCTCCTGGGCAAGAAGCCTCCCGAGCGGGTGGGCGTTCTCGATCTCTTCCTCATGGGAGTGAGCACCCACCGGTTGTCGCGCACACTGGCCAAGGACAGCGTGACGAGCCCGCTGCGTGCCCCGTTCACCAGGTTCAAAGGGGTGAGCGGCCCCGCCGAGCTGAAGGAGGAGCCGCGTGGCGCGATGGGCGAGCTGGTCGCCTGCCCCTTCTGCCTGGCCCAGTGGATCGCCACCGCATACGCCGCGGGCCTGGTCTTCGCCCCGCGGATGACCCGCCTGGCGGGCTCGACCATGACGGCCGTGGCCGTCTCGGACTGGTTGCAGTTCGGCTATGCCAAGCTCATGAAGGAGGCGGAGTGAGAGAGTCCCAAGGCGAGCCCGGCGAGAGCCACAAGGAGCGGGTGGACCGCGAGCTGGCCGAGTTGCTGCAGGGACTGCGGGTGGCGGTCACCGGGGTGCAGGTGCTGTTCGCCTTCCTGCTCACGCTTCCCTTCCAGGCGGGCTTCCCCAGGGTCGACACGCTGGGCCGATGGCTGTTCTTCGTGTCGCTGATGGCCGCGGCGTTCGCCTCGGTGTGCTTCATCACCCCCGCCGCCCAGCACCGGCTCTTCTTCCGCACGGGACTGAAGGAGAAGATGCTGCACAGGGCCAACGAGCTGGGCGTGGCGGGCGCGGTGTTCCTCCTGATCGCGATGACCAGCGCGGTCGCGCTGGTCACCGAGACCGTGATCAACAACTGGCCCGCCGCGCTGTTCGCCGGCGCCGTGGCGGTGAGCGGCGCGTGGTTCTGGATCCTTCAGCCGCTGGTGGACCTCTACCGCAACCGCGGCAACACCTCCTCGGAGTAGAACGAGAAGAACGCGTCCTGGTCGGGTCCGATCTGGCTGATGTAGACCTCGTCGAACCCGGCCTCGACGTACTTCCTGATGGCCTCGACGTGGACCTCGGGGTCGGGCCCGCAGGGGCTCGACCCCGCAGCCTCCTCCTCGGTGACCATCTCGGCCAGCTGCTCGAAGTGCCTGGGCAGCGGCAGGAGCTGAGCGGCCTCGCCCTTGATGCCCTGCGTGGGCCACAGCCGGTGGATCGTCGCCCTGGCCTGCGCCTCGTCAGGGGCGTAGCAGACCTTCAGACCGCCCGCCGCCGGCTTGCCCTCGCCGCCCGACTTGTGGAACAGCTCCACCATCTCGGCGGCGGGGCCGGTGGAGATGTAGCCGTCGGCGATGCGGCCTGCCAGCTCGACGGACTTGGCGCCGAACCCTGACATGTAGATCGGCGGCGGCTGGTCGGGCAGGGTGTAGAGCCTGGCCGTGTCGACGCGGTAGTGGGCGCCCCTGTGCGTGACGAGGTCTCCCTGCCACAGCTTGCGCATGACCTCGACGGCCTCTTCGAGCATCTCCAGGCGCTCCTCGGCCGGCGGCCACACCGAACCGGTGATGTGTTCGTTGAGCGCCTCGCCCGTGCCGACGCCCAGGCGGAAGCGGCCCTCGGTCATGGCGGCGCTGGTGGCGGCGGCCTGGGCGATGACGGCCGGGTGGATGCGGACCAGCGGACACGTGACGGCGGTGGTGACGGGCAGCCGGGTGGTGGCCGCGACGCCGCCGATGACCGACCACACGAATGGGCTGTGGCCCTGCTCGTCGAGCCACGGGTGGTAGTGGTCGGAAATCCACAGCGCCTCGAAGCCCGAGCGCTCGGCCAGCTGGGCCTGCCGTACGAGCTCGTTGGGGCCGTGTTCCTCCGATGCCAGGAAATAGCCGAATGTTGTCATGAATCGGCCCATTCCCGCCGGGTTGAATGTTAGACGGCTTTCCTCTGGGGCAGCTCAGGTTCCATGGCTACTTTGCTCTGGATCATCGCAGTAATCCTCGTCATCGCTGGGATCTACGTGATCCTGGCCCGTCGCGACATTCTCTGGGGAATCGTCCTCATCGTTCTCGGATTCCTCGTCGGCCCCGGAGGCGTCAGTATTTTCAACGTATGACCACCTCGGGTGGGCAGGGACGAGCGCCCTGTCTGCCTGAGGGTTTGCCCAAAATAGGATATGGCCCTGCCTTTCCGCCCTCCAGCGGGGCACAAGGCACACGTGAGCCAGGACAGCACGGCCACGAAGGCCATGATCAGGGACCAGCTCGCCGTCCTCCGCAGGCGGATGCGGCGTGAGGCCGCCATCGACGAGGCGGTCTGCAGGCTCGCGGCGCGGATGAACCTCCGCCCCGACGAGGCGGCCGACCACCTCAGGCGGCTCTCGCGCGACAGCGGAATCGACCTGCTGGAGGTCGCCAGGGACGTCACCCCGCCGCCCCTGGCGCAGGCGGAGACGCGCGAGCCCGTCGTCCCTGCGTGGATGACGGGGGTGCTGGAGGCGTTGCACGCCTCCGCCGCCTACCTGGTGCCCGTCAAGGACGCGGGAGGGCGGGTGGTGGACTTCCTGATCGCCGCCACCAACCGGCACACGAAAGACGTCACAGGCCGCGGAGCAGACCAGCTCCGCGGCCGTCGTCTCGTCGAGACCAGTCCTGGCGTGGTGAAGTCGGGCGTCCTCGACGACTACCTGTCCGTCTACGAGAGCGGCGCCCCTCTCACGCGCGGACCGCTGGAGTACGTCGAGGCCCGCGACGGGCTGCTCTGGCCCGCCTCGATCATGGTGCGGGCGGTCAGGGCGGGCGACGGTGTGCTGGCCAGCTGGCGCACCCTCGACGACGAGGAGCGCCTGGTCGCCGGGTGGGAGAGGGCGCAGCGGATCGCCGAGCTCGGCTGGGGCGAGTGGAACCTGGCCACGGGCACGGCGGTGTGGACCCAGCAGATGTACGAGATGTTCGGCAGGCGCCCCGCGGAGGGCCCGATCAGGCTCGAGGACCTGCCGGCCGCGGTCGTGGCCGAGGACGTCCCGCTCGTGGACGAGCAGATGCGCACGCTGCTGAGGTACCGCGAGGCCACCGAGAACGAGTATCGGGTCCAGAACAGGTACGGCCTGCGCCACCTGCGCACCGTGAGCGAGCCGATCCTCGACGAGGACGGCCTGCCGGTGAAGATCCGGATGCTGGTCCAGGACACCACCGCCGGCCGCCGCAGGGAGAGAGCGCTGGCCGTCGCCCACGAGCAGGCCGTCACGCAGCGGCAGCGGGCCGAGGAGGAGCACCAGGTCGCCGTCCGGCTCCAGGACTCCATCCTTCCCAGGCGCACGGGCGCGCTCGACCTGCCCGGACTGCGGATGGGCCTGCGCTACCGGCCCGCCGAGGACGTGCCGAGGCTGGGCGGCGACTGGTTCAAGGCCAGGCCGCTGCCCGACGGCAGGGTCCTGCTGGCCATCGGCGACGCCATGGGGCACGGCCTGACCGCCGTCGGCCTGATGGCCCAGATGAGGTACGGCCTGGCCGGCCTGGCCTACACCAAGGCGGACGCCGCCCAGCTGGCCACCTGGCTCAACGACCTGATGTACCACAACAACGAGGGCGTCACCGCGACGGGCACCGCGATCATCGGGCACTTCGACCCCGCCGACAGGACCCTGACGTGGACCAGTGCGGGCCATCCCTCCCCCGTGCTCGTGCGCCAGGGCAAGGCGACGCTGCTCGACCACTCGCCCGGCGTGATGCTGGGCGCCTTTGAGTCCATGAGTTACGAGCTGACGACCACCGTCCTCGAGTCCGGCGACGTGCTGGTGCTCTACACCGACGGCATCGTCGAGCGGCGCGGCCTCGACGTCCAGGCGGGGCTCGACGCCCTGGTCGGCGCGGCGGGCGACTGCCACACCGACGACCCTGAGGAGAGCATCGCGTGCGTGCTCGCCCGCCTGGACGGCGACATCTCCGACGACGTGTGCGTCATCGCGCTGCGGGTGCTGTAGCCCCCTCCCACGTCCTGAGGTAGGCCTCCGCGCCCGAGGCGAGGTCGTCCACGATCGGCTGGCCCGCCAGCTGTCTCAGATCCTCGATCCAGTCGGGCACCAGGCCGTAGTGCGCCACCCCGTCGACGTTGTAGTCCCAGACCCGCTCGCCGGTGCGCGGCCTGTCCAGCGAGACGGCGCCGTCGAAGGAGAGGAAGGGGTAGGTCACGGCGCTTCCCGCCCGTGGCGCGGGCAGCGGGCCGAGCCCGTTGGCGTCCAGGCCGTAGCCGTAGCCGGGACGTCCGCTCTCCTGTCGCAGCGGCTGGGTGCGCCGCCACTCCTCGGCGAACTCCTCGGCCGCGTGGCCGTACTGGGTGACCATGCCGCCCAGGCGGTAGATGCGCGGCAGGAAGGCGGGGTCGGCCCAGCTGTGGGAGGAGATGACGCCCGGGTAGCCGGCGGCCTCGAGCAGGTCGAGCGTCTGGTCGGCGGCCTTGACGCTCATGTGGTCGATCTCGATCATCATGCCGCGCCGCATCATGCCCTCGACCATGTGGCGTCCGAGCGAGGTCAGCCCCTTGGGGTTGCAGTGCGGGGCGGGCGGGTAGACCGGCAGGCCGACGCCTGGCGGCAGCCATCGGGCCAGCTCGGGCGGGAGAACCGCGGGGGAGATCGGGTTGTCGTGCTCGGGCCCCCTGCACCTCTCGACCCGCCAGAAGCCACCCGAGGACAGCAGGTTGCCCAGGTTGACGATCGCGCCCTGGGTGCCCGAGTCGAAGCGCACGCCGCACAGCGCGTTGTCGTACTTGTGGCAGACGAACATGCTGCGCACGCCGAGCGCGTGCATCTCGTCGAGCCCTCGGTCGATCTGCGCCCTGGTGCAGTGCGGGACGCCCAGCGTGGTGCGGCAGCCGAACGGCTCGGAGGTCTCGACGCCGAGCACGACGGCGAGCTTGCCCGCCGCGATGACCTCGCGCGCCTCCTCCGGGCTCTTCACCACCCGGAACCAGCCGAGCCCAGGACCGCCTGACAGCGTGTCGATGTGGTTCTGGAGCTCGACCGTGCGCTGGGCCTCGCGCCTGATCGCCCACATCTCGTCGCAGGGGTTGCTCTTCAGCGGGTAGATCTCGCACAGCTGCCTGTTGGCCACCAGGTCGTTGACCATGACGCGCAGGCCGCCACGCCACGCGCGCTCGATCCACTCGTAGTAGGCCTGCTGGTGGGTGAGGGAGTCGTGGGCCGGCCAGTCCTTGAAGGTCGGCCAGCCGACGGGGTCGTGGGTGCCGACCGGCGAGCCCGTCCTGGTGAAGTTCTCGAACCAGGCGGCCTCGCCGTTCGGGTGGTGGTCGAGGCAGTCGAGCAGCGCGCGGGCGGCGCCTGCCGGGTCGAACGGCTTGCCGCACAGCAGCTTGCCGCCGAACGCCTCATACGACATCAGATGGCTGTGAGCGTCCACGAACCCGCGCACGGGTGCGGACGGTGCGGGCGTGGGCGCGGCCATCGCGACCGCGCCCAGCAGGGCGATGAGAGCCAGGACACGGCGGAGGGCCATGCACTGACATCAACACCGAGCCACCGCTCGGTCAAGACCTAACATGAGTCGGACTCACTCAGGCAGTAGATGCCGTAGGCCCTGCCCAGCACCGGCAGCGCCACGTTGCGCACCCTGATGCCGCCCGGTGTCATGCCCTTCTCCGCGCCCTTGTGCGCGTGGCCGTGCAGGATGAGATCGGCCCCGACCGTGTCGACGGCCTCGGCCAGCAGGTAGCTGCCGAGGAAGGGGTAGATCTCCAGCGGCTCGCCCTCCAGGGTCTCCTTGACCGGCGAGTAGTGCGAGAGCACGACCTTGTAGTCGGTGTCGAGCTCCTTCAGCGCGCGCTGCCAGCTGTCGGCGATGCCCCTGGTGTGGTGGACGAAGTTCTTGATCTCGCGCTCGCCGAACTCGCTGGCGCACTTGCCCGCGAAGCCGCCGCCGAAGCCCTTGCCGCCCACCACGCCCAGCCGCGCGCCGCGGCAGGTGATGACGGCCGACTCGTCGTCGAGCACGATGATGCCGTTGTCGCGCAGCTCGCTCATGATCTCGTACTGCAGGTCGGAGTGGTAGTCGTGGTTGCCGAGCACGGCCACGACGGGAACCGGCAGGTCGCGGAACTCCTGGCCGACCAGCCTGCCCTCCGCTATCGTCCCGTGCCTGGTGAGGTCGCCCGCCAGCAGCAGGACGTCGGCCCTGTCCTCGATTCCGGTCAACCGGGCACGATACTTGCCCTGCACGTCGTCGCCCAGGTGCACGTCACCCACGGCCGCGATACGGAGCTCAGTCAAGATGCTCATCCTCTCCGGGCTCTCGGACCTGCACGACCTGGAGCTCGTTGTGGACATGCAGCTCGGGCGCGGCCTCCTGAGCGACCCTCTCCATCTGCCGCCTGTGTTCCTCGCCGGTGACCTGGCCGCGCAGGAACAGCTGATCCCCACGCACGTCGACGCGGATGCCCAGCTCATGGGTCCTGTCGTCCTCGGCGAGCGCCCGCTGGACACGCGCCGCGACGTACTGCGGAGCCTCCATCGCTTCCTCCTTCGTCAAATCGCTCGCATGCCCGCTGCCGAACCGGTCAAACGGCTCTGATCAGCTCGATGACCGCCTTCTCCGGGTCTCCCTGCCCGATCGTCCTGCCCTGCTCGAAGGCCTCGATCACCCGCGGATCCACGTAGGAGGCGCGGGCGACGGCGGGGGTGTTTCCCAGGTACTCGGCCACCTCCCGCATCACCTCGCTCACGTTCGGCGTGCGGGCCAGGCCGACGGCGGCGAGCACGGTGCCGTGCCAGGTGCGGAAGTCCTTGGCCGTCGCCTCGCAGCCGAGCGTCTCGCGCACGTAGTCGTTGATGTCGGAGCTGCGGACGTCCACCCACCCGTTCTCGTCGCGGTAGCGCAGCAGCTCCCCGTCGTGCCTGAGCGCCTTCAGCGACCTGATCACCTTGCAGGCCGAGGCGTCGGTGACGCGCACCTCGCGGGGGATGTCGCCCTTGGCGGGATAGCAGAAGACGACACTGCCGTTCGCGCAGCTGACGTGGTCCATCCTGAGCGTGGCCAAGCCGTACGACTCGTACTCCTCGCCGCCCACCCTGAAGAAGCCGACGTCCAGCAGCCGCGCGGCCGCCGCGAGCACCCGCTCCCTGGTCAGCCCCTTGCTCTCCAGCTGCTCCTGGACGACCTTCCTGAAGGCCGGCAGCCGCTCGGCCATCTCCAGCACCCTGTCGAACTTGATCCGGTCCTGCTGGGCGCGCCACTCGTCGTGATAGCGGTACTGCCGCCGCCCCGCGGAGTCGGTGCCCGCGGCCTGCAGGTGCCCGTCGGGCGAGCGGCAGATCCAGACGTCCTTCCAGGCCGGAGCACCAGCTCCCTGATCCTGCGCAGCGTGGCCTGATCGCGCACGGGACGCCCGTCGGGATAGGAGTAGCTGAACCCCCGCCCCCTGCGCCTGCGTCTGATTCCAGGCTCGTTCTGGTCACTGGGGTGCACGTGGCCCGGCTACCCGGCACGTTATGCAGCAAACAGCACGGGCAGGGGACGCACATGCATGACGATGACTACCGTCCCGAAGAGCACTCCTCTTCCGGCAAGCCCATGGTTCCTTCGACTCCCCGTGATGTCGTCCACATCAGGGCGGGCTCCTTCATTCTGGTCTTCCTCTTCGCGATCGGCGCGATCAGCATCATCGCGGGGATCGGCTGGCTGGCCATCGTGGCGGGCGTGCTGGTCGTGGCCACCATCGTGGACATCGTGCTGGCCGTCAGGCGGCAGAAGGAGCGTGGCGCGGGAGAGGCGGGTTGATGCGCTCGTCTCGCGTGGTGGTGGTCACGGGGGCGAGCGGTGGTGTGGGCAGAGCGGTGGCGCGTGAGCTCGGCGCGCGCGGCGACTCCGTCGCGCTGATCGCCAGGGGCACGACCGGACTGGCCGCCGCCGCGGTCGACGTGGGCGCCGCGGGCGGCGCGGGGGTGGTCTATCCCGCCGACGTCTCCTCCTACGAGGAGGTACGGCAGGCCGCCGAGGGCGTCGAGCGCGACCTCGGGCCGATCGACGTGTGGATGAACGTCGCCTTCTCGTCGGTGTTCGCGCCCTTCTCCGAGGTGACCCCCGAGGAGTTCGAGCGGACCACGGCGGTGACCTACCTCGGCTACGTGTGGGGCACCAAGGTGGCGCTCGACCTGATGCGCCCGCGCGGCAAGGGCGTCGTGATCCAGGCCGGGTCCGCCCTGGCCTACAGGGGGATCCCGTTGCAGTCGGCCTACTGCGGCGCCAAGCACGCGATCAAGGGGTTCACCGAGTCGGTGCGCACCGAGCTGATGGCCGAGGACAGCGGGGTTCGGGTGTGCATGGTCCAGCTGCCTGCGCTGAACACGCCGCAGTTCGACTGGGTGCTGTCGCGGCTGCGGCGGCATCCGCAGCCGGTGGCGCCGATCTTCCAGCCGGAGGTCGCGGCGCGGGCCCTGGTCCACGCCGCCGACCATCCCGAGCGCAGGGAGTACTGGGTCGGCTCCTCCACGGCGCTCACCCTGCTCGGCCAGCGCTTCGCGCCGGGGCTCGTCGACCGGTACCTGGCGAGAACGGGCAAGTCCTCGCAGGTCGCGACCGACAAACCGCCGACGGGCGTGGCCAACCTCTGGGAGCCGGCCGACGAGGAGCACGACTACGGGGCGCACGGGAGCTTCGACGACAGGTCGCACGCTCACAGCGCGCAGCTCTGGCTGTCCCAGCACCGCGGGCCTGTCCTCGTCACACTGGGCGCCGCGGCGGCGGGCGCCCTGGCCGCTCGCGCGCTGCGCAGGTGACACTGGCGCGCCGCTGACATAGCGAGAGCCGGGCGGGGTAGGCGGCGGGAAACCCTAGGAGGACCGATGCCCGAGCGGGATGTTCAGTACTTGTGTGAGTTGGCCATGCAACTACGGGTGGACTCGGTGCGGAGCTCCGACGCCGCAGGCTCAGGCCATCCGACCTCGTCGATGTCGGCGGCCGACCTCATGGCCGTCCTGTTCGCCCACCACCTCAGATACGACTTCGATCACCCTGACAATCCCGCCAACGACCATCTGATCTTCTCCAAGGGGCACGCCTCTCCCCTGCTCTACGCGCTCTACAAGGCGGCCGGCGCCATCACCGACGAGGAGATGCTGACCTTCAGGAAGAGGGGCAGCCGGCTGGAGGGGCACCCGACGCCGCGCCTTCCCTGGGTGGACGTGGCCACGGGCTCCCTTGGCCAGGGGCTGCCCGTGGGCGTGGGCGTGGCCCTGGCGGGCCGGCGCCTCGACCGCCTGCCGTACCACGTGTGGGTGCTGTGCGGAGACAGCGAGCTGGCGGAGGGCTCGATCTGGGAGGCCGCCGAGCACGCGGGTCACGAGGGGCTCTCCAACATCACCGCGATCGTGGACGTCAACCGCCTCGGTCAGCAGGGACCCACCAGGCACGGGTGGGACACCGGCGCGTACGCGCGCAGGTTCGGCGCCTTCGGCTGGCACACGATCGAGGTGGACGGGCACGACCCCGGCCAGATCGACTTCGCTCTCGGCGACGCCAGGAACACCCGCAGGCGGCCGACCGTCATCCTGGCCCGCACCCGCAAGGGCGAGGGCGTCAACGACGTGGACAACCGCGAGGGCGCGCACGGCAAGCCGCTGAAGGACGCCGAGCACGCGATCGTGGAGCTGGGCGGCGAGAGAGGCGTCACCGTCAAGGTCAGCCCGCCCGAGGTCTCCCGCCCTCCGCACACCTTCACCGGCGGGCCACTGGCGCTGCCCTCCTATCCCCTCGGGGAGAAGGCGGCCACCCGCAGCGCGTACGGCGCGGCGCTGAAGGCGCTCGGCGCGGCCCGTGGCGACGTGGTGGCGCTCGACGGCGAGGTGGCCGACTCCACCAAGACGGAGGAGTTCGCCCACGCCTTCCCCGAGCGCTTCTTCGAGTGCTACATCGCCGAGCAGGAGATGATCGCCACGGCCGTCGGCCTGCAGGTGCGCGGCTGGGTGCCGTACGCGGCGACGTTCGCCGCCTTCCTCACCAGGGCCTACGACTTCATCAGGATGGCCGCGATCAGCGGCGCCGACCTGCGGCTGATCGGCTCGCACGCGGGGGTGTCGATCGGCGAGGACGGCCCCTCCCAGATGGGGCTCGAGGACATGGCGATGCTGCGCGCGCTCCACGGCACCACCGTGCTGTACCCGTGCGACGCCAACCAGACCGCCGCGCTGGTCGCCGAGATGGCCGACATCTCAGGAATCTCCTACCTGCGGACCACGCGAGGCGAGACCCCTGTCATCTACGAGCCGGGCGAGAGGTTCCCCGTCGGCGGGTCGAGGGTGCTGCGGCACGCCTCCGACGACAGGGCCACCATCGTCGCGGCGGGGATCACCGTGCACGAGGCGCTGGCCGCGGCCGACCTGCTGAAGCAGGAGGGCATCTCCGTCGGGGTGGTGGACATGTACTCCGTCAAGCCCGTCGACAGGGCGGTGCTGAACGAGGCGGCCACCACGACGGGCAATCTCATCACGGTCGAGGATCACCGGCCCGAGGGCGGGCTGGGGGACGCCGTGCTGGAGGCGGTTTCGGAGCTGGGCCCCCGCGTGGTCAAGCTCGCGGTGCGAGGGATGCCCGGCTCCGCCGCCCCTGGAGAGCAGCTGGCCGACGCGGGGATCGGAAGGGACGCGATCGTGGCCGCGGTCAGGCGGCTGCTCTGAAAGCCAGGGGGATCCCGGTGAATGTCGGGATCCCCCTGGCTTTCAGCGCGACTTGGCGCTCTCGCGCCTGTTGGCCTTCTTGATGGCTTCGACCAGCTCGGACTTGGTCATCCTGGAGCGCCCTCTGACGCCGAGCCTGGCGGCCACGCCGTACAGGTGTACCTTGCTGGCGTTGGCGTCCACGCCTTCGTCGGTCCGTCCTGAGCGGTCGGTCGCGCCCTTGTCAGAGGGACCCTTGCGCGCCTTCGGCTCCCAGTGGTCGCCGACCTTCTCGAAGGAGTGCTTCAAGGCCGAGAAGGCGGTCCGGTGGGCCCGCTCACCTTCGCCGTAGGTCTCGACGGCCGAGTCGTGGGCCTTGATCCACGTCTCCTGCGCCTTCTTGGGGGACCTGGCGATGGTCGACGGCATCTCCTGGCGTGCTGGCATGACAGCCCCCTTTCCCGCTGTTCTAGATCGTCGGAGGATCGGTGTAGCGTCGCTCCTCGTAGACCGTTGTCCTGTCCCTCTCCGTCTCCACCGGAGCCACGATCTCCCGCGTCACCCTGACCCTGTAGAGACCGAACAGCATCAGAGCGATGCCGCCCAGCATGAGGATGACGCCCACGACGTTGATGTCCAGGCCGGCGACGTCCCAGTCGACAGCCCACGTGAGCACGGCGCCGAGCATGATGAGGAAAATGCTTCCGGCGATGGTCATGGAATACCTCCCTAAAGCCAAGGAAACTTCTATCCCCATGTCGAGAAACAAACCCGTCGTCGTCGTCGGGCTGATGGGCTCGGGCAAGACCACCGTGGCGCTGCTGCTCGCGCAGGCCCTCGGCGTGCCGATGAGCGACAGTGACCCCTATCTCAGGGAGCGGTACGGCAGGAGCGCCGCCGAGATCGCGAAGGAGGAGGGCGCCGGCGTCCTGCACGAGCGGGAGGCCGAGCACGTCCTGAGCGCCCTGGGCGAGAACCAGGTGATCACCGCGGCCGCCAGCACCGTCGAACGCCCGGAGGTGCGCGAGGCGCTCAAGCGGGCGTTCGTGATCTGGCTGGACGCGACGCCCGAGGTGCTGGCCCAGCGGATGAAGTCGAGCGACCACCGCCCCGACTTCGACCCCGCTCTGATGAAGGCCCGCCGCGACCCGTACTTCAGGCAGATCGCCGACCTGCGCGTGGACGTGACCTCGACGCTTCCCCAGGAAGCGGCCGACAAAGCGCTTGACGCCATGTGATACCCAAGACGCATGTTCGCCACCAAACCCACCCTCGTCGGGGAGCTGGTCACGCTCCGCCCCGTCGGCCCCGAGCACGTCGCAGGTCTGCTCGAGGGCGTGCGTGACCCCGAGCTCCAGCGGCTGACCGGCTCGCACGCCGGCGCGGACGAGCCGGCTGCCCTGGCCCAGTGGTACGCCACCCGCAAGGACCACGCCGACCGTCTCGACCTGGCCGTCTGCCACGACGAGGAGTACGTGGGCGAGATCGTGCTGAACGAGCTCGACGCCGACAATCTCTCCTGCAACCTGCGGATCATGCTGACCAGGCCCGGCAGGGGCTTCGGCACCGAGGCGATCAGGCTGGTGCTCGACCACGCCTTCGCCACCACCCCGCTGCACCGCGTCAGCCTGGGCGTCTACGCCTTCAACGAGCGAGCTCTCCACGTGTACAAGAAGGTGGGTTTCGTCCAGGAAGGCGTGCTGCGCGACGCCCTGCTGTGGGAGGGCCGGTGGCACGACGAGATCGTGATGTCGGTGCTGCGCGAGGAATGGGTCACAACCAAACCTGGGATTGGCGCATCTAAGCTGCCGTGACGACGCGTTTGCTCCCGGGGGATCCGGACCGGCTGGGTGGCTACTGGCTGGCCGGGCGGCTCGGCTCGTGCTTCGACGCCTACGACAGTGGCGGCAGACGTTTTGTGATCAAGATGGCGCGCGGCAGGGCGCCGTCGGTCGCGCCGCACTGCGTGGCCAGGGTGGTGGAGTCGGGGCCCGGCTACGTGGTCAGCGAGTTCGTGCAGGGCCCGAGCCTGCGTGAGGCCGTGGCGCACGCCGGCCCCTACGCCGGCGACCGGCTGCACCGGCTGGCCGTGGCGCTGGCCACGGCGCTGGTCGCCATCCACGACGCGGGGGCGGCCCATCGCCACCTGGGGCCCGACTCCCTGCTGCTCGGCCCTGAGGGGCCCAAGGTCACAGGGGTGGGCACGGCGCGGACGCAGGGCCCCGCTCCCGAGGTCTTCACCGACAGCGAGGCCGGCGCGCCGGCCGACGTCTTCTCCTGGGGCGCGACCGTCCTGTTCGCGGCGACGGGGCGCGACCCCTTCGCCGCGGAGAGCCTGGGCGAGCTCATGCACGCGGTGCTGACCGTCGACCCCGACGTCGGCGACCTGCCTGAACCGCTCAGGTCGATGGCCGCCAGGGCGCTGGCCAAGCGGCCCGAGGACCGCCCCACGGCGCGCGAGCTGCTGATCGGGCTGACCGGCAGCGCCGAGCCCGCGGTGGGCGCGCACCTGGCCGCCGAGATCAGGCCGCCCGAGGACCTGCCGGGCCCCCGCCCGCTCGGCGAGGTGGCCGAGCAGGTCTACCAGGAGCTGCCGCCCGAGCAGCAGAGCGCGCTGCCCGAGCTGCTGCTGCGCATGCGCGAGCCGGGCAGGCTCACTCTGGCCGAGGTCGAGGACGAGCCCGTGGTCGCCGCGCTGACCGAGGCGGGCCTGCTCGTACGGCGGAGCATCGCCGTCCCTCCCTCCGACCGCCCTGAGGGCCGCCTGGTGGCGGTCGCCGACGACTCGATAGGCCCGGTCAGCCCCGCGCTGTTCCACGCATGGCCGAGGCTGCGCTCATGGTCGGAGGATGTCACTCCGTTCAGGAGGCGGAAACTGGTACGCAGGGCCATGGTCGCGGGCCTGGCCGCCTGCGTGGCCATGGTGCTGGCGTCACGGCCGTGACCGTACGGCAGGGCGCGGAGCGCCGGCACGAGACGGCGGAGACGGTCGCGCGGACGGTGGCGGCGCGGGCCGAGAGCCTGCGCAGCGCCGACCCCAGGACCGCGATGAAGCTCAGCGTGGCGGCGTGGAGGCTCGCCCCCGTGCCCGAGGCGCGCAACGCCCTGCAGCGCTCACTCGGCCAGACCGACCTGGGCGCCTTCACCGACCCCGGGCAGAGCGGCGGAGCCGCCTACCGGCTGGCCGACGACGGGAAGAGCCTGCTCAAGCAGCGCTCCGACCAGGTGGAGGTATGGGACCTGTCCACCGAGCGGCGGACGGCCGAGCACCGGCTTCCCGTGCCCGCCGACGCCTGGACCTCCCTCACCGGCGACGGCAGGGTCTACGCCGCGGGCGACGAGGCCGCGGTGCGCATGTGGAACCTCGAGTCGGGCGCCGAGATCGAGGGCGAGTGGCCTGGCGGCAAGCCCGCGCTCCACGCGAGGGGCGAGCTTGTGTCAATCTCGAACGGCTTCCGCACCAGGCTCTACCGAGCGGGCGGTGACGCGGGCGGTGGCGGCGGCCCCTTGCTCGACGTGACGGACAGGGCGATCACCACCTCCCCCGACGGCCGCTGGGCGGCGGTGTCCTCGGTGACGGGCGAGGTCGTGGTGTGGGATCTCGACCGGCGCAGGCGCCTCTACGCCCGTACGACGCGGCCGTCCGTCAGCACGATGCGGATCGAGTACCCGCCCACCACGGCGTTCAGCCCCGACGGCCGCCTGCTGGTGATCGGTGGCGGCGAGGGCGGGCTGGTCCTCCGCACCGTCACAGGCGAGCCCGCGGCCACCCTCAGCCTGGCCGAACGCAGGACCGGCGTCTGGGGCCCGCTGGTCTTCTCACCTGACGGCCGCCACCTGCTCGAGCCGCTCGAACCCGAGGAGGTCGACCCCGCGACGCGCGCACGGAGCGGCCCTGTGACGGACGCGCCCTCCCCGCGGCCGCCCGAACAGCGGCAGCCGGACGAACCGGAGATCGGCCAGGAGGTCCGCCTGTGGGAGGTCCGTGAGGGCCGGCTGCTCGGCACCTTCCCTGCCGAGAAGGCGACAGGAGACTTCGCCTTCTCCGCCGACGGAAGGGCCCTCCGCTACACCGCCGAGGGCGGCAGGGTGCTGTCGCTCGACGTCTCCGACGTGCTCACCGATGCTCCCCGGCAGGAGACCGTGGCGCTGAGCGCCACCACGCAGTCCGCGTACGCCCCCGCCCAGCGCCTGCTCTCGCCCGACGGCAGGATCGCCGCGATCGGGGCGGAGTCCTCGACCAGGCTCTACGACGTCGAGGCGCGCAGACCTCTCGGCGAGCTGCCCGTCGCGGGCGAGCTGTCCTTCGACGCGCGCGGCAGACTGCTGGCCGTGGCGGGAGAGCCGGCCACCACCGTCTGGGACGTCGGCACGCGCGAGAGGGTCGCCGAGGTGCCGACAGGGCAGGTCTTCGCCGTGGCGCTGTCGCCCGACGGCGAGCTGCTCGCCACCTCCGGTGACGGTGGGCTGAGGCTGTGGAGTGTCCCCGAGGGCAGGCAGGTCAAGGGCCCCCTCGACACGACCAGGACGCCGCTGGCCTTCACGCCCGACGGCAGGCGGCTGTTCGCCGGTGATGACGTGGTCGAGCTGGCGACCGGCACCGTCAAGGAGACAGGAGGCGGCAGCACCGTCGCCACCGCCTTCAGCCCCGACAGCCGATGGGGCGCCTTCATCACCGACGCCGACTTCTTCTTCGTGTGGGAGCTGTCCACCTGGCCGAAGCGGCCGGTCATGAAGGCGTCCGGGTACGGCACCGGCATCAGGTTCTCCCCCGACGGCAAGCTGGTCGCGATGACGGGTGAGTACACCTCGCTGTGGGACGCGGCCACGCTGCACGAGATCAGCAGGGTGCCGCTGGGGCAGGACGTCGCCGACGTCGCCTTCAGCGCCGACGGGACCCGCCTGATCGGGCTGCTGAAGGACGGCACCGTGCGCGAGAGCCCCGTCGACCCCTCCATGACCGCGAAGGCGGTGTGCGCCAAGGCGGGAGGCGCGCTGGACGAAGAGGGCTGGAAGCGGCTTTTCCCTGAAACGCCCTATCCCGGCGGGATGTGTTCCTGAGCGGCTCTAGGGTTGCGCTCATGGATCCCGTCCTCAGCCGCCGCGCTCTCAACAGGGCCACCCTCGACAGGCAGCTCCTGATCACCAGAACCACCAGGCCGGTCATCGAGGTCATCGAGCACGTGGTGGGGCTGCAGGCGCAGACCCCGCACTCCTGGTACACGGGCCTGTGGAACCGCATCGAGGACTTCCGCCCCGAGGACGCCGCCGAACTGCTCGAGAGCAGGCAGATCGTCCGCATCGCGCTCCAGCGTTCGACCATCCACCTGGTGAGCGCCCGCGACTGCCTGGCCATGCGGCCGCTGGTGCAGGTCGTGACCGAGCGCATGACGCGCTCCACCTTCGGCAGGAAGCTGGAGGGCGTCGACCTCGACGAGCTGGCCGCGCTCGGGCGCTCGCTGCTGGAGCGGGGGCCGATGACGTTCGCCGCGCTGGGCAGGGCGCTGGGCGAGCGCTGGCCCGGCCACGACCAGCACGCGCTCGGGCAGGGCGTGCGCTGGCTGGTGCCGCTGGTACAGGTGCCGCCACGAGGGGTGTGGGGCAGGAGCGGGCCGATCGCCCACACCAGCGCCGCGTCGTGGCTGGGGTTCGAGACGCCCGCGATGACGCCCGGCGAGCTGGTGCTGCGCTACCTGAGGGCCTTCGGCCCTGCCGGGGTGAAGGACGTGCAGACGTGGTCGGGGTTGACGCGCCTGTCGGAGGTGGTCTCGTCGCTCGACCTGGTGACCTACCGCGACCCCTCGGGGCGGGTGCTGTACGACCTTCCCGACGCCGAGCTGCCGCCGGAGGATCTGCCGGTGCCCGTGCGGTTCATGTACGACTTCGACAACCTCTTCCTCTCCCACGAGGACCGCTCCAGGGTGGTCGAGCATGTGGACCTGGTCAGGCGGTTCGCCCCCTACAACGTGCAGCCGAGGACGATCCTGGTGGACGGGTTCCCCGCGGGCGACTGGACGACGGCTCGGGCGAAGGGGACGACGACGCTGACCATCCACCGGTGGGAGCCGTTCGACCCTGCCGAGGCGGTCGAGGAGGCCGGCAGGCTGCTGGCCTTCCTGGCACCGGAGGACAGGCACGACGTCGTGATCTCGGAGGGCCCCTCCAGGACGTAGGCCCGGTCACCGGCCGAGGCTCCCCGGGAAAGGGTCACTACCCTGGGGGCGTGCTGAGTAGTAATCGCCTGCGGGTGCTCCTCGAAGTGTTCAGGACGGGGAGCATCGCGGGCGCGGCCAGGGTGCTGAGGCTCTCTCCTTCGGCGGTCTCCCACCAGCTGTCCCGTCTGGAACAGGAGGCGGGCGTCGGGCTGGTGGAGCGCAACGCCCAGAGCCTGCGCCTCACCGAGGCGGGCCGTCGCCTGGCGCTCAGGGCGCAGGAGGTCGTGGACATCATCGAGGCGGCGGAGAAGGATCTGCTCGCCCAGGCCAGGGTGGACGCGGGCGAGCTGCGCATCGGCTTCTTCGCCTCCGCGGGCTACCGGCTGCTGCCCCTGGCGCTGTCGCGCTTCGCCTCCAGGTATCCACAGGTGGCGCTCGACCTGGTGGAGGGCCAGCCGTACGAGCTGCTGCCCGATCTGGAGCGCGGCGCGCTCGACGTGCTGGTGGTCTTCGAGCACGCCCTCGACCCGTGGAAGTGCCCCGAGGGGGTGGAGGTGGTGCACCTGTTCGACGAGCCGCAGCTGCTCGTCGTGCCCGCAGGCCACCCCGCGGGACTGCGGCCCAAGGTACGGCTGGCGGAGCTGGCCGACGAGCCGTGGATCACGACGTTCGGCGCCGACCACCCCGTGTCGATCCTGGAGCGGGCCAGCACCCTGGAGGGCTTCTCCCCGCAGATCCGCTGCCGCAGCGACCACTACGAGGTGACCATCGGGCTCGTGCGGGCCGGGCTCGGCGTGGCGCTGGTGCCGAGCCTCGGCCTGCACGGCGCCTCGGGGCTGCAGATCTGCCGCCTGGCGACGCCGAACCTGTTCCGCAGGATCGGCGTCGCGCGAAGGCCGACCAACCCCAACCCCGCCGCGATCTCGTTCCTGGCCTATCTGCGCACGGCCTCGGCCCAGCTCAGGAACTCACTGGAGCCCGCGCTCAGGTGAGGCGATGGCCAGCCCCGCCTGCCGTACGGCGGTGGCCAGCTCGTGGTCGCTGCCGGGCGGCCCGCAGGCGAGCACCGCGTAGGCCACCCGTCCTGACATGATCCCGACGTCGGTCCTGACGCCGTCGTCCGTGCCGGTCTTGTTGGCCAGCCAGCCGCCCTCGGGGTCGTGCCTGACCAGAGCGGGCACGAGGCTGTGGTCGGTGTTCTGCCGCATCCAGCCGCGCATGAGCACCTGCCAGCCCTCCTCGCCGCTGACCAGGACGGCCAGCGAGACCAGTTCGGCCGCGGTGCCGATGGCGAAGGTCGGCGGGTGCTCGGGGCCCCTGGGCTCCCTGACGCGGTCGAGCAGCCTGGTCCTCGACAGGCCGAGCGCGGCGGCCGCGGCGTTGACGCGCTCCACGCCGACCCTGCGCAGCAGCGCGTTGGTCGCGGTGTTGTCGCTGATCGCGGCGGTGAGCAGGGCGAGATCACCGACGGTCCACGCCCTGTTCGCGAGCGAGGTCAGCAGTCCGGACCCTGCGCAGTAGTCGTCGTCGAGCAGCTCGACGGGCTCGTCCGCGCCCAGGATGCCGCCCTCGATGCTCATCGCCACCTCGGCAAGCAGCAGCAGCTTGCCGACGCTGGCCAGAGGGAGCTCGACGTCCTCGTTGACGCCGTGGGCCTCCCCCGTGAGCAGGTCGCGTGTCGCCACGGCGAGCGTGATGGCGTTCACAGGGCGAGGATCCTTCCTGGCCGCCTGGCGGTGAGCGTGCCGTCCTCGACGGCCACCTCGCCCGCGACGACGACCGCGGCCAGGCCGGTGGGCGGCAGCAGCGGGTCGGTGTAGGTGGCGCCGTCGGCCACGGTGCGGGGGTCGAGGAGCACCAGGTCGGCGTGGGCGCCGTCGCGCACCACTCCCCTGCCGTCGAGGCCGAAGCGCTCGGCCGCCATGCCGGTCATCTTGTGCACGGCCTTCTCCAGGGGGAACAGGGCCTGGTCGCGGGAGTAGCGGCCGAGGACCCTCGGGAAGGTGCCGGCCAGGCGAGGGTGAGGACGGCCGGGCTTGGGCACGCCGTCCGAGCCGATCATGGCGAACTCGCTGGCGAGGACGCGCACGACGTCGTCCTCGCGCATCGAGTGACTGATGATCGTCACCTCGCCCTGCTCGGCGAGCAGCAGCTCGGCGGCGGCGTCGAAGGGGTCGCCGCCCAGCTCGGCGATCGTGCGGCCCTCCACCTCGGGGTGGCCGGTGGCGCCCGCCACCGAGATGCGGTCCCATCCGCCGTTGCCGACGGTGTTCTCCCAGCCGGGCACGCCCTCGGCGATGGCCCTGCGCATCCGCTCCCGCTCGGCCCTGTCGCGCAGCCTCTCGAGCAGCGCCTCGGTGCCGCCGTCGTTGGCCCACGGGGGGAACATCGCCGACAGTGAGGTGCTGCCCTCGGTGTAGGGATAGACGTCGCAGGTGATGTCGAGGCCCTGCTCGCGCAGCGCCGCGATGCGCGGCAGGGTGCGCTCTGTCCTGCCCCAGCCGTGCCTGCCGGCGGTCTTGTGGTGGCTGACGTGGAGCGCGACGCCGCTCGCCCTGGCGATCTCGACCGCCTCCTCCAGCGCCTCCTCGACGCGCGACATCTCGTCCCGCAGGTGCGTGACGTACGGCCTGCCGTACCGTGCGGCCACCCTGGCCAGCGCGACGACCTCGGCGGTGTCGCCGTAGGTGCCGGGGGTGTAGATGAGGCCGGTGGACAGGCCCGCCGCGCCCGCCGCCAGCGCCTCGTCGAGCAGGGCGCACATGGTCTCGAGCTCGCGGGCGGTGGCGGGGCGGTCCTCGTAGCCCATCACGCCCGCTCTGAGGGTGCCGTGCCCGACGAGCGAGGTGAGATGGTTCGATCGCGGGGCCTGCCGGTGCGCCTCCACGAACGCCCCGTAGTCCTGGAAGATCGGGATGTCGCCGCCGAAGCCTGCCCTGCTGGACCTGCGCAGGGCGGGAACGCGCTCGGGCAGGGCGGGAAAGAGGCTGGACCCGCAGTTGCCGCAGATCTCTGTGGTGACGCCCATCCGCACGGGGGCGGCGGCCAGCTGCCTGCCCCGCTCGCCGAGCAGGGTCACGGCGTCGGAGTGGGTGTGCACGTCGATGAAGCCGGGGGCCACCACGAGCCCTTCGGCCTCGATCACCCTGGCCGCGCCCCGCTCCTGGGCGGCGACCACGGGGTCGCGGGGGAACAGGACGACGCGACCGGCCGCGACGCCGACGTCGGCGGGGCGCAGGGGGGCGCCGGTCCCGTCGGCGACGAGCCCCCCGCGGATCAGCAACTCGAGGTTCACAGGACCTGCCCGAGGAAGGCGCGGGTACGGTCGTGCCGAGGGTTGGACAGGACCTCGCGCGGCGGCCCCTCCTCCACGATCACGCCGTCGTCTATGAACACCAGATGGTCACCCGCCTCCCTCGCGAAGCCCATCTCGTGGGTCACCACGATCATCGTCATCCCGCTGGCCGCCAGGTCGCGCATGACCTGCAGCACCTCCTGCACGAGTTCGGGGTCGAGCGCGCTGGTCGGCTCGTCGAAGAGCATCACCTTGGGGTTCATGGCCAGGCTGCGCGCGATCGCCACGCGCTGCTGCTGCCCACCTGACAGCTGGCTGGGATAGTGCCCTGCCCTGTCGGCGAGCCCCACCCTGTCGAGCAGCGCGAGCGCCTGCCGTCTCGACTCCTGCCGGGCGACGCCCTTCACCGTGCGCGGGCCCTCCATGACGTTCTCCAGCGCGGTCATGTGCGGGAACAGGTGGAAGCGCTGGAAGACCATCCCGATCTCCTGGCGCTGCCCGCACAGCTCCTCAGGGCGCAGGTGGTGCAGCTTTCCCGCCTTCTCGCTGAAGCCGATGAGCTCACCGTCCACCCAGACGCGTCCCGAGTCGATCGTCTCCAGGCGGTTCACGCAGCGCAGCAGCGTGGACTTGCCCGAACCCGAAGGGCCGACCACGCAGACGACGCCACCCGGCGCCACGTCGAGGCTGACGCCCCTCAGCACCTCGAGACGCCCGAAGCGCTTACGCACCGATTCGATCTTCACCATGCTAGTGGCCACGGCTGAACCGCCTCTCCAGGAAGCGCTGGCCGACCGTGGCCACGCTGGTGAGCAGCAGGTACCAGGTGGAGGCGACCACCAGCAGCGCGATGACCTCGAAGTTGTCCAGGTAGATGCGTTGCGAGACGGTCAGCAGCTCGGCGCCCGAGATGACCGAGACCATCGAGGTGGTCTTCAGCATCGAGATGAACTGGTTGCCGGTGGGCGGGATGATCACACGCATCGCCTGCGGCAGCACGATCCTGCGCAGGATCTGCCGGTGCCTCATGCCCAGCGACTCGGCCGCCTCCCGCTGTCCCGGATCGACGGACCTGATGCCCGCCCGGACGATCTCGGCCATGTAGGCGCCCTCGTTGATGGTCAGCCCGAGCAGCGCCGCGGTGAACGGCGTGATCAGCTCGTTGGCGGGCCACTGCAGGAACATCGGGCCGCCGAACGGGATGCCGATCCCGATCTCGGGGAAGACCAGGCCGATGTTGAACCAGAAGATGAGCTGGACCAGCAGCGGCGTGCCGCGGAAGAACCAGGTGTAGAGCCCGGCGGCGCCGCGCAGCACCGGGCTGTCCGACAGCTGCATGACCGCGGCCGTCACGCCGAGCGCGACCCCGATCACCATGGACAGCGCGGTGAGCGCGATCGTGATCCACAGGCCGCCGAGGATGCGGCCGTCGAGCAGGAAGCCGACGATCACATCCCAGTGCAGGTTGGGGTTGACGATGATCGTGTAGGCCAGCCAGGCCATGACGAGCGCCGCCACCGCCGCCGCGACCACCCGCCCAGGCCTGGACGGTTGCACCGCCTCGATCGGGAGCTCCATCATGCGCCGGTGTTGATCGTGACCTTGGCGACGGCGTTCGGCGTCGTGCCGTACTTCGCCAGGATCTTCCCGTACTCGCCGTTGTCGATGAGCTCCTGCAGCGCCATGGCGATGGCGTCGCGCAGGCCCGTCTGCCTCTTGTCCACGGCGATGCCCCAGGGGCCCGCGTCGTACTGCTCGGGCAGGACCTCGTACTTGCCGGTCTCCTTGGCGTACATGTGGGCCACGGGAGAGTCGACGATCGTGGCCACCGTGCGTCCCGAGTCGATGCTGAGCAGGCCCGTCGGGGCGTCCTCGCTCTGCATGATCTCCATCTTCTCGGCGCACTTGTCGTTCTGCCGCTTGCCGATCTCCAGGTTGGAGCTGCCCTTGGCCAGCACGACCTTCTTGCCGCACAGGTCGGCGAGGGTCTTGATCCCTTCGGGGTTGCCCTTGGCGACCATGATCGCGCCGCCCGCGTTGAAGTAGTCGACGAAGTCGACGGCCTTGCGCCGCTGCTCCAGGTCGCTCAGCGCGGCCATGGCGATGTCCCACCTGCCGCCCTGCAGCCCCGGGATCAGGCCGTCGAAGGAGGCGTTGACGATGCGCGTCCTCAGCCCGAGCTTCGCGCCGATCGCGACAGCCAGGTCGGCGTCGACACCGGTCATCTCCTGGGTGCCCGGCTTGTACATCTCCATCGGCGGATAGCCCTCCGAGGTGGCCATCCGCAGCTCGCCCGACTTCCTTACCGCCTCGGGCACGAGCTCCTTGGCGCTCTTGCCGGTGGAGGAGGAGGGTGTGGGCGCAGCCGTACCGGAGGTTGATCTCCCGCATCCCACGCTCAGTGCGCAGACCGCCGCCAGGGCGATGACCAGGTGTTTCCGCATGGGCCCATGGTGGTGAGCGGGCCGCGCGCCACCAAGGCCCGTGAAGGCATGCGGCTCTCAGCCACGAAATCTTCGAGGCTCGACCCTCATAGGCATCGCCTCTGCCTACGCTCGCACGTCATGAGCTTGGACATATGGCCTCAGACCACCGCGTGGACCGGCGGGCAGCTCCACCTCGGCGGCGTCGGCGCGGTCGAGCTGGCCGAGGTGTACGGCACGCCCGCCTACCTGCTCGACGAGGCCGACTTCAGGGCCAGGGCCCAGGCGTGGCTCGACGCGCTGCCCGACGGTGACGTCCACTACGGAGGCAAGGCCTTCCTCTGCCCCGAGGTGGTGCGCTGGCTGGACGAGCTCGGCCTGTCGCTCGACGTGTGCACGGGCGGCGAGATGGCCGTGGCGAGGGCGGGCGGCATGCCGCCCGGGCGGGTGGTCTTCCACGGCAACAACAAGTCGCCCGCCGAGCTGCGCCGCGCCGTGGAGTGGGGCATCGGCTGCGTCGTCGTCGACTCCTTCACCGAGATCGACAGGCTCGCGGCCGTCGCCGCCGAGCTGGGTGTCAGGCAGCGGGTGATGATCAGGGTCACGCCCGGCGTCGATCCCCGCACCCACGCCGCGATCGCCACCGGCGGCGAGGACTCCAAGTTCGGCTTCTCGCTGGCCGCGGGGCTGGCCGACCGCGCGGTGGCGAGGGTCGCCGCCGAGCCCTCGCTCGAGCTGTACGGCCTGCACTCCCACATCGGCTCGCAGATCGTCGAGCTGGAGGCCTTCGGCCTGGCCGCGGCCAGGATGGCGGAGTTCGCCGCCTCGACCGGGGTCACCAGGCTCGACCTGGGCGGCGGCCTCGGCGTCGCCTACACCCCCGGCGACCCTGCCCCACCCACGCCCGCCGAGCTGCTGGCCGTCCTCAGGAAGGAGACGGAGGGGCTGCGCCTGGCGGTCGAGCCCGGCAGGTCCATCGCGGGGCCCTCCACGGTCGCGCTCTACGAGGTCGGCACCGTCAAGGGGCGCTACGTCAGCGTCGACGGCGGCATGAGCGACAACCCGCGACCCGGCATGTACGGCGCCGCCTACACCGCCGCCCTGGCCAACCGCCGCTCCGACGCGCCGCTCAGCGAGGTGACCGTCGTGGGCAAGCACTGCGAGAGCGGCGACGTGCTGGTCAGGGACCTCCCGCTCCCCTCCGACCTGCGCCCTGGCGATCTGCTGGCCGTACCGGTGTCCGGCGCCTACCAGCGGTCCATGGCAGGCAACTACAACCACGTGCCACGGCCCCCCGTCGTGGCGGTCGCCGACGGCTCGGCCAGAGTGATCGTCCGCCGCGAGAGCGAGGATGACCTGCTCAGGCTCTATCCGTAGGTCCCGAGCCCGGAGAGGAAGTGCAGGGTCATCCTTTGCGGCGTCCGGTGCGTTACGGACCGACTCCTGGGCATATGCGGGCCATGGCTGAGTTCCTGACCGATATCAAGACCATCCGCGAGCGCGCCAGGGCCGAGATCGGCAAGGGCCCGATCACCGACGCGTACGGCGCCGACCTGGAGCGTGTGATCCAGGTCTGCAACGAGGCGCTGGCGACGGAGATCGTCTGCGTGCTGCGCTACAAGCGCCACTACTACACCGCCAGCGGCATCAATGCCGAGTCGGTGGCGTCGGAGTTCCTGGAGCACTCGGCGGAGGAGCAGGAGCACGCCGACAAGCTGGCCGCCAGGATCGTCCAGCTGGGCGGGGAGCCCGACTTCAACCCCGACACGCTGACCTCGCGCTCGCACTCGCAGTACGACGCCAGTCTCGGACTCTCCGAAATGATCAAGGAAGACCTGGTCGCCGAGCGCATCGCGGTCGCCGCCTACACCGAGATCGTCCAGTGGCTCGGCGACAAGGACGTGACCACGCGAAGGATCTTCGAGGAGCTGCTGGCGAAGGAGGAGGAGCACGCGGACGACATGAAGAGCCTGCTGGAGCGCGTCCCCGGCTGACGACGCGAGCAGGGGCGGGGGCACACGATCCGCCGCCCCTGGCTCTGGTGGCTCAGGCCTTGAGGGCTCGGGAGGAGGCCGACCACATGCTCAGGCCGAGGGCCACCGAGTGCTCAGGCCTCTCCACCCGTGACACGGGGATGCCGAGCTCGGTGCCGAGCCGCGCGGGCAGGCCGCTCAGCAGCGCTCCCCCTCCCGCGAGGAACAGCCCCCGGCGCGCCACATCGGTGGCGATCTCGGGCGAGCACGACTCGATCACCCTGCGCACCGCGTCGATGATCGTCCTGACCGTCGGGTCGATCGCCTCATGGACGTGCACGGCCGAGATCGTGGCATATCCCCTCCTGCCGGTGCCGGGATCGATCCCGCTCACCCGCAGGCCGCGGTGCCTCGGCGGCGCCCCCGCCCCGCCGATCTCCTTCTTCAGCGTCTCGGCGGTCCTGTCGTCGATCTCGAGGTCGTAGAGGCGGCGGACCGCGGCCTTGATCGCCTGGTCCATCTCCTCGCCACCGGCCCGCCTGGAGACGCCCGCCACGACGGCGCCCAGCGAGACGGCCGCGACGTCCGTGGTGCCTCCGCCGATGTCCACGACCATGGCGGCGATGGGGTCGCCGTTGCCCAGTCCAGCGCCGAAGGCGGCGGCAAGGGTGTTCTCCATGAAGGTGATCCTGCGGGCCTCTGCCTCGTAGGCCGCCTCCCACGCGACCTTCCGCTCGATGGAGGTGATCCCTCCGGGGACCGCGATGGTCATCCGTGGCCTGGCGAACGGATGTCCGTGCACCTTTCTCACGAAATATCGAAGCATGCGACGCGCGATGTCGGGCTCGACGATCACCCCGTTCCTGACCGGCCGTACGGTCACCGACCCCGCGGGCGGCCGCCTCGCCTCCGACCCGTAGGCGACGATCCGTCCCGTCATGGTGTCGAGCGCGACCACGGAGGGCTCGTTGACCATGATGCCGCGTCCTCTGACGTGGATCAGGGTGGTCGCGGTGCCGAGATCGATGGCCAGATCCCGGCCGAGGAAGCTGAGCATGGATCCGGTCCGTCGGACATTCCCCCTCTTCTCGCTCCCCATGCTGTAGTGCCTTGCCAGCAGGGCCTCGGCGCAACACCAACCGACCGCCCCAAGTCGGCAAACCGCCCCGCATCCACCCGAAACCCTCGAGCTTCCTTCGCATGCGCCGGCCCCCTCCCGGACGACTGCCCCCGGCCATACCGGCCAGGGACGAATCGTCACGGAGGGGGCCGACGCATGTCCTGACGTTCATCGATCAGGCGGCCCTGTGGACCTCCACCTCCCACAGCGAGTACCCGTAACGGGTGGCCCGCCGTACGCCCTGCATGCGGACGAACCTGGTGCTGTTGGGCGAGTCGATCCACACCTCGTCGACGCCGCCGTTACCCGCGCCCACCTCGGCGGCGGGCGTCCAGGTGACGCCGTCGGCCGACACCTCGATCCGGTAGGCCGAGCCGTAGGCGGCCTCCCAGCGCAGCACGACCTTGCCCACGTCCACGGGCTGGGCGAGCTCCACCTGGATCCACTCGCCGTCGGCCGCCCTGGACGACCATCTGGTGGCGGCGTCGCCGTCCACGGCCTTGGCCGCCTGGAAGACGGTGCCGCCCTCCACGCTGGAGGCGGTGGCGGGCCTGCCCTTGGCGAGGTTGTCCGCCGCCACCGGCCGGTGGACCTCCACCTGGAGTTCCTGCGTGACCGAGCCGAAGGTGAACGACAGCCTCTCGCTACGGCCCGCCGCGCCCGCCGGTGGGGTGATCTCGAAGGGGACGGCCACCTGGCCGCCACGCGGCGCGGTGACCTCCTTCTGGGCGGGCGACACGGTCCAGCCCTCGGGCGCGGTCACCTTGAGCGTCTCGGTGACCGGCCTGGCCAGCTGGGAGCTCACCACGACGGTGGCGGTGGCCCGCTGACCCGCCGTGGCCACCAGCGTGCCGGGGGTGATCCTGAGCTCGGCGGCGGGCACGTCGGCGTAGCGCGGCACGATCTCGGCGATCTGCGGCTTGGCGCCGCCTGCCGTCCACGCCAGCCGTACGGCGTCGCCCGTCGTGTCGGTGACGTCCAACTCGGTGTAGGGCCCCGTGAGAGAGCCCACCCCCTGCCACTGTCCGCCGGTCCTGACCTGCACCTCGGCGGCTCCCGTGCCGATGACGACGACCTTGTCGATCAGGCGCGGCCGTGACAGCGCGACCTGGAGCGCGTCGCCCTCGGCCGGAACGGCGGAGGCCGTGTAGACGGTGTCCAGGTTGCCGTCGACCGTGGCCTGAAGGGCGCCCGCGGGGGTGCCGCTCGCCGTCAACCTGGTCTCCGAGTCGTCCATCGTGGCGACGGTGAACTCGCGCACGACGAGCCAGTTGTCCTGCGCGCCCGCCGAGCGGTAACGGACGTGGCGGGCGAGCGTGCCCGCCGGGGCCTTGAACCGGACCTCGGCGGTGGTGCCGCTGGTCAGCCTCGTCCAGGACTGCCCGTCGAGGGAGTGCTCCAGCACACCGGAGCGGATGTAGTCGTTGGGGCTCGAGGACTTGCCCATCAGCACCGCGATGTCGCCGATGGACTTCACCGCGCCCAGGTCGAGCGTGACCGCGTCACCCGTGCGCGGAGAGGAGGGGCTCCAGTAGAAGGTGCCCAGATCGCCGTCGGTCATCAGCTCGGGCCCGTGACCGGAGTACACGCCGAGTGTGCTGGAGGCGGTGGCGCGACCCGAGCCGACCCCGATCCACGCGTCGTACGTCTTGAGCGCGTCGGTGACGAACCTGTCGAGGACACCGTCGCCGATCTTGGGGGAGGTGGTGGAGTGGGGTTGCCGCACGTCCCTGATGGCCTTGGCGTCGGCGACCAGCCGGGTGATCTCGCCGCGGATCGCCAGCGCGCCCGCCCCGTCGTCCGCGCGGACCTTCTCGAGCAGGTCCAGCGACCGGACCAGCGCCTTCGTCCACAACCTGGTCGCGTCGAGCCACGACCTGGCCTCCTCGACGAAGGCCCTGTCCCGCACGCCGCTCTCGATCAGGTCCGGCGCCTTGGCGTACCTCTCGGCGAGCTCGCGCAGCCCCTCGCCCTTCGCGATCGCCTCGGCCAGGACCGGTGACTGCCGGCGGTGCAGCGTGCCGTCCAGGGTGTTGAGGTCGGCGAAGTCGCGCAGCGCCCGCACGGTCGCCTCGTCGCCGCCCGCCCGCTCCGACAGCGCTCTCAACCACGACTGCTCGGCGTCGTAGGCGTGGTCGTTCCAGCCGAACTCGCCGAAGGAGTAGAGCGAGATCTTGCTGACGGCCGCCTGGTTCATCGGGTTGGAGATGATGCCGACGAGGCTCTCGGACAGGCCGTTCTCCCGCCCGGTGTAGGGGGCGATCAGGAGCCTGCCCGGGGCGTAGTCGTTGACCGGGTAGTTGTCCCAGACCAGGATCTTGTGGCCGAAGACCGCCTTGGCCTCGGCGGCGTCCCTCTTGAGGATCGCCGTCGGCACCACGCCCCTTCCGGTCCAGTGGACGATCACCTCGGGGCCGAGGTTGTCCCTGAACGCCTTCTTGTACGGCGTCTCCGTGGCGTTGTAGTACTCGGTCGGCACGGTCTGCAGCGGCGAGACGTCACCCTTGCCGCGCACCCAGTCCTGCACGGTGTTGAGCAGGTCGGTCTGCGCCCACCCCGGGCCCTTCGCCGCGTACTTCGCCCTGTCTCCCTCGCAGTTCCACCTGTTGGGGTCGATGTCGTCGAGGGCGACGTTGAACGACCTGCCGCCGAGGGCGTAGATCGCCTCGAACTTGGCCAGCAGCTTGTTCACGTCGTCGGCCGAGGTGTAGCAGATCGACAGGCCTGGCGAGATCGCGAACGTGAAGTCCACCCTGTTAGCCCTGGCGCGGCCGATCAGCTCACCGAGCTGCGCCAGCTTGTCCTGCGGGTACGGATCGCGCCACCTGTCCCTGTGGAAGGGGTCGTCCTTGGGCGCGTACTGGTAGGTGTTCATCCGGTGCGCGCCGAGGTAGTCCAGGTGGTCGAGCCTGTCCTGGTGCGACCACGGCGTGCCGTAGAAGCCCTCGATCGAGCCTCTGTAGGCCATGGAGGGCCAGTCGCGCACGACCACGCCGGGGATCCTGTCGTTGCCCTGGCGCTGCCGGATCAGCTGGGCGAAGGTGAGCGCGGCGTAGTACGTGCCGTCGGCGTCGACGCCGTCGAGGGCGACGTGCTTGCCGCCCTCACCCTCGCCCGCGGCCAGCACGTAGCCCTCGGCGGGCAGGCCCTGCGACCCCTCCACGCCCAGCTTGTCGGCGCCGCCGCCCAGCCAGAGGGTGACGGGGGTCCTGGGGTCCTCGCCGTCGGTCGCCTTGACGCGCTTCACCCCTGCGGCTCGGAGCGCCTGCCGTACGACGGCCTCGGCCTGGGGGTCGCTACGGCTGGTACGGACCAGTCCGACGACCGGGCTGAGGGGGAAACCGTCGTCGCGGGTGGTGACCTGCTGGGGAGTCGGATAGATCTCGACGGCGTCGGCGTGCGCAGAGACCGGGGCGAACAGCGAAGAGGCCATGAGAGCAGTCGCAAGGATGATCAAACCGGGACGTTTGGGGGGCACTCGTCCTCCTATGTGCAATCCACCCTCAAAGGGTGCAGGATTGCCCATATGAGATCACCCGGTTGCCGCCCGGTCAATACTGGTACGGACCGGTTGACGAGCCCCTCCCGACGGACGCTCCCCGACCGGGCCGCGGGCGCGACCGCCCCCACAGGATCGAGGCGGCGACGCCTACCGTGACGCCGCCCGCGACTCCCAGCTGAGTCGCCGCCGAGAAGGTCGGCGGCTCGTCCAGCCTCGGGCGCAGCCAGCCCAGCGGGTCCTCCACCACCCGGACGTGCCGGCCGCGCGCCAGCTCCTCGCCGCACCCCGTCGCCTCGGTCAGCGTGTACGGCAGTGCCGTGCCATCGAGCCGCGCCACCTGGCACTCCCAGTCGGCACCCCCGTCGTTCTCCCTGTGCTCCACCGCCACCACCACGACGTCGGCGCGCACGCCGTACGCCCGCATCGCTGCCTCGTACGCCGCGGACCCGGCGAACAGCAGGAGGGCGAAGGCGCCGAACATCGCCAGCACGCCGGGCCCATGCCGGTCGTGCGGCATCGACGTCACGATCCACGCCATGAAGCAGAGCAGCGTTCCCACGACGATCCCCGGCCAGAACAACCACGGGTTCAACGCCACCCAGGCGCACGCGATGACCGACAGCGGGATGCCGAGGGCCCACGCCCAGTCTCTTCTCACCTGCGCCTCCCGGCCTCGACTGCGATGCGCAGACCTTACAGGCGGCTCTCTCAGCGCGACGCGTGCAGGGGGTCGTCGGAGAAGCGGGCCAGGACGAGGGACTCGATGACGCCCCGGTAGGACCAGACACTTCGAGGCGGCCTTCGCCTTCTAGCCCTTGCGCATGCGGTAGGCGCGCTGCTGGCAGGCGCGGGAGCAGTAGTCTCGCGGCCTGCCCGTACCGGTCTCGTCGAGAGCCTTCCCGCATATCGCACATCGACTTTCATCACGCGTTTCATCACGGATGAGCGCCTCGATGCCGTCGAGCACCCGCTGCAGGCCGAACTCGAACGGGTCGAGAGGGGCGTCGTAGCCACCCTCCTCGTAGATGCGGCTCAGCGTCGGATACCTGTCCATGTGCTGGAAGAGGGAGTCGCGCGCACCCCACCACTCCTCCTCGCTCACGCCCGTGCGCCGCTCGGTGCGCATCCGCTGAGCCATCTGCCTGGCGGCGCTCTCGACGAAGCCGCCGACGAGGGTCACCACGGCCACCACCTGCGCGTGCGGCAGCCCTGTCCTCGACACGACCTCCAGCGCCCACTCGAAGCCCGCCAGCGCGTTCGGCCCCGGCACCCGCCTGGAATGCGCCGCCTCGACCAGCCACGGATGGCGCCGGTGGAGCGCCAGGTCGGCGCGCGCCCACCCCTCCAGCTCCGCCCGCCAGCCGTCGCGCGGCCGCGTGTCCTCGCCGGCCGTCTCGCCCATCACCTCGTCGCACATGAGGTCGACCAGCTCGGCCTTGCCAGGCACGTGACGATACAGCGACATGGTGGTGAAGCCGAGCCGCTCGGCGACCCTCCGCATGGAGACGGCGGCCAGGCCCTCGGCGTCGGCCAGCTCGATCGCGGCGCGCACGATCCGATCCAGGCTGAGGCCGCTCCTGGACCTCTCGCCCCACAGCAGCTCGGTACTGCGCTCAGGATCACTCAATTTGACCTCCCTCCCCGTCTATGCTGTATACCAGATGTGTACACCATACACGCGAGAGGACTCCCCCATGCTTTTCGTTGATCCGGCAGGCGACGACTCAGGTCCCGGCACGCAGGAGCGGCCGTTCGCGACGCTGGAGCGGGCCCGCGCGGCGGCCGAGGCCGGCACCGTGGTGAGCCTCAGGGCCGGCGTCCACCGGCTCACCGAGCCGCTCAGGCTCTCGGCCGCCGACTCCGGCGTGGTCTACCAGGCCCACGGCTACGGCACCGCCGAGCATGAGAGCGTCGTCATCAGCGGAGGACGGCCGGTCACCGGCTGGCGCAGGGACGACGACGGCGTCCACAGGGCCGAGGTCCCCGGCCTCGCCACGCGCCAGCTCTACGTCTCGGGGCGGCGCGCCGCCCGCGCGGCCATCACCCTCGATCACCGCCTGACCAGGACCGAGACCGGCTACGTCACCGACGACCCCGCTCCAGCCTCGTGGCAGGGCGAGGTGGAGTTCGTCTACAGGGGCGCCTATCCGTGGTCCGAGGCGCGCTGCCCGGTGGCGCGGATCTCGGGCGACGACCGCTCGGCCACCGTCACCATGGCGCAGCCGGCCTTCGGCTGGGCGTCGCGGCTCTACCACTCGATCATCTCCTGGGACGGCCCCGGCGCCGGGGAGTCGAACGGCGCCGACGCCCCGACCTCCGCGGAGAACAGCCCCGCCTTCCTGACGGAGGGCTCCTTCGCCCTGGCCGGCGGGGTCCTGCACTACCTGCCGCTGCCGGGCGAGGATCTCGGCGAGGTGGTGGCGCCGGTGCTGGAGACGCTGCTGCACGCCGTGGACGTGCACGACGTCTCCTTCCTCGGCATCACCTTCGCCGACGCGACCTGGCTGCGGCCCAGCGCCCCCGAGGGTTTCCTGCACTACCACGGCAACGGCTACTACGACGGCGGCCTGCTCCAGACGGTCACCTTCGCCGAAGGGCAGGGACAGGTCACCGTCCCGGGCGACCCCGCGACCATGCCAGGTAACGTGATCTTCGAGAGCGCCTCCAGGGTCACGCTGGAGGACTGCAGGTTCACCCGCATGGGCGGGGTGGCGCTGGAGTTCCGCGGCGAAGGCGCGGACAACGTGGTGCGCGACAGCGTGGTCGACGACGTGTCGGGCGGCGGCGTGGTCATCGGCTCGGGCGCGCTGCGCCACCGGATCGAGAACACCCACGTCCACCACATCGGGCGCGACTACCACGGCTCACCGGCCATCCTGCTGTCCGGCACCCGCGACACCGTCCTGTCGCACAACCAGGTCAACGACGTGCCACACGCGGGCATCGTGGTCTACGAGGGGCGCGGCGCCCAGGTGCTCGACAACCTGGTGCACGACACGATGCAGGTGCTGGCCGACGGCGGCGGCATCTACGTCTCGGGCAGCCAGGGCCTCTCGCGGGACACCGGTGCGCTGATCCGCGGCAACGTCGTCCGCGACACGATCACTCCCTACAACTTCGGCCTCTACACCGACTACGGGGCCGCGTGGGTCACCGTCGAGGGCAACGTCGTCCATCGGGCCGACGCTCCCGTGGTGCTGAACGTGTCGCCGCCGCTGGAGCACGTCACCTTCGCCGGCAACTTCTGGGACGCCGACCCCGGCCAGGCCCCTGAGGGTGTGACGCTCTCCGGCAACACGACCCTTCCCCAGCAGGCGTTCGACGACGACCCTGGCGTGGCCGCCATCGTGGCGGGCGCGGGCATCCGCCCTACGCCCTCGACAGCACGCGGTCGCTGACGAAGCAGAGCATGCCGTACTCCGCCGCCCTGCGGTGGGCGAAGTCGGCCAGCTCGGCGGTGTCGGCGTAGTCGAGCGCGTAGAGGTCCAGGTCGTACTCCAGGAGGTGCTCGGCCACCGTGGCGTGCACCTCCAGCACGTCGTCGGACCACGGCGCGTAGGTCTCGGTGTCGACCCAGCGGGCCGAGAACGACTCGAACAGCACGCCGTCCACCAGCTCGGCCATCCTGGGCAGCAGCGCGAAGCCCCTGTTGGCCAGCAGGTAGTCGGGCCCCGCCTCCTCCCTGATCGCGGCGATGAGGGCGAGCAGGTGGGGCAGGTCCTCCGGGAAGGTCTGCTCGAGGTTGAGCGTGTCGAGGAAGAGCCCGGTGAAGCCGGTGGCGATCGCCGCCTTGGCCTGCTCCACCACGTGGGTGACCCAGCCGGGGTCGCCCACGTGCACGAACGCGCCGCCCCAGTCGGGGTTGCGCGCGGCCCGCTGCCATGGCGCGGGCGGGCCGACGTCCTCCGACAGCGACAGGTAGCCGAGCGTGTGCACGTCCTGGCCCTTGAGGACGGCCAGCTGCTCGGGGGTGTAGAAGTCGGCCTGCAGGACGACCTTCTCGTAGGCGGCGAGGCGGTCGAGCCGTCCGTCGCCGTAGTAGAAACAGATCGGGGATCTCACGCGCGCTCCTTCAGCGGTAGTGCCACACGTCCTTGAGGCTGCCGGACATCAGGGCCAGCAGCAGCGACAGCAACAGCAGGCAGGCGGCGAGGAACAGCAGCACGTCGGCCAGCGGGCCCTCCGGCAGCAGCGGCCCCGCGCCCTGGTGCACCAGCAGCGCCGCGCCCTGCGCCAGGCAGAGCTCGACCAGCCTGCCCTGGTTGGCCAGCAGAAAGGCCACGAAGTAGGCGCCGCCGAGCACCACGTGGGCAGCGGCCATCGCCACGCCCTGCAGGCTCACCTCGGTCATCGCCAGCACGGCGACGGTGAGGCAGCTCAGCGCGGCGAGGCAGCTCAGCGCGGCGAGGCAGCAGAGCAGGCCGCGCAGCAGCAGCCTGTGCCCCTGGGCGGTGAACTCCACCGGGTAGCACACCTGCCTGACCACGCCCCGCACCGCCGACTCGAAGCGGTGCGCCCGCCATTCGAGCACGCCCATCCCGAGCACCAGGCCCGCGCCGGCGACCGCCAGGTCGGGCCTGGAGACGACGTAGACCGCCTCGGCCAGCAGCAGGAAGCCGGCTGTCAGCGCGCTGTAGACCAGCGCGAGAGCCAGGTCCGCGGTGAACTGCCCCCTGACCGGCCGCTCTGGCCTGCCGTGCCTGGTCAGCAGGACGGCCGCGCACGCCACCGCGCCGATGGACAGCACGCCCAGCGCCACGGCGACGAGCGCGACGACCGGCTCGCCCACGACCACGTAGCCGGCTCCCGCCACGGTGGCGGGCAGCATCAGCAGCGCGAGCAGCCCCTCACGCCGGTGGAACAGCAGGATCCCCGAGCACACCTGGAAGGTCAGCTGCGCGACGGCCAGCACGACCATCGACACCGGCCCCCACAGCAGCGCCGTGCCGCCCGCCACGATCACCCCGAGGACCAGCCCCCTGCGCAGCGTCATGGCCGCGGAGGCCGGCGCGCCGAGCCCGGTCAGGCCGTAGGCCAGCCGCGACAGCACCGAGCCGAGCACCCACCCGATCCCCGTCGTCACGACGAGACCGGGCATCAGCGACTCGACTCCGACCAGCGCCGTCACGGCGGGCAGCAGCGCGGCGGGCATGGCGTAGAGCGGCCCGTGGACGAGCGAGCGCCAGGTGGTGTCGCGGCCGGCCTCGGCGGGCGGCGCGGGCTCGGCTCTGACGAGCCGCGCGTAGACGGTCTCGGCGAGGGAGAAGACGTCGGCATGGCCGTAGCGCTCGCGCGCCAGCTTGTCGTTGAGCCCCTCCGACTCCAGCGCCGCGGCCACCTGCAGCGGCTCGACCGCCCTGGCCAGCCTGGGCCGCAGCTGCTCGACCAGCTCGTCGATCGGCTCGATGATGATCTTCACGGCACGACCTCCCTGTAGACGTGGCGGTAGTCGGCGAGCGACTGCCGGAGCGTGAACCTCTCCATGACGCGCGACCTGGCCAGCGTGCCTAGCCTGCGCCTGAGCGGAGGGTCGGTCAGCAGCCGCAGCGCGGCCTCGGCGACGGCCCGGTGATCGCGCGGCGCGACGACGTAGCCCGCTCCCGCCACCGCCTCGGAGACGCCGCCGACGTTCGTGCACACCACCGGCCTGCCGCAGGCCATCGCCTCGACCACGGTGTAGGGAAAGCCCTCGGAGATGCTGGTCAGCGCCACGACGTGCCCGGCGTGGTAGGCCTCGAGCGGCGAGGCGACCCTGCCCTCGAAGATCGCCGCGCCCTCCAGACCCAGCTCGCCGACCAGCGCCTCGCAGCTCGCCTGGTACGACTCGTTGCCGTCGGGCACCCCTCCGAAGATCCGTAATCTCGCGTCGGGCAGCTTTTCCCTGACGACCGCGAAGGCGCGGATCAGCGTGTGGATGTCCTTGAGCGGGTCGATCCTGCCCATGAACACCAGCGTCGGCGCCTCGGGCTCCCCCTTCGCCACGGGGAAGTCGTCGGGGTCCACGCCGTTGTACATCACCCTGATCCGCTCGTCGTCGGCGCCGCCCCTCAGCTGCCAGCGCTTGTTGTAGGAGGAGTGCGGGGCGATCCTGTCGGCGATGGCGTACGACGCGCCCGCCAGCCGCCTGAAGAAGCTCAGCAGCAGCACGCGTACGGCGTGCGAGGCCGGCTCCGTGAGGTACTGCAGGTAGCGCTCGCGCAGGTAGACGCCGTGCTCGGACAGGACGATCGGCGTGCCGTACCGCCATTTGGCCGCCATGGCGACCAGCATGCTCAGCCCGTTCATCGCCACGTGCGTCAGGTCGGAGCGGACGGGCGGCTCGGTGAGCGGGCGCAGCATGTGGCCGAGCAGATGGGCCGCGGTGATGGCGTCGGCCAGGTTGATGCCGTCCATGCGATGGCCGTACCAGCTGTCCATGAGCAACGTGAGCCCCCGCGCCCCGGTCAGCGCGCCGAGCAGGTCCTCGCACCGCGACAGGTCCTCGAGCGCGGCCAGGAAGGCGGCGCTGCCCTGCCCCATCACCGCGGGCGTGAGGATGAGCCGCAGGAACTCCGCGTAGGACGGCGGGACGGGAGCGCTCCTCCTGGCCTGCTGCCCCCACAGCGGGAGCGCGGTCACGGTCGCGAGGTTGCCGGGCCGCTCCCACAGCGAGCGCTCGGTCCCGTCGACGGTCAGCGTGACGACGTCCCAGCTGTAGTCGGACATGCCGCGGATGAGCTGGTCCATCCACACGCTCACGCCGCCCATGGCGAAGGGGTAGGTCCCTTCAGAGACGAGCGTCACCCTCACGGACGCACGCTCGCGGGGAGCGTCACCGACGTGCCGGCGCCGAGCGTGACCCTGGCGATCCTGTCGGTGCCGTACGGCGTGCCGCCCGTGCCCGCGTGCGTGACGAACACGCTCCCCGCCGTCGGGGAGGTGAGGGTGACCGTGCCCGCCTCCCGGTCGAGGACGGCGTCGACGTTCGGCAGCGCCGCGAAGTGGGCGCCGCGGGCCTCGACGTAGGCGGCCAGCTCGGTCCAGGTCGGCGTGAGCACCGGCACCTTGTACAGGCCCTTGTACTTGTTCATCACGGCGTTGACCCAGTCGAAGACGAGGTTCGGCGTGCCGCGCAGGTTGCCCTGGTGGAAGGTGTGCGCGTAGACCGAGCCCGACATGACGTGCTGCAGGCCGACCTCGCTCTCGTGGTGGAGGATCTGCGCGTAGGTCTGGTCGGCAGGCCAGTGGGGGAACCTGCCGCGCGGCCCGTAGTAGGAGTTGTAGAACAGCGTCTGCTCGGCCCTGGTCGTCACGTGGTAGGCGACGTTGGTGGGCCAGTCGGGCACCACGAGCAGCTCGGGCTGGAGCGGGTGGCGGGTGCCGCAGTTGAAGCAGGAGGGCCGGTGGCTGGCGAAGGACATGTTGCCGTGCAGGTACTTCACCCCCGCCGCCTTCGCCGCCTGGAGCAGTCCGGGGTTGGAGGCGGCCAGGCCGTGGTCGGTGGGCGGGTCGATGTCGTTGGCGGGGTCGGGGTGATAGACGCCGAGCCCTGAGTACTCACCCGTCTTCAGCACGGTCCTGTCGACGCTCAGCCCGAGCTGCTGCGCCCTGGTGAGGTTGTCGGTGATCTCGTTGTAGCTGGTCTGGTAGTCGGTGAAGTTCATCTTCGGGTGGGTGAAGGTGTGGTTGATCCAGGTGAACGCGCCGGCTCTGCAGCGGGAGTAGCTGGTCAGCGGGTCGGGGCTGAGCAGCGTGAGCACGCAGCTCTTGGGCGCGCCCGGGTTGGCCCCTTCGCCGTTGTAGGCCAGGGCCAGCCTGAAGTTCGCGGCGAGCGGGTTGTTCGCCCTGAAGCTCTGCTGCTGGTTGTAGGTCGCCTCGGCGTCGTTCCTGCTGATCCTGAAGCCCGGCGTGCTGTCGATCGTGCCGTCGGTCCTGAGATGGTCGGTGTGGGAGAACCAGTCGTCGACGTCCACGTTGAGGTAGTGGCGCCGCTCTCCCAGCATCACGCCCCTGGTCGCCCAGCGCAGCAGGCCGGGGGTGAGCAGGTCGGCCTGCGGGAGGTACTGGTTGGAGGTGAAGGTCAGCGCCATCCGCTCACGCCCGTCCGGCGAGGTGCTCCTGACGCCGAGCACGTCGCTGCCCGAGGTGAGGATCGGCTCCGCCTGACAGCCCTGCTGCACGACGCTGCGGTAGAGGTAGGACTGGCTGATCGGGACGGTCCCCTTCAGCTGGTCGAAGACGGCCGCGCCCGCAGGAGTGAGGGTGGCGTTGACCGGCGTGGCGCCGATGCCGCCCTCACTGCCGGGACGCAGGCAGTAGTCCTCGGGGAAGGCGCCGTAGGCGGTGTAGAGCGACACCTGCCGCACGCCGTGGTCACGCTCGTAGGCCCACAGCGTGTTCCACTCCTCGGGGTCGAGCCCGCTGACGTACCCGTCGCCGCCCTGGTGGAGCAGCGAGCCGTTGGTGAGCAGGATCGCGTTGTACGCGCCCGTGCCGTCCTGCCTGACCAGCGGGGGCAGGCTCTGCGACCTGCTCTCCACCACGTCGTACGGCATGCCGGCTCGATCGAGCGCCGCCTTCCAGGTGGCCAGGCCGAAGTCGGCGCCGTCCACCGCGATCACCAGCGCCCTGAGCGCGACCCTGCCAGAGGCGGTCGCGCGGGCGCTCGGCTCCTGCTCGACCTCGACCGCTCGCAGGTCCGCCTTGGGGAGCGGTCTGGCCTTCTCCGGTCTGGGCCGCGTCACGTCCGACCGTTCGGGACCCGCGTGGGCGTGGGTCTCCTCGCGGCTCTCTGCCTGCGGTGGCTTCTGCGCGGCGATCGAAGGGGCGGGCAGCGCGGCGACGACGCCGATCGCGACCGGCACAAACCAGGCTTTTTTCACGACATTCCCCCTCTTGGTGGGTTTAAAGCCCGCGAGGCCGGTGACTTCTTGCTTGAGTGTGGGTTCAGAGGATTTCTCTTGGGTTTCTCCTCCATTTCTCGATCCGCGCTTCTATCCTCCGTTCGTGGAAAAGCTCTTGAGTGCCATGGAATTCAGAATTCTGGGCGCGCTCGACGTGATAAAGGATGATCGCCCTCTAACGGTCAGATCCGGCAAACAGCAGGCGCTGCTGGCCCTCCTGCTGTGCCAGGCCGGCAAGGTCGTCCGCAGCGACGCGCTGGTCGACGCGCTGTGGGGCGACGAGGCGGGAGAGCAGGGCGTCAAACGCCTGCGCCTGCACCTTCACCGGCTTCGACGCACGCTCGGCTCCCCTGAGGCCATCGTCCACCGCGCCCAGGGTTACGCCCTCGACATCCCCACCGGCTCGCTCGACGCCCATCGCTTCGAGAGCCTCGCCCACCAGGGCAGACAGGCCCTGGCCTCAGGCCTGGTCGAAAGGGCGAGCGACCTGCTCCACACCGCTCTGGCCCTGTGGCGCGGCCCCGCGCTCTCCGGCCTGGAAGGGGCCCCGCTGCTGAACCAGGAGGCCACCAGGCTGAACGAGGAGCGGCTGTCGGCGCTGGGCGACTGCATGGACGCCGACCTGCGCCTACGCCGCCACACCGACCTCATCGGACGGCTGTCGGTCCTCGTGGAGGAGCATCCGTTCCAGGAGCGCTTCCGCGGCCAGCTCATGCTCGCCCTCTACCGCGCCGGCCGCCAGGCCGAGGCCCTGGAGGTCTACCGCGCGGGCAGGCACATCCTCAGCACGGACCTCGGCCTCGAACCCGGCGCCGAACTACGCCGGCTGGAGCTCGCCATTCTCACCAGCGACGCCTCACTGACGGCCTGCACGCCCACCATGAGAACGGTCCACACGAGGCGGCGGCGCACCCGCTGCCCCCGTTGCTGACTTTTCGCCGCGTCGTAGCGGGTGCGGGAATCGAACCCGCCTTGTGCGGCTTATGAAACCGCCGAGCACACCAGCACCCTCACCCGCCATGACGGCTCGCACGTGACGTCCTAACGTCGCGTGCGAGCCCTGTGGCACATTCGGCTGCGGTACATGAGGAAAGCATCCCGAATCACCCCATTAGCCCGCAACTGCATTTAACAATCACCACTCCCCGCCGCGCCTGGTGCGCCGTGCGGCCTGGCCCGCGGTCCTGGCCTCGAGCGCGTGGAGGACGGCCACCATGTCGGCCTGGCCGTGCCCCAGCGCGACGGCCTCGCCGAACAGGGCGTGGCAGACGTCCAGCAGGGGCGAGGCGATGCCCGACGCCCTGGCCGCGTCGGCGATCAGCTGGTTGTTCATCAGGACGTCCCTGGCCGCGGCCTGTACGGCGAAGTCACGCGCCAGCAGCTTGGGCGCCTTCATCCTGGAGACACCGCTGGCCATCGGGCCGGCGTCGAGGACCTCCAGGAACTGCGCCCTGTCCAGCCCGTGTCGATCGGCGAAGTGGAAGGCCTCGGTGAGGCCGGTGACCATGGTGATCAGGAACAGGTTGACCGAGAGCTTCATCAGCAGCGCGCTCGGCACCGGCCCGCAGGTGAACGCCTCGTGGCACACCGGCCGCAGCAGGGGGCGTACCGCCTCCACGGCCGCCCGCTCTCCGGCCAGCATCGCCACGAGCCGCCCGGCCTCCGCGGGCTTACGCGATCCCGAGACGGGAGCCTCGACGTAGCCGCCGCCTGCCGTACGGACGTCGGCTTCGAGCCCGCGTGAGTAGCCCGGCGACGTCGTCCCCATGTGGACGATCGTGCGCCCTGCGACGTTCGCCCCGAAGTCGGGAGTGCCACGACCCAGGGCGGAGTCGATCGCGGCGCCGTCTGCCAGCATGAGGATGACGGTCCTGGCGCGCTTGAAGACCTCGGCGGGACTGCCCGCCACCTCCGCTCCGGCCTCCCGCAGCGGCTCGCACCTGGCGGGGGTGCGGTTCCACACGACGAGGTGCGTGCCCGACCTGGCCAGGTTGAGCGCCATGGGCTGCCCCATGACGCCGAGTCCGATGAAACCCACGTCCACGACGCACCGCCGTCTCCGCGTCCGCTATGACACCTGTCATAGTAGTAGCCTTATGACACTCGTCATAGAGGAGGAGGCTCATCGTGGCGGTTTCCGAACGGGGGCCGCGCGAGCGGATGGTGTTCGGCGCGGCTCAGCTCATCCGGCGTGACGGGGTCACCGCCACCGGCATGCGCGACGTGGCCGCCCACGCGCGGGCGCCGAGGGGATCGCTCCAGCACTACTTTCCCGGAGGCAAGGAGCAGCTCGTCAACGAGGCCGTGGCCTGGGCGGGCGCCTACGCGGGCAAGCGGGTCGCCCGCTTTGTCGGCGAGCTGGCCGAGCCCTCGCCCAGCGGGCTGTTCGCCGCGATGGTGCGCCAGTGGACCGACGAGTTCGAGACGGCCGGGTTCGTCGCGGGCTGCCCGGTCGCCGCGGCGACGGTGGACTGCGCCGACTCCAGCGACTCCGTCAGAGCCGCTGCCGCCGCCGCCTTCGCCCACTGGAGCAGCGCGGTGGCCCAGGCGCTGGAGGGGATGGGCGTGCCGGGCCCCAGGGCCGGGTCTCTCGCGACACTCATGATCAGCTCGCTGGAGGGAGCGATCCTCATGGCCAGGACCGAGCGGGACGTGCGCGCCCTGACCACCGTGGCGCGCGAGCTGGGGCCCCTCCTGGACGCCTGTGTCACCCGCTCCTCAGGATGAGCCGCTGGTGGCGAACCGCTCACACCCGCACGCGTCAGGCTGACACTCGGGACGGCGGCGCCCCCTCCCCCCGGACGGTCTGGATGCGCGCGGTCGCGGTGGCGACGGCCACGGGACAGCCATCGGGCCCGAGCAGCTCTCCGGCGAGGAAGCACACCTCCCTGCCGGTCCCCTGCTCGAGATCCACCCTGACCAGCTCCCAGCCGAGAAGGACCGCCGCGGGTGGCGGCGCGACCCGCCCCTCCTGCACATCCCAGAACAGTCCGCGCCGCCGCGTCTCCTTTTGCATGCGCTCCGTTGAACAGAGCGCCACCGACAACTCCGGGCCGTCGACCTAGCGGGTCAGCAGTTCGTGCAGGCGGCGTGCCGTCCGTACGAAGCCGCTCGACCCCGTGCGCGCGGCCACCTCGGCGACGGCCGGGATCGGGCCGCTCGCCCCCGCCCAACCGGCGGCCCTTACGGCGAAGCCGAGGACCTGGGTGTGCCCGGCGTGCGCCCTTTCGTCCGTGCCAGGCAGAAGGACCGGCAGCATCCCCTCGACGAGCTGCCAGATCTCGCGGTGGGCGCCCTTCCTGGCGCAGTCCTCCAGGGACTCCAGGACGCGTCCGAGCTTGACCTCGGTCCTGCGCAGCACCAGCCCCAGCTGGCGGCCGCACTCGACGGCGGGCAGGCTGCCGCGCGCCACGGCTCTGAGCAGCAGCGTGGTCCCGGCGTCGCGCGCGTGCCAGGGCCCTCTCTCTGCCAGGAGCCGGGCGAGCAGCAGGGCCAGCCCTTCTCCGGCCGGACCGTCTCCGTCGACGAGCGCGGCGACGGTCCGGTGGAAGTCACCGGGCCTGTCCCACTCGTTGAGCAGATGCGGCAGCAGGTGCATCGCCACGACCTCCCGATCCGCGGGCAGCAGCATCGGCCAGGACTCCGTGTAGCGCCCGTACCCATCCCAGTGGTAGGGCTCCGGATCGGACAGCAGCGCGTCGACGATCTCGAGACCGGTGGGCTCGATCGCGATGCGGGGCTTGAGGCGCAGCGAGTAGCGCTCGCCTGGCTGCTGGTCGTGGGTGTAGTCGCCGTCGCGGTGTGTCCAGTCGACGCGGTGTGTCCAGTCGACGCGGGTCACCGGCTCCGGCCTGTTCGTCAGCCAGCCGACCAGGGTGGCGCCCGCCCGGGTGCCCAGGGCCCGCGCCCGGCCTGCCACCTCGGGCGCGACCTCGCGGGGCACCCGGAGCAGCGCCTGCTGCAGGTCGAGGGGGAGCGCCTCGACACCCGCCCGCTCGTAACCCTCGAGCCGGGCCACGAGCACCGCCGGGTCCAGGTGGCCGTCCGTGCGGGTCGGCGTGGCCAGCAGGTACGGCGGAAGCGTCCCGGCCTTGAGCGCGGTGTGCACCTCCGCGCACCGGCGGAGCATGACCAGATGCGGCATGGAGACGTTCTTGGGCAGTCTGTCGCGTGGCGGCTCCGGCTTCCTGTCGCGCGTGGGCCAGTTGCCCGTCGTCGCCATCGAGAGCCCGAGGATCTCGATGGCGATCGGCTCGGCCTCCTCGACGTGCTCCAGATTGCCCAGCGGCACCCCGCGCGCGTTCAGATCGGCCGTGATGCTCTCTCGCACGTCGGCGGGCAGCTGCCCGAACTCCACCTCGAAGTGGCCGTCGGCGGTGGTGACGCCGATGGTGTGGCGAGCGTACGCCGGTGGCTCCTCAGGTTCGGGAATAGGCGGCTCCTGGCCGGGCGCGGCGGCTTCGCGCAGCATCGCCTCCGCCCACTCCTCGAGGTGGTGCCACTCACGCCGGTCGTAGAGGGAGGTCTCCCCCTCCACGGGCCTTCGCCTGGCCGCCCCCTCACCGACGAACCACGCCAGCCAGCTCTCGAAGGCGACCCCGCCCTGCGAGGGCGCCCGCTCGGCCGGAGGCGGGAAGGCTGCTGGCCGCTCGTCGACGACAGGGAGCTCTCCCGACTGGAAGTCGTCGGCCTCCGCCTCGGGGACGACCTCACCGCCGAACGCCTCGGCCAGCCGTACGGCCAGGTCGGCGGGGAGGACCGCGCCGGCCTCGCGGACGGCGTCGGCACCGAGGGGAGTGAAGCGGCGAGCGTGCTTGACCGCCAGCCGTACGGCCCGCTCCCGCACGTCGTAGGAGTCGCACAGGAACGCCGAGCCCAGCGCGGGAGCCAGATGGTCGAGGTCGCCCGCCGCCGCGCGGGCGGCCTGGTCGAGCCAGGTCAGCCCGGTGCGCACGAGCTTGCTCTCGGCGCGGAACAGCAGTGCCTCGATCGCCTCGTTGAGGTCGTCGGCGCCGAGACCGACCCCGCGCAACTGCCGCACGGCCAGCTCGGCCACCGGCCCAGGGGCGGCCGGCAACAGCCGCAGATAGTCGCGCGTGTACGGGGCCGTCTCGTCAGGGGCGGGCAGCAGCAGCTCGTGCAGGCGGGCGAAGAAGCGGAGGTCCGTGGCGCCGCCACCGCGCAGGAAGCGGCTGACGCAGCCGTCGAGCAGCAGCTTGCGGTCGATCCTGCCCTCCTGCTCGAGCCGCCGTAAGGCACCCAGCCAGGAGCCTGAGGCGCCGGGGTCGGCGGGGTCGTCGCGCAGCGTGTTCCCCACGCCCTCGGCCTCGAAGAGCCGCGGCAGGAGGTGGACGAGGAGAGGATCGTCACGAAGGGTGGGCACCGCTCCCCTGCCCTGGTCGTCCCAGGTGAGCGCGTCCGTCCATCGATCGCTCCGGGGGTCGGGACGTGATCTGCGGGCGGCGGCGACCCACGCGACGACGAGCGGGTCGTACTCGGGAGGTTCGGCTCCGCTCCTGCGGAGCAGCTCCAGCGCGAGCTCGGCCGCGTTGCCCGTGTCGCGCCGCCGCGTCGCCCGGATCCGCGTGGCCAGCCTGACCGCCAGGTCGGCCTGCCACTCGGCCGGACGCTCGCCGATGACGCGCAGGATCGGGCCGAGGTCGTCCGCCGCCTCCATCAGGTCTCGGCGGTGCAGCCAGGCGGCGACCGCCGCGGCTCCGCCGATCGTGCCCGCGCCGGCGACCCGCATGGGCTCGATCCACCGGTCGCGCTCACGCCAGTCGACCCACTGCTCATACCGGTAGTGATGGCCCGACCACCACTGGGCGTGGGCCTGCTCCTCCGACAGGCCGCCCTCCGTCGCCTCGCGCAGGAAATCCTGCTGGGCGCGCTCGTAGCGCCGGTGCGCCTCGCCCTGCCGCGTCTCGTACCGCTCGTGCGCCCTGCGCCTGGCCGTGGGAAGGTGACTGGGCAACTCGGCCGCGACCTGCCTGCGCTCGGCCTCGTCCAGCCGGATCACGACCTCCGCCACCCGGTCGGCCTGACCGCTGTCGATCGCCTCGGTCACCGCCTCCCACGCGTCCGCGCGCTCGGCCCGCACCACTTCCGTCGGCTGCCCTGCGCTCATGCGGTCACCTCGGCCTCGACCGCGACCCTGGCGGCGATCCTGGCCGCGAGGACGTGCTTGCACGGTCCGCGCGAGCCGCGGTGGTCGAACCACCACTCACAGGTGCAGCTCCCCTCGGCGAGGCTCACCCGACGGACGCCGCCGGGGGTGGTCACCTCGGCCGTCGAGCCGTCGAGCCGCACGGCGCCGGAGTCGACGAGCGCCCTGGCCGCGGTGAGCCTGGGGTTGAGCTCGGCGACCTGGTCTCTGTCGTAGGGCAGCTCCCTGTGGAAGTGCGAGGCCTCGTGCAGGTCGTAGCCGACGCGCCCTGCCGTACCGAGCTGGGTGAGGGCGGCCCGCACGCGCGAGGGGGAGAGCCCTGAGCGGTCGGCCAGCAGGCCGATCTCCACCGAGGGCTCGAAGTTGAGCAGCATGCCGATCACGTCGGCGTCGCCGGCCGCCTCGTCGGTGGACAGGTCGTCGAGAACGGCGCCCTCGCCGGAGAAGCCGCGCCAGGGCTGGGGCGAGATCGCCAGGGTGTAGCGCATGCCTGGCAGCTCGAGCTCCCACGCGCTCGCCTCGAACTCGCTCCCGGCCGCCGGGCCGTACACCCTGAGGGCCTTGGCGAACCTGAGCAGCGGCATCAGCGTGGTGATCCGCCCTGCCCCCGACAGGCAGACCGCGCCTGACGCGGGGCCCGAGACCACCCGCAGGTCGCGCCCCGCGGGCGCGACCCAGACGGTGGCCTTGGACGCGCGCGGCAGGCCGCGCAGGAAGCGCACCGCCTGCGGCCCTCGAAGCTCCGCGCGCAGGTTGAAGCCCGCGGCGATGACCTGGACCTCGGCGAAACCGCGCAGCCAGCGCGTGGGCAGCGGCACCTTCTTCTCCACCACCGCCCCTTCGAGCGTGGTGACGGTCAGCTCGTCGGGGCCCACGCCCAGGTGCAGCGGATCCTTCCCGCCGACCCTGACCAGCGCCTCGCGCAGCGGACCGTTGACGTCGACGTTGGTGGTGCCCCTGTCGAGCACCTCACCGTCGAGCGCGTCGAGGTCGAGCCTGGCGTAGACGCCGCCGCACGCGGAGAAGGACTCCAGGCGCAGCCGCTGCCCGTCGCAGGTCACCACAGGGTCGCGGGTCCAGCCGGGCCGCGGCTGGTGGTAGCGGGTCATCGCCACGTCGGCCAGCGCCAGCAGGCCGGCGGCGGCGGGCGCGGCCTCGGTGATCAGCCCGCTGAAGAAGCGAGGATGGGCCTGAGGTCCGGACAGCGCCCGGCCACCGGAGGTCGACAGGTCTAGCCTGGAGCCGTCGAGGGTCGAGGGCCCCGCGTAGGAGTACGCCTGCACCGCGTTCGTCATGCCGGGGACACTAGAGATCGTCACCGACAGTTCTACTTCCAGAAAACCGCCACCGCCGCGGTCAGCATGGCGAGCGCGCCGACGCCGTAGAAGACGGCGGGCCGCTTGACCCGCTGCCGCACCCCCACGACGGCGAGCACCAGCAGGATGAGGTCGAGCCCCAGCTTGAGGCCCATCTTGGGGTTGTTGACGGGCAGGTCGAGCGCGTACCTGACCCCGATCAGCGCGGCGCCGGTGACCGCCTGGCCGATCGCGCCGCCGATCATGTAGCCGCCGATCTCCGGCTGCTTGACGCGCATCTGGTAGAAGAACCCGCCGACCATCGCGGCGAACCCAGCCAGGTGGAAGAAGAGGAGGAGCAGGCGCAAGAGTTCCATGCCCCCACGGTCGGACAGCGCGCCCTTCGGGGCATCCGTCGGCGGGAGACGGTCGAACTACTGCGCATGGAGTACGCAGGTCGCGGGGAAGCGAAAACCCCGGCTCACTAGGGCATGAGCCGGGGTTTCTGCCGGTGCGCCGCCAGGGACTCGAACCCCGGACCCGCTGGTTAAGAGAGCCCTGGATCATGAAATCAGCCGTCCGGACAGGCGCCTGGGCGTCCGCCTACGGTCTGGTTTGTCCGCGCCTCCGCCGGTTCCCGTGCTGGGCCGTCCGCGTCCGTGCTCGTCTGGTCTTTGACGTCCGAGCACCCACCGAGCGCCCGTCCGCCCGTGTTCGTAATTACGGCGTCACCAAAAACGTCGCGCCCGGCGGGTACGCTCCTGCCCCAGCAGTGATTCAAGCGCATCCCATCGACACGGCTGGTGTTCGTTTGGCGGCACGGAGCACATCGCGCAGGATGGAGGCGTGGACTCGTGGGCCGAATGGAATGATCCGGTAGAGCTTCGGATCCGGCTGGATCTGGCCTTGATGGAGATCGCTGAGTTACGGGAGGAGAACGAGCGCCTGCGTGGTTTGCTGGCGACCGGAAACTCGCGGCAGTCAAGTCCGCCAGTAGCTCAGCAAAGTTCGCCATCACAGACGGCCGGTTCCGGCCTGCCCTACGCGGATGCCTCCTCAACTCCGACGCAGAAGCTGGCGTTGTTCCGGACGCTGTTCGTTTCACTGACCAGCCGCAGCGCGCCAACGACCTCCTGGACGATTACGGACTCGTCGTGGTCGACGAGTGTCACGCCATCGGCGCGCCCGCGGCCGAAGCCGCGATCCGGCAAGTGCGGGTGGAGCGCTGGCTAGGCCTGTCGGCCACCCCGTATCGCGCCGATCAGATGGACGCGATCATCACGATGCAGTGCGGGCCCATCCGGCACGAGATCGCCGCCGAGGTTACCTTCGCCCAGCGCCAGCTGGTACACATCACCTCCTTCACCACTGAGGAGATCGGCAATGACGGCGCGTCCTTCCAGGCCATGTACGGCGAACTGGCCGCCGATCAGAAGCGAAACGCCCAGATCGCCACCGATGTTGCCGACGCTGTCGCGCGTGGGCGACAATGCCTCATCCTGACCAACCGGCTGGAGCACCTCGAACGTCTCGACGCCAACCTCCGTGGCCTCGGTGTGACTTCTACTCTGCTGCACGGCAAACTCACTCCGGCCGAACGAGCCCAGCTCCGCGCCGACCTCACAGACAACCAAGGCAGACCGCTGGCCCTGATCGCCATCGACAAGATCGCCGGGGAGGGATTCGACCTGCCAAGGCTCGACACGCTGTTCCTGGCCATTCCCATCTCCTTCAAAGGACGCGTCATCCAACAGGTCGGACGCATCATGCGCGAAGCCGCCACCAAACACGACGTCGAGGTCCACGACTACCTCGACGTGCAGGTCCCCTCAGCTGGAACGGATGTACGGCAAGCGCCGCCGCACCCTGACCCGCCTCGGTTTCACCACCGCTGAAACACCTACGCGAGCGCCACTCCGTCCGCAGCCCCTGCCACCGTCCGAACCACAGTCGGACAACTCGCCTGCGGTTCCACTCACGCATGAACCCTCCATCGCCGAAGTCCGGGCGTGGGCGACTCACTCGAAGCCTCTCCGTTGCATCACGGGGTAAAATCCGGCCCGAGATCTGGGAAGCCTGGCGGTCCGCCCACCCTACGGAGACGTTGGCCAGAACTTGGGCGGGTTCACCGCAGGATCGGTCACCCGCAACCGACTGGCCACCGTGGGGTCGACTCCTCGCAACGTGATCAAGCGTGGTCCGCCGGCCTGTCCCAGCAACGCCAGTGCGCTCGGCAACCCAGCGGCGACCGTCGCGATCGCGACGCCCATCCCGGCCAGCCCGGGATGTTTGTGCGGGTACTCGATCCGGTGCAGGCCAGAGGCTGCGATCGCGGCCACCTCCCGCGGCCGTTGCATCTGACGGCCGTCATTGGTGAGCACAACGTGGAACCCCTCCGCCGCGGCTCGCGGATACAGGGTCTCGTCACGTGTGCCCGACCAGCCAGGAAGATCCAGCAGATGGGCGATGTCGTGGTTCAACACGAAGCTGGTCAAAACCTGATGCAGGGGGCGGGGGACGTTCTCATCCAGCAGCAGCCTCACGCTGCTCCCTTGGGGGGTCGTAGCTGTCGACGTAATCGGCGAAGTCAGCGGCGTCCAATGCCGCGGTGGCCGACACACTCGGGTAGTAGTCCGCGATCCGCTCAGCCGGGACACCATCCCGCAGCAGAGCAGCGATCTCGTCGTACGGCACGCGGGTCCCCTCGATCACCGGCATGCCACCACGGACCGCCGGGTCGACGATGACGTGCTCCCGGGGATGCAGCAGGTCCGGGATATGCCGCCCATTGCGGTAGAACGGCCGCAACACCTCAACCATGTCATGGATGACGATGTTGGCCTTGCGATGCACCAGATCGGTGGCCTGGCCCTGCTCCACCAGATAGATCGTCGAGCCATCGGTCACCAACTGATACGCCGACAGATGCTCACGCTCCTGCAGGTCGTCGCGGAGCGTGTCCAACGCCCGGCGAATCTTCTGCAGGGACGCGTCGTTGCGCAGCTTCACACAGGTGCGCAAGGCGACCAGGTCTCGAAACGAGTACAGCACCGGGCGCACCGGCGAGGTCTCCGGTACCAGCACGGCCCCACGGCCTGAGCTGGCCTTACGCCAGTGCGCGAGCTGACGAAGCGTGGCGCCCGACAACGCCGCCGCCAGCTTCGGACTGTAGGACACCCACTTCACCTCCCTCGGCCCGACTCAGTCCCCTCATCATCGCAAACATCCCCCCGATTCACTCACCATTACCCCATCTTGATCGGAGAGTCGCCATGCCCGTCAGTAGCTATGTCCACAGCGCTATGGCTGCCAGGATCGACAAACCGGGTGCCAGTACAGCGCCCACTGGCCCGGGACTCTTCGAGCGGGAACGGCGCGCCCGCGACCTTCACGAAGCCGACCTGGTCAGGCTCAACACGTCCACTGGCACTCCATCAAATCAAGCAGCGACATCGCTGGAAGAACCCGTCGATTGGCGATCGGCCTGGCGTACAACCTCCCCAACTACGTGCCCCTCCAGACTTCCCTCTCGGCTCTGCACTTCAAGACTCACGCCGCGTGCCCGACGACACCCCGGGAACGTCGTGCGGCGGCGAGGGTGCTCCGACGTCAAATAGCGGGCGAGCACGAGGGCGGACGGGCCACCACGAAAATCAGCGGAGACACGGACAGAGCAACACGTGGACGGACGACGAGGCACCCCTATGAACGCTCCACCACGAAGAACCGCTGACTTAAGAGAATTCAGGATCATGGAATCAGCCGTCCGGACGGGCACCGGGATGTCCACTAACGACCCTGTTCGTCCGCGTCTCCGCTGATTACCGTGCTGGCCGGTCCATCCCGGTGCTCGATCGGTCTCTGACGTCCGAGCACCCGTCGAGCACCGACCCGAAATCTGTGTCCACAAATACGGGCAGCTCAGCGTCCCAGGAAAGGTTCATCGAAGTCGGCCAGGTCCTCGAGAAGTTCACCGATGAGTCGTTCCTCCATGACCGCTCGTCCAGTGGCCGCCATCTGTGCCGCGAGCTCCGGCGCCCAGGGGCTATCGGCCGAACTACCCTTCAACGCCTCTGACTCGCCGCGAGCAAGCGCCTGCCGATAGGTGGTCACGTCCATCCGCCAGGGCGTAGCCCCATATCTCGTCCATGCCTCGGCGGTGGTCCGCACGCCCGTCCAGTCGAAGTCGCCGCGCCACCACACCGCGCCCGCGCATGCAGCAACCAGCCGGTGGCACGCCAGAGACGGTATCCCTTCTGTGCAGATCAGGGCCGCTCCGGGCACGGCCACCGCGGCTCTGAGCACTGCGGGGTTCTCGCACACGAAGATCAGCGGCGTGGTAACCCGCAGCGGCATCGTCGTCAGCTGGTGCAACGTGACGCGGAAGGGCGTGGCCGCATCCGCCGCCGCGTTCAGCCAGTCGGCCAGCGGCGAGCCGGTCGCGCGAAGGCCCAGGACGAGCACCTGGCTCGCGAGGTCGTCCACGATCACTCCGGCGGACTCCCACAGCGCGCGGCGTCCCTCCGCAGTCGCCCAGGCAGGCGCGCTGATCCGAGCCGCCAGTGCCCGCAGCACCAATCTGGCCAGCGGGGTCCCAGCCAGTGCTTTGGTGTCGCCGGTGGCCCGCTCCGCCAGCACGCTGATCGGGATCGGATAGGCGGCGGGTAGCAGGTCGAGGACGGCACGCGCCCGATGGATGACCTCACCGCCTTGCCGTACTGCTTTGGTCAAGCTGCCATCGGCGGCCAGCCCGGCGCTCCAGTCAGCGAACCATGGCTCGCTCGCGTGACGGCACGCGGCCAGGACCTCCATCAGTTCAGCGCGAGCGTGGTCGTGGCGAGCCTGTTCCTCGGCGCGCACCGGCACCGGCCCTGTGAGCGCAAGCACGGCGGCGCGCAGGTCGTCGCAGATCCCCGCTCGGCGCAGCGTCGCCTCCACCGCTGCTGGGGACACGCTGAGGCTGGCCGCGCCGCGGTCCTTGCGGCCCAGCAGCGCGGCGACCGCCCGTCGCTCCTCGTCCGTGACCTCATCGAGCATCAGCGGAGCGTAGAGATACCGATCGTGAGCGATTCGATCTGTTAGGCGCGCCACGACGCGCGCCAGCCCGGCCCCGCCGAGGGTACGGCGAAGCCGGTCGAGGTCGTTCACCACAAACCGTCCTCCTCCTCGGACAGTGCCGAGGGTTCTTGGCTGGAATCCTCCCTCTCTACGCGTTCGGCCCTGGTCCCGTCCCACTCCCAGGTAGTCACGTGGACCGCGTCGATACCGTCGCGGCGGACCAACTGATGGGTGGCGATGCCGGGCACCGTGGAATAGAAGCCCCACTCCCGCTCGCTGGTCATCGCCACGTCCAGGTCGAAGGTGGTCAACAGACCCAGGCACTTGGCCCGCGCGTCGTCGTCGACTCCGGCGAAGGCTTCATCCAGGGTGACCAGACGCGGAGCGTGCGGGTGGGCGGAGCGGTAGTGGGAGGAGGCCGCCGCGAACAGCGGCAGGGAGACTGTCAGCACCCGCTCGCCGCCCGAGGCGGGGCCAGTGGCGGGACGCCAGCGTCCGTCTTGGTAGCGCTCGATCACGAAGGTGTGCCAGCTCCGGTAGTCCAGAGCCCGCCGCAGGTGCTCGGCCCAGGTGCCGTGCTCGTCCCTGCTGCGCTCGGCCTCGATCTGGCCCTGGAGGAAGTCGGCCACGGCCGTCCGATCGGCCGGAGACCACAGGTCGGCGCCCTGGCGCAGGAGCCGGGCGCGGGCCTCGGCCAATCCGGCGGGAGCGTCCTTGTCGGGCGTCCAGGACATGCGCAGCAGCATGCCGGTGGAGGTGGGCCGTTCCTTCAACTCCTTGTTCATCTGGTCGACCTGTTCGTCGGCATCCGCGATGAGCTGCTGCAGATGCGCCGCCACGTCATTGACCAGGTGTTCCTCGACGATCTCCCGCTGGCGCGCGGTCAGTGTCCGCTCGCGGTAGTCCAGCTCGACCTCCAGCAGGGCGGCCAGTTCGCCGGGTGCCCGCTCACGACCCTGGAACTGGATCGTCACCACGAACCAGTCCGACAGGCCCGCAACGGCGTGGTGGCCGTGCCTTGTAAGTGCCTCAGCCAGTTCGCTATAGCGCCGGGTGATCTCATCCTGGACCCGGCGCCACGCGTCGTCGGAGTCGTCGACCTCCGAGAGTGCCTGCTCGATGCGTCGCGCGAGCCGTACTGCAGGATCGGCCGCCCAGGAGCCGCTCTGTTCCACCTCGCAGGCCACCTCCAGCAGCCCGGTTTCGGCGAAGCGGCGAAGCGCCTCGATGGCGTCCTCCCTGCGGCGCGCCACGCCGTCGGCGTTCTCACGGAGTTGCTCCTGCCGTCCTTCGGCTTTGGCGCGCTGCTCCACGGCCTCCTGGTGGGCCTGGCCCAGCCGCTTGAGCTCGACGGTCAGCGCGGCGATCCGGGCCTTGGTCTCGGTGAGCCGCTCCCGGAGTTCCTCCACCGACGCGCCGATCGCGGCCCGCAGGGTCTCCAGCCGGGCCTGTTCTTCGGCCGCCCGTCTGCGCGCCGTGCGCTCAACCTCCTGGGCTCGTTCCCGCTCCTGCTCCGCGGCGCGCAGCTCACCCGTCCAAGTGAGCACCTCGGCCTGACTCTGGCTGTTCAGGTGGGTGGCGGCCAGCAGCTCGGTGACCACCTGGCGGTAGGCACCCAAGGCCTGACGTACCTGCTTCAGCCCGGCGAGATCGGCGGGTAGCCGGGTGTCGGTCGCGGCGCGGTCCCGTTCGCCGATCACCGACGTCAGGTCGTCCATGGCCCACTGGACGTCGTTCTCCTGTTCCTCCATCGCGGCAACGGCATCTGCATGGCGATCGGCCGCGCTGGCAAGCGCCGTGTGGGCGTCCCGCACGCTCGTGTCCGGCGGGTGTCCGGCCATCTCGGCGGCCACCCGCTCCTGCCGCGCCTCGATGGCCATCACCAGTTCTTCGGCCAGCCGTACCTCAGTGGCGGCCACGTCGATCAGCGCGGCCAGCTCCGCCAGACGGCGCTGCCTGGCTTCCTCGCGAGCCGTGGCGCCTATGTACTCGGCGCTCGGCTTGGTCCAAGCGCCGTTCAACGGCTCGAGCCGCCAGCGTCCGTCGACGCAGACGTAAGGCCCAGGCTGTTCCGCCAGACCGATGCTCTCCAGTACGGCCTGCGCCGCAGGGTCGGAGGTGACGAGCGCGCGGCTGAGCGGCGTCTGCGCACGATCGCCAGGCAGCGCGATCACATCGTGGGTACCGGCAGCCAGCAGCCGCCCGTCCGGGGTGATCCAGGCGTCCAGCAGACCGGAGGCCTCCAGTGCCGCCTCCAGCCCGGCCCGGCTGCCGGCATCGAGTTCGGCTGCGAAGTCGGTCAACGCCCACAGCGGCCCGCCCGGCCGGCCCTCGCGGACGTCCCCTCCTCTGGTGTACGGCACGCGCGGCGTCGCCTGCTCGCCTGCGGACAACCGGTCACGCTCGGCCACCAGCTCGTCGTGATCAGCGCGGCGGGCATCCAGGGCCATGGTCGCGGCCGCCAGGGCGTGAGCGAGCTCCTGCCCGCTGCGTTGCCCGGCCTCGCGCAGCGCCACCTCGCCTGGATGCGGCCCGGTCAGGCTCTCGGACCAGGCGGCCAGGCCGTACTCCTCGGGATCGGGCAGGCTCAGCTCTCGAAGTCCCAGGCCGTACCGGCGCCAGGCCGTGACGTGATCAGTGGCGGCGGCAGCCAGCCCGTCGCGGGCGGTGGCAAGCCGGTCGGCTGCCGCGTCACGTTGGGACTCGCGTTTGGCGAGCAGGGTGCGGGCGGCGACCAGATCGCGCTCGCGCTCGGCCGCCGTCTGGGCGAGGGCGGTGACGTGGTCGATGGCTTCGGCCCTCGACCGCAGAGCGGACTCGATCGGCTCACCGGCCTCCAGCAGGCGCTCGTGCTCGGCCGCCAGCCCACTCTGCTCAGCGAGGGGCAGCGCGCGATCACGGCAGTCGGCCAGCGCCTGCGCGCTCTCGGCCGCGGCCTGCTCGGCCCTGCCGTGCCGTACGGTCCGCTCGGCAACCTTGCTCTCGGCTGCCTCGACCGACTCCACTGCGGCGGTGACGGCCTGATCGGCTTCGTCGGCGTACCGTTCGGCGGCGTCCAGATCCTTGATCCGGCTGTCGCCGGCGAGTTCCTCCTTGACGGCGTTCTGCTCGGCCAGCTCTGTCTGGGCGCTCTCGGTGGAGGCGGCGGCTTCGCTCTCGCGCCAGGCGGCGTCGGCGATCAGTTCGGCCACGGTGTTCAGGTCGCGCTGCCCCTGCTCGTAGGCGGAGTGCGCGAGCCTTACCTGCCCGGCCTGTCTGCGGGCGGCCACCGCGGCATAACGCTGGTAGCGCGTCATGAACCGGCGCACGTGCTCACGGGTGTCCTTGAGCCCGGCCAGTTCCTCACGCTGCTGCTCCAGATCGTGGAAGGCCGCGGCGACGTCGGAGATGAGCGCCTGGTCAAGCGGGGCGAGGGCCTGGGAGAGCGCCTGTGACAGCTTCTTCTCGTCCGGGCGCTTGGACAGTTGCGGCTGGCGAAGTTGGATGAGCAGGTTGATCAGCGCCTCGTACCGTTCCGTCCCCAGGTGGAACAGGTGCTCGTCCAGGAGCCTGCGGTAGGCGGAGGACTGCTGGACGACCTGACCGGACAGGCCGATCGCCTCGGTCAGCCGGTCCCGGGTCAGCGCGGTGCCACTCTTGCCGATCAGGAACAGGTCCTGACCGATTCGCTGCGAGGTGACGAAGAACCAGCGGTCGGCGATTCCCTTGCCCTTGACCGCCTTCAGCCCGCATCCCACGGTCAGATACGCGGGTTCGCCGTCGTCGGTGATCCGGCCGAACTCCAGCCAGGTGTAGCCGAGCCGTTCCTCGTACCGGTCGCCCAGCAGGAGGTTCCACTCCATCTTCTTGCCGGGGTCGCCATCGGGCTCCACCCGGCTCGGCGTCAGCTCTCCGTCCAAAAGGAACGGCAGCGTCAAGGCCAGCACCTTGGATTTGCCCGTGCCGTTGTTACCGCGGAACAGGATGCGTCCGTCCCGGAACCAGAACTCCTGGTCGTCGTAGTAGAACAGGTCCACCAGACCCGTGCGCAGCGGCTGCCAGCGATTCGTTACGACGATCGGGAGTGTCATGCGTCTTTCTTTCCAATGATCACGGGGTCGGCGAAGCCAAAACGGGCCAGCGCGGGCAAGGGGACGATCGTGTCGGCCTGGAGCCTGATGAGCCCGAGCGACACCAGCCGGTGGATGGCCGCCGCGGTCAGTTCCGGGACCGAGGCGTTCTTCCGCCACAACGTGCGGTGCTGTACGGCAAGGCGCTCCATCTCACTCGTTGCCTGGTCCGCCTCTACCGCCGTTCCGGGATACGTCCGCAGGTGGTTGGCGAGATACTCGGCGAGCAGCAAGGTGGCGTGCCCGTCGGTTCCTTCCTCCGGCATGCCCAGATCAGTGGTCTCACGGGTGGGGTCGAGCAGGGCGATCCCCTCAGATCGAACCTCCGCCACCAGGCCGGTCGCCTCGGTGAGGCGCTTGAGCAGCGGTCCGCGTTGGCGTTCGAGGTAGCCGCGCTCGGCCTCGGTCAGCTCGCGATAGTACAGGACGGGGTCGTCCAGCAGCCGCCGGGTAAGGCTGTGCCGGATCAGCCGGTTGCGCCCGTCTTCGGTATCGGGCACGAGCTCCTCGATGATCGCGGCCAGCCGCTCATACAGGTCGTGGGCCTCCACCATGGAAGGCCCACGTCGGGTGACCGGCAGGACAGCGAGCACCCGCCGGTTCACGTCATAGAGGGCGTCGCCGGAGCCGCTCACATAAGCGGCTTCGTCTCCCGCCACCTTGTTCAGAACTCCGATACCGATCAGCAGCCCGGCCACGGTCGCCAGGTCCGTGCGCTCCTCACGGGTGCCGAGCGTGAAGACCATTCCGGAGGCGAGCAGGTCCGGGTCGCCCGCGAAGGCCAGCATCCGCTCGGCAAGCCAGCCCAGCGTCACCTGGCTGTCGGCCCGTTCCAACGCCGCCAGCGCCAGGCAGGTCAGCACGTAACGGCGGCGGCTGAACGCCACCTTTCCCTTGGTCTGCGCGGCTCGCGTGCCATCGACGTGACGCGACGGCACCTTGCGCAGCCGGGCCACGGCCGTATCGGCGTGCAGCTGCCACCCGGCTTCGCGCGCGAACCAGTCCGTCAACCAACCCTGGTGTTTACGCACAAGCCGGAAATCGGGCGCCTCGGGGGTGAGTAGCGGATAACGCAGCAGCGCCCGAATCGCCTTGCCGCGCTCCTCCTCACGCTGCGCGTCCAGCACATCGGCGACCTCAGCCGCCATACGGCACCACCGACAGGTCGATGATGGTCAGCTCATGATCGGGCCCACGCAGCACACCGTCCTCCGTCCGGATTTCCGCATAGCCGTCCACCGGCCTCAACCGCACCTCCAAGCTGCCATCCGAGGTCCTGGCCGTCACCTCACCCGGCCCGGCTGCCAGCCCATCTCCCAGCAGGCGCAGGAAGAGCCGGAACTCCATCGGGTCCAGATCGCCCAGCTCACTCAGCAGCACCGGCCGGCCTGTCGCCAGCCGCTTGCGGGCGAGCTCCGTCTGTTCGCGTTCTGCCGCCACGAACGCCGCCAGTTCCTCACGTTGCTTGCTCCGGTTGACGACCTTGCTCGGGGCACCTCTTCTCGAGTAACTGCCGGTGGCGCGCAGCCGTACCGAGATTTCCGCACGTGGCCCCTCAAGCCAGCTCGTAGCAGACGGCGCCCCGTCCGGCTCTCCGGCCTCCACGGTCAGGTGCCGTGCGGAGGCCAGCCCGAACGCCGCCCGCCACAGGCGATGCGCGTCCTCCTCGGTGGGGCACTCGGCGAACCACCGCGCCAGTGCCCGGAAGTCAGCTGAGCGGTCACTCCTGCCCGCGCGGCGTTCCTGCAGCACGCTGATGGTGGCCAGCAGATCCGGAATCGCCTGGCGAGCCCGGGTCCGCAGCAGATCGGCCTGACAGGGACGCGCGCGATCGCCCACGAACCACGACCGCAAGCCTGACCAGCGGTTACGCCACTCCACCAGCTTCAAGCCGACGGGGTCTTCCTCATCAGGCGCCGCATCGGCCGCCTCCCGTTCTGCGGCCAGCCTGAGCAGCGCCTCGACTGTGGTGAGTTTCTGGATCTTGTCCGAGATGTCGAAGGACTTGACGACCAGCTCCGAGACGAACCGCTCCAGATAGGCGATCAAGCGATCCTTGTAGGCGAGGAACGCCTCCTCCTCGATGTCCTGCAGATCGATGGTCCTCTGCAGCCCGCCGATGAAGGCGCTCGCGTTGGCGGCCAGGCTGTCGAGCCTGCTCATGATCTCCAGTAGCAGGTTGTGCACCACCGCCGGATCCGGCGGCGCCTTCAGAGCCGACAGCGCGTGGAGCCGTACGCGGATGTCCTCCAGTGCCACCGCTTGGAGTTCGCCCCTGCGTCCAAGCTCCTGCTCGAAGACCTCCAGCGCCCGCTCGGCGGCCTCACCCTCACGGCTGAGCTGGTAGAGGTAACGGGCGCGGTAGAAGTCCTCGACTGTAGTGACACGGCCCGTGTCGGGGTCGGCGCGCAGGTTGTCCCACTTGTCCAAGCTGTCCAGCGCGCTGTCGACCTGTTCCTGGACAACCGGCTCACCACCGTCTCCACGAAGAGCCTCCGCCACATCCTCCGGTCGCAGGTGCACCACGAAGCGCCGCTTGTTGGCCATGAAGACATTCATGATCCGCCGGTAGAGGGAAGCGTTGGGGACATCGAGGTGCGCGAATACCTGAGTACGCGTATGAGACATAACAATATGTCAGTATGCCGTCACCAGACGGCGCAGAGGTGCCGTTCACCCTCATGCTCGGCGAATCGGGCTGGGAGTGCGACTCCCCATTCGCCGTTTGGGCACACTGGAAGCATGGACACGCCTCCCTTCAGTTACGCCGACACCAGGCCATACACCGTGCCGCGGTCGCTGGAGGACCTCCAGGGGCCCGAACACGGCGTGATCCAACTCCCGCTCGCGCTGGCCTGGAGCGGTCGCCGCCAGTTCGATCTCGACGACGACTACGACCGCGGCGCGCTCTACAAGATCGTCCCGGAGGAAGGCGACGACACCGACCAGCGCCGCCTGCTCAACCCGGTGCTGATGCGCCGCAACTGGCCCCACCTCCGTCCTGCCGCCAGGTCCGCGCCCTGTGGGAGCGCCGCGGAAGGGCCTTGTAGGTGCCATCGAGCAGCCGGCTCTTGCACAGGTCGAGTTTGGCTTGAGCCACCGGGGGCGATCCGGCGTCCTGCTCCTTCTCCGGAGTGTCGATGGACACCATCCGCACATCAGCCTGGATCGTGGCAGTGTCCCCGTCGCCGATCTCCAGGAAGACGTCCTCCTTCAACGGGCGACTGACGGGCGTGAAATTGAAAGCAACCACGGGAAACTCCTGGGCGGCAGACGACCTGGACCCCGACGGTGACGTCGAAGCTCGACCCACGGCATGAGTACGCCCATACTCAGCAGGTGCTGGCCGTGCCCGCCCAGACGGGTGCCCTGGGTCCTCGCGGAGTCTTGCCGCGTTGGCTGGATGCCACCCATGTGCGCGGCCTGTTTGGAGCCCTTGCTCGTCACCCATCAGCGAACCTTGGACGATGCCTTCACCTGGCGCACTTTCGGAACAGCCGGCCAGAGAGTAAGTACCGAACAGAGATCCAAGGTGGGCCCTACAGAGTGCGGCTGGCGTAGTAAACCACGCCGGGATCGGTGGAGACCCAGCCACGCTCGATGATTGTCAGTCGTCTCATGCTCACCATCCCAAGCCCGGGCGTCGGGGACGCTCACCCAAATTCCTCTCCTGAACCCCATGCCCATAGCGGCTTATTCAGGAAATGTCGTCTATGTTCCCTACGCTGAGTTCCCTCGCGACGAGAAGGGATCCCTGCGTGGCAATCTGGTGGGTGAATCAGCAGCGCACGTTCGATCAGGAGCCGCAGCCGGCATCCTGTGGGCGCCCAAGGCGGATAGAAACGGACGCCGCAAGTCGCACTGGACGACCATGACGGAGGTGCGCCTCGACGACACGGTGATTCACTACGCATCCCAGAAAGTGGTCGCGTTGAGCCGGGTGACCGCCGAAGCAATCGATGCCCGCCGTCCGAATAGTCTGCAAAGCGATTGGGAGGATGACGGTCGCCTCGTACACGTGGCCTACCGTCAGGCCTCCCAGTCCGTGCACCGAGATGAGATCCCGGAGGCCTGGCGCACCGGGCACTCCTCGCCAGGCGGCCCGTTCAACAAGGACGGCGGCGTCAACCAGGGCTACCTCTTCCGCGTGGATGACGACTTCGGCGACCGCTTCGTGGAAAGGTTCCGTGATCGGTTCGAGGGCGATCCAGTCGCTCTTCCCGCTGAAGCGCAGGACAGCGCGACTAACCTGCTGCGGCGACTCCTTGGCCAAGACATCTCGACTGTGACAGGTCGACACAACCGCATCCTCGACGTACACCCGCCCAATGCCCGGGTCGCGACGGATCGGTCGCCCGACGGCCAGCCGGTCTCGATCGCCGACGCGGCGCTGACCATCGCCTCGCTGCAGATGGCAGCCGTCACCCGCGGCGGCACCGCCGACGGGGTGATCTTTCACACCGACCGCGGCAGCGAATATAGCGCCGCCCGCTTCCAGGACGCCTGCCGGCGCTGGGGCGTCGTCCAATCGATGGGC
>NZ_BAAATE010000027.1:0-123530 GCF_039533245.1 Nonomuraea recticatena | reverse complement strand
ATCCGTCCAATGGACGGGGTTGTGCATCATGCACTGGCTTTTAACACACTGTTGAGTTCTCAAGAAACGGACGCATTCACCGTCACCCACCCGGTGGTACTCGCTTCGTTATGTCTCCATCTTAGCAGTTCGTCCGATTTGATGTCAAACCGGTCAGACTCGCTAGAATTTCGACCACCCCGTCTCCGGGGCAACCCCTCTAACTTACAGCTCTTCAGTCGATCCGCGAACCGATCTTCAGAACCGCTGCGCCAGAAGGGAGTGCCGACGTCCTGCGGTTCCGCCACCAGATGGTTGCGCCGCACCGCGTCGGCTTCTAAAGATTAGCAGCGCTCCCGAGCGCTCGGGACGCTAAACGTAGACTCGGCCAGGTGAGCAGCCACATCCCGCCTCTGGCGAAGAAGGTACCGAGCGAGCGCACCCATCACGGCGACACCGTGATCGACGAATACGCGTGGCTCACCAACAAGGAAGACCCTGACACGATCGCCTATCTCCAACAGGAGAACGACTTCCTCAAACAGGAGACCGGACACCTGGAGGAGCTCCAGGAGCAGGTCTTCCAGGAGATCAAAGGCCGTACGCAGGAGACCGACCTGTCCGTCCCCAGCCGCAAGGGCGCCTGGTGGTACTTCTCGCGCACCCAGGAGGGCAAGCAGTACGGCATCTCCTGCCGGGTCCCCGCCGAGGGGGACACGCCGCCGGTGGTCACCACCGACGGCACGCTCCCTGGCGAGCAGGTGCTCCTGGACGGCAACGAGCTGGCCGGCGACAGCGACTTCTTCTCGATCGGCACCAGCGCCGTCACCCCCGACGGCAAGCTCCTGGCCTACTCCACCGACTACAAGGGCGACGAGCGCTTCACGCTGTCCTTCAAGGACCTGCAGACGGGAGAGAAGCTCGCCGACGAGATCAGCGGCGTCTTCTACGGCGGCACCTGGTCGGCCGACGGCACCACGTTCTTCTACACCAGGATCGACGACGCCTGGCGTCCCTACCAGGTCTACCGGCACACCCTCGGCGACAGCGCCGACAACGACGTGCTCGTCTACGAGGAGACCGACGAGCGGTTCTGGGTCGGCATCGGCCTGACCCGCAGCGAGAAGTACCTCGTCCTCGGCGCGGGCAGCAAGATCACCAGCGAGGTCCGCATCCTCGACGCCGACGACCCGACGGGCGAGTTCAAGGTCGTGCGCCCGCGCGTCACCGGTGTGGAGTACGGCATCGAGCACGCGGGCGACCACTTCTTCGTCCTGCACAACGAGAACGCGGAGAACTTCGAGCTCGCCACCGCGCCTCTCGACGACCCCGGTGTATGGACCCCGCTCATCGCCCACCGGGAGGACACCCGGCTGCTGGAGGTCGACGCGTTCGCCTCCCACGCGGTCGTCCACTTCCGCCGCGACGGCCTGACCGGGATCCGCATCCTCCCCTACCCGCTGCAGGACCGCGACGCGTACGAGATCGAGTTCCCCGAGCCGCTCTACGACGTCGGCCCCGCGGGCAACCCCGAGTTCACGACCGAGCGCCTGCGGCTGGGCTACACCAGCATGGTCACCCCGCCCAGCGTCTACGACTACGACCTCGAGACCAGGCGGCTGATCCTGCTGAAGCAGCGCCCCGTGCTCGGTGGCTACGACCCCGGCGAGTACGAGCAGTTCCGCGAGTGGGCGACGGCCGAGGACGGCACCAAGGTGCCGATCTCGATCGTGAAGAGGAAGGACGCGGGCAAGCCTGCCCCCACCCTCCTGTACGGCTACGGCAGCTACGAGACCTCCATCGACCCGAGCTTCTCCGTGGCCAGGCTCAGCCTGCTCGACCGCGGCTTCGCCTTCGCCGTCGCGCACGTGAGGGGCGGCGGCGAGATGGGCCGCAGGTGGTACGAGGAGGGCAAGCTCACCAGGAAGAAGAACACCTTCACCGACTTCGTCGCCGCCGCCAGGCACCTCAAGGCGACCGGCTGGAGCGACAGGATCATCGCGAGGGGCGGATCGGCGGGCGGCCTGCTGATGGGCGCGGTCGCCAACCTCGCTCCCGAGGAGTTCGCGGGCGTGGTGGCCGAGGTGCCGTTCGTCGACGCGCTCAACACCATCCTCGATCCGACGCTCCCGCTGACCGTGATCGAGTGGGACGAGTGGGGCGACCCGCTGCACAACGCGGACGTCTACGCCTACATGAAGGGGTACTCCCCCTACGAGAACGTCGAGGCCAAGACGTACCCGCCGATCCTGGCGATCACCAGCCTGAACGACACGAGGGTGCTCTACCACGAGCCTGCCAAGTGGGTGGCGCGGCTTCGGGCCACCGCCCAGGGCGGCCCCTTCCTGCTCAAGACGGAGATGGGCGCGGGGCACGGCGGGCGCAGCGGCCGTTACGACGCCTGGAAGGAAGAGGCGTTCGCGCTGTCCTGGATCATCGAAAGGGGGACGAAGTGAGCTACATCGCGGCGCAGGACCGCTACGAGAAGATGCCGTACGTGCGCAGTGGGAGGAGCGGGCTCAAGCTCCCGCAGGTCTCCCTCGGCCTGTGGCACAACTTCGGCGACGACCGGCCGATCGAGAACTCGAGGAAGATCCTGCGCGCCGCCTTCGACCGCGGCGTCACGCACTTCGACCTGGCCAACAACTACGGCGTGCCGTACGGCTCGGCGGAGCGGAACTTCGGCGCCGTCTTCGCGCAGGACTTCCTGCCCTACCGCGACGAACTGATCATCTCCACCAAGGCCGGGTACGACATGTGGCCTGGGCCGTACGGGGAGTGGGGTTCGAGGAAGTACGTGCTGGCCAGCCTCGACCAGTCGCTCCAGCGCATGGGCCTCGACTACGTCGACGTCTTCTACAGCCACCGTCCCGATCCTGAGACGCCGCTGGAGGAGACGATGGGCGCGCTGGACCGGGCGGTGCGCTCGGGCAAGGCGCTGTACGCGGGCGTCTCGAACTACTCGGCCGAGCAGACCACGCAGGCGGCCAGGATCATGCGCGAGCTCGGCACGCCGCTCCTCATCCACCAGCCGTCCTACTCGATGATCAACAGGTGGGTCGAGGACGGGCTGCTGGACACGCTGGAGGAGGAGGGCATCGGCTGCATCGTCTACTCTCCCCTCGCCCAGGGGCTGCTGACCGATCGCTACCTCGGCGGCGTGCCCGCCGACTCGCGGGCGGCGACGAGCAGGTTCCTGCCGGCCGAGAGGATCGACACGGAGCTGGCCCGCGACCTCGACGAGATCGCGTCGTCACGCGGGCAGAAGCTGGCTCAGATGGCGCTGTCGTGGGTGCTGAAGGATCCGAGGGTGACCAGCGTGCTGATCGGCGCGAGCAGCGTCGAGCAGCTGGAGGTCAACCTGGCCGCGGTGGAAGGCCCCGCCTTCACCGAGGACGAACTCCAGCGGATCGACAAGCTCACGAGGCCGGCTTCGTCGCCTGCGTGAGCGCGGCGCCTTCCTCACAGAGCTTCGTGCCGCTGGAGGTAGGTGAAGGAGGCCCAGCCAGGCAGCACCGGCAGCCAGAAGGTGAGCAGCCGGTAGAGGAGCACCGAGGAGGTCGCGAACTCCGCGGGCACCCCCGCCACCGTGAGGCCGAGGGCCAGTGACGCCTCGACCGCGCCCAGACCGCCAGGTGTGGGCGCGGCCGAGCCGATCGCGTTGGCCGTCAGGTAGACCACCGCCACCGTGGTGAAGCCCGTGTCGCCGCCGAAGGCGCGCACGCACGCGTAGAGGCAGACCACGAAGGTCAGCGAGAGGCAGAGGATCCCCCCGAAGCCTTCGGCGATCTTGCGCGGCGACTGGAGGACGTCGAGCAGGCGCGGCACGACGTTGGAGAAGAGCGACTTCAGCCGTCTGGTGACCATGCGGCGCACCGGCGGCACGCCGAGCAGGATCACGATGAGCACCGCCACGGCGAGCACCGCGACGAGCAGCCCTCGGGAGGGGGCGAACGACGTGGTCGTGTTCGAGCCCGTGATGTAGGCGAACAGCAGCAGCAGCAGGATGTGGCTGGCCAGGCCGATGACCTGGGAGGCGCCGATGCTGGCGACGGCCAGCGCGGGTGGCACGCCGCGCTTTTGCAGGTAGCGGGTGTTGATGGCGACGCCGCCCACCGCGGGAGGGGTCACCAGCTTCACGAACGACGAGGCGAACTGCACGAGCACCGTACGGCCGAGCGGCAGCGGCTCGGGCACGAACCCTCTGATCATGAGCGCGGCGGCGACGAAGCTCACGCCCGACGCGGCCAGCGCGAGCACGCCCCAGCCCCATTCGGCCGTGGTGATGACCTGGAGCAGGTTGACCCTGCTGAGCTGGGAGAGCAGGAAGTAGGCGGCCAGCGTGCTGGCGATGATGGTGACGAGGGTGCGCGGCTTGAACCGCTCGAGCCGTACCTCCTCGACCTCGGCCTGCGGGGTCAGCGCCTCGATCTGCTCGCGGACGCCCGGGAGCAGCTCCTTGTTCTTCGACAGCGCCGCCCTGGTCTCCCTGGTCAGCGCGATGCGCTGGAGCAGGGGCAGCGCGCCGCCGAGGGCGTCGGGGCCGAGCACGCCCGCCGCCGCCCTGACCGAGCGCTCGGCGCCGACCCGCAGCGCGAGGTAGGTGAGCAGCTGGGCGATGTCGATGCGCAGCAGCAGGTCGCCGGCCGCCACCTCGCCGCTGCGCGGGTCGGTGAGGACGACGCGTCCTTCGCGGTCGAGGTGGATGCTGTCGCCGGTCAGCCGCCTGTGGGCCAGGCGCTGCATCTGCAGGAGCAGCACCTGCTCCCAGATCTGGGCGAGCAGGTCGTCGGTGATCTCGCTGTCGTCGAGCTGGTCGAGGGCGCGCGTCTCGAGGTGCTCGTAGGCCAGGAGCGCGGCCTCGGTGCCGATCTCGCTGGTGCCGAGCAGGCGCGGGGTGTTGGCGCCCGCCGCCTGGGTGGCGTAGGCCATGAGCGCCTCGCGCTCCAGCTCCGCGCGCAGCGAGCGGATGGCCCGCCGTCTGGTCTCGGAGTGGAGCCTGATCCTGCGCCACAGCCGGTACGGCAGGCCCGCCACCTGCCTGTCGCGGTCGAGCACGGTGACGTCGAGGCTGGAGCCGTCGGACAGGCCGATGGCGTAGCGGCGGCTGCCCTGGTGGTCGTCGTCGATGCGCCTGGCGGAGATCGGCGAGAAGGACAGCTTGCGCAGCGCCGCGATGACGGCGTTACCGGGTGGGCGCGTGTTCGGGCTGCCGACGCCGTACAGGGTGGCGTAGCCGACGGCCATGCCGAACAGGAGGGTGACGATGGCGCTCGGCAGCGTGATCTGCTTGCCGGTGAACAGCGAGAAGATCGACAGGGCGGTGACCGTCCACATCAGCGCGCGCCAGGTGGGCCTGCGCGAGATGCGGACGGCGGTGGCGTAGGCGATGACCGAGCTGAGCAGCGCGTTGAGCGGTTCGAGGTCGCGGGCGCCGGTGAGCAGCGTGGCCAGGTCGTCGGGGCCCGCCGTGACCAGCCACTGGCCGATCAGGTAGGAGCCCGCCATGCCGAGGATGGCGGCTATCAACCCCTCGGCCACGCGCAGCCCGTCGCGGTGGAAGACCCGCTCGACCGCGAAGGCGGTGGGCACGACGAGCACGGCGGCGCCACTGAGGAAGGTCGCGATGCCCGCCAGCAGGGCGGGGGCGCGGTCGGTGCCCTCGGTGACGTCCTGTTCGAGCCCGATGAGGGTCTGCTGGGCCACCAGCATGAGCAGGATGACCGCGCTCAGCACCAGGAGCGTGGCGAGGAAGCGCAGGGCGTCGGACGGCCGCCGCAGCCGCTGCGGGAGGAGCGGTTCGACGACGAAGACGACTGTTTCGTCGCGCGCCTCAGACACGGCCGCGCCCCCCTCCGAGGGGTCGGTCGTTTTCTCGCTTTCCGTAATGTCTGCCACCGACAGCGATTCTGCCTCTTTCCGACTGGACCGTGCGATCATTGGCCTCAAGTGTCCACAATCGCCACTGTGGTCACTCCACCGGGTAACGTCTCTGCCAGCTCGACGTGCCTTGCCATACCCCGGTGAGAAAGCTTGCCACGCTGGCCCGCATGATCACCCATTTGCTCGTCGCGCTGGCCGTCGCCGCGCCGGACGCGACACTCGCCGACGATGTGAAGATCGGCAATGTGCTCGCGCATCTGCAGGCCTTCCAGGCCATCGCCGACGCCCATGGAGGCAGCAGGGCAGCGGGCACGTCCGGATATGACGCCTCCACCGACTACGTCGCGGCACGGCTGCTGGAGGCAGGCTACAAGGTCGAGCTCCAGCCCTTCCATTTCGACGTCTACAGACAGCTGACCCCCGGGGCCCTCGCGGCGGACGGCAAGGACCTCGGCAACGTCTCCACCCTGGCCCATTCGGGCGCGGGGGAGGTGACGGCGAAGCCTGACAGAGTGGGCATGGGCTGCGACGACACGGACTTCGCGGGATTCGAGCCCGGCGCAGTGGCGGTGGTCGACAGGGGGCTGTGCACGTTCGGGACCAAGGCGGCGAGGGCCTCGGCCGCGGGGGCCAAGGCGCTGGTCGTGGTCAACCAGGGCGGCGCCTTCGACGGCAACACGGGCGCTCCCCAGAAGATCCCGATCGTCGGCGTCGACGCCACGCAGGGCGCGGCGGTGGCGAACGCGCGACTGGTGACCGTGGCCACCAGGACCGAGATCCGCAGGATGACCTCGCACAACGTGATCGCCCAGACCAGGACGGGGGCGACCCACGACGTGGTGATGGTGGGCGCGCACCTCGACTCGGTCGAGGCGGGGCCCGGCCTCAACGACAACGGCTCGGGAAGCGCGGCCATCCTCGAGATCGCGATCAGGATGGCGGCGCGGTACCCCCACCGGGCGGTGCGTTTCGCCTGGTGGGGCGCGGAGGAGCTGGGGTTGATCGGGTCCTCGTACTACGTGAACACCCTCCCCGCCGCCGAGCGCGCCAAGATCGACATGTATCTCAACCTGGACATGGCCGCCTCGCCCAACCACATCTTCGGCATCTATGACGGCGACGACTCCGACCGGGTGGGGCAGGGTCCTGGCCCCGCGGGGTCGGCGCGGATCGAGCGGGCCTTCGAGGACTTCTTCGTCTCGCGGCGCCTGCCGTACACGGGAACCGACTTCTCCGGACGCTCCGACTACGGCCCCTTCATCGAGGCGGGCATCCCCGCGGGCGGACTGTTCACCGGCGCGGAGGGCTTCAAGACGCAGGACCAGGCCAATGCCTTCGGTGGGACGGCAGGCGTCCCGTTCGACAGCTGCTACCACAGGGAGTGCGACAACCTGAGGAACGTCAACGCCTATGCCCTGGATGTTTCGGCCGACGCTGTGGCGACCGTGATAACCACATTCGCCGGGATTGGTAACGAAATGCAGTCGGCATCTTCTCCGTAAAGGTTCGCCAATATACCTTTCCGTGCATGCGCTTAGCTTTTAGTGGATCTTTAGGACGTTCTCGCCTGGGTAAGGGCCTGCTGGCCGCCGTTCTCATCGCGCCGCTGACTATGGCGGGCACGGCCCACGCCGACTCGCCGAGCAATTCGGCGCGCAAGCTGGTGAGCGCGGTCAAGGGTGAAAACGTCAAGCGTCATCTGAAAGTGCTTGACCTGATCGGTAAGGCGAACGGCAATACTCGCGTCGACGGGACACGCGGCTACGCGCTCTCCCGCGACTACGTGGCCTCGGTGCTGCGCCTGGCGGGGTACAAGGTGACCATCCAGCCCTTCGAGTTCGAGTTCGAGGGCTACAAGACCCCGCCAGTACTCAAGCGCACCGCACCTGAGCCCAAGACCTTCGCCCATGTGACGGAGTTCCACGAGGTGGGCGCGAGCTCCGCGGGCACCGTCACCGCACCGGTGCAGGCGGTCGACGTCGTGCTGCCGCCGCCGGCCACGCCCGGCTCGACGTCCGGCTGCGAGGCGAGCGACTTCGCCGGCTTCACCGCGGGCAACATCGCGCTCGTCCAGCGCGGCACCTGCGACTTCGCGCTGAAGGTGGCCAACGCCGTGGCGGCAGGCGCCTCCGCGGTGATCCTCTTCAACGAGGGCCAGCCAGGCCGCACCACCGCACGGGTCAACCCCGGCATCGGGGAGAACGTTCCCGTTCCGGTGTTCTTCACCAGCTTCGCCGTCGGCGACGAGCTGGCATCCAAGCCGGGCACCACGGTCAGCCTGTCCTTCGACAAGCTGGTCGAGACCAGGACCACCTCCAACGTCATCGCCGAGTCCCGCTGGGGCCGCGGGGACAACGTCGTGGTGGCGGGCGCGCACCTCGACTCGGTGCAGGAGGGCCCCGGCATCAACGACAACGGCTCGGGCGTCGGCGGCGTGCTGGAAGTGGCGCTGCAGATGGCCAAGCACAAGACCGGCAACAAGGTCCGCTTCGGTTTCTGGGGCGGCGAGGAGTTCGGCCTGCTCGGCTCGCAGTACTACGTCGACCACCTGAGCGAGCAGGACAAGGCCAACATCGCCCTCTACCTGAACTTCGACATGATCGCCTCGCCGAACTTCGTCTACCAGGTGTACGACGGCGACGGCGACGTGTTCGGCGTTCCAGGCCCCGAGGGCTCGGCGCAGATCGAGAAGGACTTCCAGTCCTTCTACGCCTCGCGCGGCCTGCAGTCCAAGGCCAGCGAGTTCGACGGCCGCTCCGACTACAAGGCCTTCATCGACGCCGGCATCCCCGGCGGGGGCCTGTTCACGGGCGCGGAGAAGGTCAAGACCGCCGAGGAGGCCGCGATCTGGGGCGGCACGGCCGGGATCGAGTACGACCCCTGCTACCACGCGCCGTGCGACACGATCAAGAACATCGACGACACCGCGCTCGACGTCAACTCCGACGCGATCGCGATGCTGATGGGCACCTACGCCTTCGACACCGAGGCCGTCAACGGCATCCACGCGCCGGGCAAGGCGCACAAGGCCGCCGCCACCCGCGCCGCGGTCGTCCACGACCACGACAAGGTCGAGCTCAGCTAGATCCGACCTGCGGCCCGCGCACCCGCGCGGGCCGCAGGGCTCGCGCTCTCGGGGGACCGTTCGTCATCGAGGAGTCTCATGAAGCTCAGAGCCGCGCTGGTCACGGCCGTTCTCATCGCACCTCTCGCCATCACGGGCACGGCCGCGCACGCCGACCCGAACAACAACTCGGTCCGCAAGCTCGTCAAGGCCGTCAACGGCAAGAACGTCAAGCGGCACCTCAAGGTCCTCGACCTGATCGCCAAGGCCAACGGCAACACCCGCGTGGACGGCACCCGCGGTTACGAGTTGTCGCGCGACTACGTCGCCGGGCTGCTGCGCCTGGCCGGCTACAAGGTCTCGACGCAGAAGTTCACCTTCGAGAACCTCGAGTTCAAGACCAAGCCGGTCTTCGAGCGCAAGTCGCCCAGCCCTCAGGTCTTCGCGCTGGGGCTGGACTGGACGCCGTCGGGGCACACCGCCGAGGGCACGTTCTCCGGCAAGGTCCAGGCCGTCGACGTGATGATCCCGCCGGGGCCCGCGCCCAACTCCTCGACCTCGGGGTGCGAGGCGGCCGACTTCGCCGGGTTCACGCCGGGCAACTTCGCGCTGATCCAGCGCGGCACCTGCGGTTTCTCCGTCAAGGTCGCCAACGCCAAGGCCGCGGGCGCCTCCGGGGTCGTGCTGTTCAACGAGGGCCAGGAGGGACGTACGGAGGCGGACGTCAACCCCGACCTCGGCGGCCCCTCCGACCTGCCCGTGCTGTTCGCCAGCTACTGGACGGGCAGGGACCTGGCGGCCACGCCGGGCGCGGAGGTCGGGTTCACCTTCTCGTGGGAGACGGTGACGAAGTCCTACACCACCTACAACGTGCTCGCCGAGACGCGGCACGGGCGTGACGACAACGTGGTGATGGTCGGCGGTCACCTCGACTCGGTCGAGGACGGCCCCGGCATCAACGACAACGGCTCAGGTGTCGGCGCGATCCTCGAGGTGGCGCTGCAGATGGCCAAGTCGAGGCCGGAGAACAAGGTCCGCTTCGCCTTCTGGGGCGGCGAGGAGTTCGGTCTGCTCGGGGCCGAGCACTACGTGGCGAACCTGACCGAACAGGAGCGGGCCGACATCGCCCTCTACCTGAACTTCGACATGGTCGCCTCGCCGAACTACGTCTACCACGTCTACGACGGCGACGACTCCGACGGTGTCGGCGCGGGTCCTGGCCCTGAGGGCTCGGCGCAGATCGAGAAGTACTTCGAGGAGTTCTACGCCTCGCGCGGTCTGGCCTCCAAGGGCACCGACTTCGACGGCCGTTCCGACTACGGCCCCTTCATCGCGGTCGGCATCCCCGCCGGCGGTCTGTTCACGGGGGCGGAGAAGCGCAAGACGCCCGAGGAGGTCGCCAAGTGGGGCGGCACGGCGGGCGAGCGCTACGACCGCTGCTACCACCAGGCGTGCGACGACATCAGGAACATCAACGACACCGCGCTCGACGTCAACGCCGACGCGATCGCCACGCTCGTGGGCACCTACGCCTTCGACCCCTCGAAGATCAACGGCCCGCACTCCCCCGGTGTGGGGGTCAGGGCCAAGCTCGTCGACGAGGCGCCTTCCTCGCAGAGCTGACGACGGACCGGCGCAGCGTCCCTCTGGGGCGCTGCGCCTACACTCGATGCCATGTCGGGTGAACTGCGAGTTCTGGGGGCATGTCCGCTTGACTGCCCCGACACGTGCTCCTGGGTCGTGACCGTCGAGGACGGCAAGGCCGTGAAGATGCGCGGCAACCCCGACCAGCCGTACACGCGGGGCGCGCTGTGCGTGAAGGTCAACCGCTATCTCGAGCACACGCAGGCGCAGGACAGAATCCTTCATCCGCTGCGCCGTACGGGGCCCAAGGGTTCGGGGCAGTTCGAGCGCATCAGCTGGGAGGAGGCGCTCGACGAGATCGCCACCAGGCTGCGCGGCATCGTGGACGAGCACGGCGGCGAGGCGATCTGGCCCTATCTCGGCACCGGCTCCCTCGGCTACCTGCAGGGCTGCGAGGGTGTGGCGGGGCGCAGGTTCTGGAACGTGCTCGGCGCCTCCAAGCACTCGCTGAACATCTGCTCGGTGGCCGGCAGCCTCGGTCTGGCGCGCGCCCAGGGCACCGCGGGCGGCATGGACCCTGAGAACTTCGCCCAGGCCAAGCTCATCCTCCTGTGGGGCACCAACACGCTCACCAGCGGCCACCACCTGTGGAAGTTCATCCAGGACGGCCGCGCCGCCGGCGCCCACGTCGTGGCGATCGACCCGATCCGCACCAGGACGGCCGACCAGGCCGACGAGCACCTGGCCATCAGGCCCGGCACCGACGCGGCGCTCGCGCTCGGGCTGCTCCATGTGGTGCTGGCCGAGAACGCGCAGGACGAGGAGTACCTGGCCCAGCACACCGAAGGCTGGGAGGACTTCCGCGAGGAGATCATGGACTGGCCCGTCGAGCGGGCCGCCGAGGTCACGGGGATCCCCGCCGAGGCCATCCACAGGCTGGGGACGAAGCTCGCCCACACCCGTCCCACCGCCATCCGCGCCACGATGGGCATCCAGCGGCACGAGGGCGGCGGCGCGGCCATGCGGACGATCGCCTCGATCCCGGGCGTGACGGGCGACTGGCGCCATCCGGGCGGCGGCGTGGCCTACTCCACCAGCGGCCACGTCCACCTGAAGATCGACAAGCGCAACGACCTCCTGGCCGCGCCGGTGCGCACCAGGTACATGACGCGGCTGGCCTCCGAGCTCGACGACGTCAAGTGCCTCTGGGTCTACGCCGCCAACCCGCTGGCCTCCACCTCCGACAGCAACAGGATCAGGAAGGGGCTGGCCCGCGAAGACCTCTTCACGGTCGTCATGGAGCAGTTCCCCACCGACACCGTCGACTACGCCGACATCGTGCTGCCCGCGACCATGCAGACCGAGCACATGGACCTGCACGCCGGGTACGGCCACATGTACCTGCTGTGGAACGAGCCCGCCGTCGCCCCCGCCGGCGAGGCGCTGTCGACCACCGAGACCTTCCGCCGCCTGGCCGCCCACATGGGGCTCACCGAGCCCTCCCTGTACGACTCGGACCTGGAGCTCGCCGCCGACCTGCTGTCGAGCGGCCACCCTTCACTCGAGGGCATCACCCTCGACCGCCTGCGCAAGGAGGGCTGGATGCGGATGAGCTACCCGCAGCCTTTCGCCCCCTTCGCCGACGGCTTCCCCACCCCGTCGGGCAGGCTCCGCTTCCCCAGGAGAGGGAAGGCCTTCGTCCCCTCTCTCTCCTCCCGCACGGCGGGCGACAGGCTCACGCTCATCACCCCCGCGGCCCACACCTTCCTCAACTCGACCTTCGCCAACAACCCCGAGCTGCTGCGCCGCGCCAAGGAGCCCGTCGTCCTGGTCAACCCCGCCGACGCGGCGGCGCGCGGCCTGTCGACGGGCCGGCGGGTGCGCGTGGTCAACCACAACGGCTACTTCCTGGCCGACGTGGAGGTCAGCGACAGGGTGGCCAAGGGCGTGGTGGCCAGCCCGAAGGGCCGGTGGCCGAAGCTCACGACCGGTGGGGCCAACCCGAACGCCGTGGTCGACGAGCGCGACGCCGACATGGGCAAGGGCGCCGTCTACCACGACAACCTAGTCGAGCTGGAGCTTGAACCCCTCGTGTGACTGGGCGTAGCCGAGCGAGCGGTAGAAGCGGTGCGCGTCCTCACGCCGCTTGTCGGAGGTGAGCTGCACCATCGCGCAGCCGCGCGCCCTGCCCTTGGCGTGCGCCCACTCCATCATCCTGCGGCCCCAGCCCTGCCCTCGCAGGTGCCCGGCGATCCTGACCGCCTCCACCTGCAGGCGTGTGGCGCCGAGCCTGGAGATGCCGGGGATGTAGGTGAGCTGCATCGTGCCGACGACCTCGCCCTTCAGCTCGGCGACGATGAGCTCGTTGTTGGGGTCGGCCTCGATGTCCTCGAAGGCGGCCAGGTGCTCCTCGCCGTACGCGCCGGTACGGGCCGCGGCGATCGCGTCGTCGGTGATGAGCGCGACGATGGCGGGCAGGTCGTCGGCGCGGGCCGTACGGAAGACCAGGGAGAGCACGTAGCGCGACTCCATCAGCTCCGGATGGGACGGCAGCGCCATGACCTCGCCGCTGGGCAGGAAGCCCTTGCGCGCGTAGAGCGCGCGGGCGTCGAGGTTGTCGTCGACGGCCCACAGGCCGATCTCGTGGGCCTCTCGCGCCTTGGACCAGGCGATGACCTCGTCCACCAGGCGACCGGCCAGGCCCGTCCCCCTGGCCCGCGGCGCCACCCACATCGACAGCAGGTGGACCTCCCCCTCGTGCTCCTGCCTGGCGCAGACCAGGCCGACGTCGGCGGCCACGAACCAGGCGGAGTCGGGGTCGGCCAGGCGCTCGGCCCACTTGTCGCGGGGGTAGGCGACTTCCTTGTCATGGGTGGAGGCGAAGGCGGTCGGCGCGTCGGCCAGCGCGTGGAGCCTGATCTCGCGCAACCGGTCCTCGTCACCCGGTCCGAGCCGTTCGATGGTGAATTCCTGCATGTCCGAATCATGGCGCATCCTCGGGGAACTATCAGGGTCGATCCCCGATGCGGACAAGGGGCGCGAAAAGGCACCCTGGGGTTATGAACGAGCTCTCTCGACGCGAAGAACTGTCGTTGTCCGGCGCCGCGTTGCGTGGCGCCCCTTGGAAGGCCGCCGCCGTGGGCGGCGGCGTGGTCGCCGCGGCCAGCTACGGCATGGGCGTGATCCTGCCGGGATCCGCCGACCTGCCGTGGGCCCTCGGCCTCGGTATCAGCCTGTTCGCCCTCATCGCCGCCATCGGCGCGGTGGCCAAGCCCCAGGAGGGCGACAGGGTCACCAGGCAGGCGCGCACCTGGTCGCTCCAGCACCCGTGGAAGTTCGCGCTCCTGCCGGCGGGCCTCACCGCGGTCCTGACCTACCCCGTCCAGCTCGTCATCGACGGCGAGGGCATCTTCGGTGCCGCGTGGGACTCCGTCTGGCGCGGCGCGCTGGTCTACCTCATCGCGGGCATCCTCACCCTCACCATGAAGGGGAGGGCGCGCTAGTCCGTCCTCGAGAGAGCGCGGGACCAGGGAGAAGGACGCCCGCGGGCGTCCTTCTCCACCCGACGTCAGTGGGCCGCGCCGGAGAGGTTGAGGCCGACGACGCCGATGATGATGAAGGCGATCGAGCCCAGCTTGACGGCCGAGACGTCGTCGCCCATCAGCAGCATGCCGAGCGCGGCGGTGCCGACGGCTCCGATGCCCGTCCACACGGCGTAGGCGGTGCCGACCTCCAGGCTTCTGAGCGCGAAGGACAGCGCGCCGAAGCTGAGGACGGCGAAGACCAGGAAGCTGACCGCCCACCACAGGTGGGAGAAGCCCTCGCTCATCTTCAGCGAGTAGGCCATGACGACCTCGAGCAGGCCGGCGGCGATGAGAATGACCCAGGCCATGTGCACTCCTTGTTGTCGAAGGGGTGCGTCGTCTTGGCGTTCCGGGTACGGCGCGTCTCGTCCGGGAGCGGGTCGCTCACTCCTGACAACGGCTCAACGCCCGCGGTGATTCCACCAGAGCGTCACCCACCGGTCGCGCGGCACCGGCCACATGCCGAGCTCCATGGCGGTGCGCGCCACCTCCTCCTCGCGTGAGGGGTCGAGACAGGCGCGGCGGCACACGCTCGTGGCCAGCTCCTCGATCGTGTCGAACCGTTCGATCGGCGACTCCCGCTCCTCCACCCGCACGTCGAAGCCGAGCGCAGCGGCCAGCGCGACCGCGTCCTCCGCGATGGGCCTGACCGGGCGCCGCACTCCGTGAAGGTGCTCCCAGAGCAGGTTCATCCAGCTCATCGGGTGGCGGTCGGGCAGCTCGACGACCACCCTGCCGGTGACGTGGTCGTCGAGGGCCACGAAGAAGGCGGCCAGGTCGGGCACGTTGTAGACGACGTGCGCGGCGACCGCCACGTCGGCGGTGCCCGCGCGATCGGCGACCTCCGGCCAGCTGCCCTCGACGATCGTGGTCTCGAGGCCCACCTTCTCCGCCCTGAGCCCGAGCTCGGCGAGCATCGCCTGCGAGGTGTCGACGGCGATCAGCCTGCCGATCCGCCCGGCCAGCGGCAGGGAGGCCGCACCCGCGCCCGCGCCGACGTCGAGCAGCGTGCCGCCGTCAGGCAGCGCCTCCTCCACCCTGGCCAGCGTCGGTCCCTCCGCCTCCGCCACCGCGCGGTCGGTTCTCGCGGCGAATCGGGCAGGAGAGTGCCCCCAGGGGTCGGAGGGCGCCACCGCGAGGATCTCCGGCGGGATGGCCCACGACGCCAGGTGCTGTCGCCACCGTTCGTTCAGCGCTTCGGCATCCATGGGTCGAGAGTATGTGCATAGGAGAGGTTACCCATGGGTAGCATTGAGAGTAAGGTTACTCGCCAGTACAAACACCCCTCGGTTCAAGGAGAGAGAGCAGCCATGGGCCACTACAAGAGCAACGTGCGCGACCTGGAGTTCAACCTCTTCGAGGTCTTCGGACGCGGCGACATCCTCGGTACGGGCCCCTTCTCCGAAGTGGACGAAGACGTCGCCCGCAGCATCCTGGACGAGGTCAACCGACTTGCCACCGGCGTGCTCGCCGATTCCTTCGAGGAGGGCGACCGCACGCCTCCGGTCTTCGACCCCGCCACGTCGACGGTCACGGTCTCCGACGGGGTGAAGAAGTCCTTCAAGGCGCTCATGGAGGGCGGCTGGGCGCACCTGGACCTCCCCCAGGACCTCGGCGGCCCCGGTATCCCCCGCACGCTGGCCTGGTCGACCGCGGAGATGGTGCTCGGCGCCAACCCCGCGCTCTACATGTACGCCGCGGGCCCCAACTTCGCCTACACCCTGTGGAAGCTCGGCACCCCCGAGCAGAAGCGCTTCGCCGAGCTGGCGATCGAGAACAACTGGGGCGCCACCATGGTGCTGACCGAGCCCGACGCGGGCTCGGACGTCGGCGCGGGCCGCGCCCGCGCGATCCAGCAGCCCGACGGCACCTGGCACATCGAGGGCGTCAAGCGCTTCATCACCAGCGCCGAGCACGACATGTCCGACAACATCTTCCACCTCGTGCTGGCCAGGCCCGAGGGACACGGTCCCGGCACCAAGGGCCTGTCGATGTTCCTGGTACCCAAGTACCACGTGAACCTGGAGGACGGCAGCCTGGGCGAGCGCAACGGCGCCTACGTCACCAACGTCGAGAAGAAGATGGGCCTCAAGGTCTCCACGACCTGCGAGCTCACCTTCGGCGACAAGCACCCGGCGATCGGCACCCTGGTCGGCGACGTGCACGAGGGCATCAAGCAGATGTTCATGGTGATCGAGCACGCCCGCATGATGGTGGGCACCAAGGCCATCGCCACGCTGTCCACCGGCTACCTGAACGCCCTGGAGTACGCCAAGTCGCGCGCCCAGGGCGCCGACCTGACCCAGATGGCCGACAAGAGCGCGCCGCGCGTGACCATCACCCACCACCCCGACGTGCGCCGCGAGCTGATGCTGCAGAAGACGTACGCCGAGGGCATGCGGGCGCTGGTCCTCTACACGGCGACCTTCCAGGACACGCTCCTGGTCAACCCCGGCGACAAGCATGCCGAGGCCATGAACGACCTGCTGCTGCCCGTCGTCAAGGGTGTCGGCTCCGAGCGCTCCTATGAGATGTTGTCGCGCTCGCTGCAGACCCTGGGCGGCTCGGGTTACCTGCAGGAGTACCCGATCGAGCAGTACATCCGCGACGCCAAGATCGACTCCCTCTACGAGGGCACGACCGCGATCCAGGGTCTCGACCTGTTCTTCCGCAAGATCCTGCGCAACCAGGGCGCGGCGATCGGCTCGCTGATGGCCGAGATCAACGCCTTCGCCTCCTCGGAGGCGGGCAACGGCAGGCTGAAGCAGGAGCGCAAGCTGCTTGCCGAGGCCGCGGCCGAGGTCAAGGCCATGGGCGACACGATGGCCGGATGGGCGCTCGGGTCGCTGGAGGCTCCGCGCGAGGTCTACAAGGTCGGGCTCAACACCACCCGCTTCCTGCTGGCGCTGGGCGACCTGATCATCGGCTGGCTGCTGCTGCGCCAGGCGGAGATCGCGCTGGGCCGTCTGGCCGATGGCGAGGACCCCTTCTACCAGGGCAAGGTCGCGGGCGCCTCGTTCTTCGCCTCGACCGTGCTGCCCAGGCTCACCGCCGAGCGCAGGGTGCTGGAGAGCACCGGCCTCGACCTGATGGACCTGCCTGAAGCGGCCTTCTAGGGCTCTCTCCCGCTCGCAGGGTCGCCGTTCGGTGGCCCTGCGAGCGTTTTCCCGGCCTTTCAGCGGACGAACGTCACGTCCGGGTGCTCCGCCGACTCCCCGCGCAGCAGCCGCTGGGGCCGGTGCTTGAGCGTCTGGTCGAAGAAGGCGGACAGGTACGCGCGCTGGGAGGCGACGCTGCGCCCAGGATCGACGGTCCCGATGCGCTTCGCCCTGACCTCGGGCTCGATCTCGAGCTGCTCGTCGAGCTGCGGCAGGAAGGCCTGGAGGTCGGTGAAGCTGTAGTGCATCGCCTCGGGCATCAGCAGGTCGCGCTTGAAGCCGGAGCTGTGCTCCCAGAACGACTTCCACGCGGGTGAGGTCAGGTGGCTCCTCGGCCGCCCGTCGCGGGTGCTGCCGGACGAGCCCATCAGCAGGAACGGCCTGGCGGTGCCCTCGGTGGCGGCCCGCGTGGGCCGGCGGCCGTCGACGTCGTAGGCCAGCCAGCCGTCCAGGTCGGCTCCCGCGTCGACCCGCCGGTCGGTGGCCATCACCTCGGCAGCGGTGTCCCCGCCGAAGGAGTGGCCGAACATGCCCACCCGCGACAGGTCCATGGCCCGGCCGAGCCCGTCCAGCGAGGACAGCCGGTCCAGCACGAACCGCATGTCCTGTCGCCTGGTCTCCATCCCGGCCTTCAGGTAGTCGTCGCCCTGGGCGGGCTTGGCCGTCTCCAGCCTGCCGCCGGGGAACTCCACCATGGGCGCCTCGTGGGTGTGGTCCACCGTCACCACCACGTACCCCTTGCTGGCCAGGTCCTCCACCGTCGAGGTGCCCAGCGTGCGCAGCGATCCCCAGCCCGGGGAGTAGAGCACCACCGGCCACCGCCCCTTCGGCCGCGCCCCCGTGCCGGCGTGGGTGCTGACGGCCGCCCAGTCGATCTGCCCTGGCTTCAGCCCCATGGCGGCGGCGGCGCCGTCGAAGTAGTCCGCCGTCTTCGGGCGCATGTACGGCGCGCGCGGCTCGCTCCCCTGCATGGCCGGGTACCACACGCTGATCATCAGCTCCCTGCCGCGCTCCTGGTCGGTCAGGTGCACCTCGCGCACCCCCAGGCTGTGCGGCCCCGTGGGCGCGGGGAGCTCGAAGGTCGCCTTGGGTGCGGGGTCGGCATGGGCCACGGCCGGGGCGGTCAGGAGGGCGGCGATGGCGAGCAGGGCGGTCGATGTCTTTCGCATGCCTTCACTGTGGCTTTCGGGGCCATCCGCCCACCTCTGCCGTAAGCCTGGTCCCGACCCCTACTTTCGTCAGGTCCCGCTCGGGCGGGTTAGGTTCGCGTCATGACCCCACGCGTGTTCGGCAACCACCTGTTCCCCGAGGCGACGATCGTGGCGCACGAGCGGACCCGCGAGCAGATCATCGCCGACGGCGTGCCGTCCTATCTGGGCGCGTGGTCGTCCGACGTCGAGTGGGGCACGCTCGATCCCACCCCGCCCTTCCTCACCTACACCGAAGGGGTGACGCTCTACTCCGACGACCTGCGCTGCGAGGTCAGGCACGTGGGGTTCGCCGCGCACACCACCAACGACTCGTTCGTGTGGATTCCCTCGCGCGGGGTGCTGTTCGCCGGCGACCTGGTGTTCAACGGCGGCACGCCGTTCGTGCTGATGGGCTCGGTGGAGGGCGCGCTGTCCGCGCTCGACCAGCTCGAGGCGCTCGGGGCGGAGACGATCGTCCCCGGCCACGGCGACGTCTGCGGGCCGTCGGCGATCGCCGCCGTACGCGGCTACCTGCGTTTCGTCCAGGAGAGCGCGGAGGCGGGCATGGCGGCCGGCCTCTCCCCGCTGGAGCTGGCCAGGCAGCTCGATCTCGGCGAGTACGGCGGGCTGGTCGACCCCGAGCGCATCGTCGGCAACCTGCACAGGGCCTACGCCGACGTCTCGGGCGGCGAGGTGGACCTGACCGCGGCCGTGCTGGACATGATCACGCTCAACGGCGGGCGGCCGCTGACCTGTCACGCCTGAACTCATGGTGTGATCACCGGTGAGCGGGTATGACGGTGTGCGTACGCGGTCCTTTCCCCCGGAGGTCGTCATGGGCGTAGGCGTCAGCATCTTCTTTCTCACGCTCGGCGCCATCCTCCGTTTCGCGATCGAGCCTGACGTTTTCGGCAACGCGGTCCACATGGACAGGATCGGCGTGATCTTCATGATCGTCGGCGGGGTCGGCGTGGTGCTGAGCGTCGTGCTGGCGCCCCGGCGCGGGAGCACCTCCGAAGGCCGGCTGATGCACAGGGAGAACAATCCGCCTGAAGTCTGAGATTTCTTGGAAGAATCGCGCCCTTGCGGGCAATCAAGGGTGTGATCACTGCTCCTGACGTCTTCGAGGCCGTCTTCGAAGCCCACTACGAGGAGATCCGGCGCTACATCGCGCGCAGGCTCGACCTCGGGGTGGCCGAGGATCTCGCTGCGGAGACGTTCCTCATCGCCTTCAGGCAGCGCGACCGCTTCGACGCGGTCGTGGGCGGGGTCAGACCATGGCTGTACGGCATCGCCACCAACCTCATCGGCAGGCACAGGCGCGCCGAGGTGCGCAGGTACCGGGCGCTGGCCAGGACAGGCCCACCACCCGACGAGGAGGCGCCCGACCAGCGGATAGTGGACAGGCTCTCCGCTGACGTGACGGTCGACCGGCTGGCGGGGGCGCTGGCACGGCTGTCACAGGGTGAACGCGACGTGGTGCTGCTCGTCGCCTACGGCGGGCTGGGCTACGACGAGGTGGCCGAGGCGCTCGGGATCGCCATGGGGACGGTCGCCTCCCGGTTGAGCAGGGCCAGGACCAAGCTGCGTGAGGTGTTGGGATGAACGAGTTCCATGTCATCGACTCGGTGATGCCGGACGTGCCGCCCTCCTCCCCCGAGAACCGTCTGGCGGCAAGGGAGCGCGTGTTCGGGGGGAGCGCGACCGCCACGGTGGCCGTCCGCAGCAGGAGAGGCCGGAGGGCGTGGACCGGGATGGCTCTCGCGGCGGCGGCCGTCGTGATCACGGTCGGCGCGGTGGTGGCCCTTCTCCCTCGACCTGCGGTGGAGCCGGTCGCGGTCACACCCATGCGGAAACTCGAAGCTGCGGCGGCCAGGCTGGCGGCGACGCCGGAGGCGAAGGGCCGCTACTGGCGACGAGACATCGAGGACGTCATGCGGACGAAGAACGGCCCTCCCTACAGGGTCGAGGAACGGGCCATGGAGGTCCTCGCCCTCGGGCCCGACCGCGAGGTCTACGGCTGGCGCGAGCCGATATCGTCGAAGCCGTACACAGCCGAGGGCCTGAAAGCCTGGCGACGGGACGGCTCACCCAGGCTGTGCCCCGCGCGGGGATGCGACAAGAACATGCCCGCATACTCCTCCGCGGACCTGGATTCGGTGTTGGAGCTCGCCGATGGGCTGAAGCCGACGCTGACGGAGCTGCGGAGCCTCCCCGAGGAGCCGGCGGCGCTCAGAGCGCGGTTGCTGGAACACCACGACGCTCGGGTGGCCGGCGAGCGCGAGGCGTGGCTGGCGGGGGCCGCCTCGCGGCTCGTCGACTCACCGGCGACGCCTGGCACCAGGGCGGCCGCCTACCTTCTCCTGGCGCGTGCGCCGGGGATCGAGGTGGTCGACGGCGTTCCAGGGACGTTCGGGCTCGACGGGCTGGCCCTTCGATTCGAGGGAGGACAGCTCGTGATCGACCGTAGGACCGGCCAGTTCCTCGGGAGGCAAGGGCTGACTCCCGAGGGCGCCGCCTGGCGCGCCGGGATCGTCAGGAAGGTGGGCTGGAGCGATGTGCGGCCGGTGCCGCCTGCCAAGTGCGTCCGCTGTACGGCCCGGCTCTAGAACTCGAACTGGATCGCGGCGCGGCCCGCCTTGATCGGGGCGATGTGCTCGTTGATCACGGCGTGGTGCTGCGGGTGGTCGCGGTAGACCTCGTAGTCGGCGACCGAGTCGAACTCGGCGACGATGGCGAAGTCGGAGTTGCCCGCGGCGGCCAGGCCGAGGTCGCTGCCGAGGTCGTAGCGGCGCAGCTGCGGGATGACGGCGGGCAGCTCGCCCAGGTGCTTGGCGACGGCGGCCTTCTGCTCGTCGGTCGCGTCGTCGGTCCAGGTCAGCAGCACGATGTGGCGGATCATGCGTCCAGCCTAGTGTCCTGAGGCGCGGGCGGGCAGGCCGGAGCCGCCCGCCCGCGTCCTTCAGCTCCAGGCGAGCATGCGCAGCGGGTCCTCCAGCATCGCGCCGACGTCGCGCAGGAAGCGCGAGCCGAGCTCGCCGTCGATGACCCGGTGATCGAACGACAGCGCGAGCGTGGTCACCTTCCTGACGGCCAGCTGCCCGTCCACCACCCATGGCGCGTCCCTGACCATGCCGAAGGCCAGGATCGCCGCCTCTCCCGGGTTGAGGATGGGGGTGCCGGTGTCGACGCCGAACACGCCCACGTTGGTGATCGTGATCGTGCCGCCCGCCATGTCGGCCGGTTGGGTACGGCCCGCCCGCGCCGTCTCGGTCAGCTCGCCCAGCGCCGCCGCGAGCGACGGCAGGTCGAGGGCGTGGGCCGACTTGATGTTGGGAACGACCAGGCCGCGTGGGGTGGCGGCGGCGATGCCCAGGTTCACGTAGTGCTTGACCACGATCTCCTGCGCCGCCTCGTCCCACGCGGAGTTGATCATCGGGTAGCGGCGGGCGGCGACCAGGACGGCCTTGGCGACCAGCAGCAGCGGCGACACCCTGACCTCGGCGAAGTCGGGCAGCCCCTTGAGCCGCTGGACGGCCGCCATCGTCTCGGTGACGTCCACCTGCAGGAACTCGGTGACGTGCGGCGCGGTGAAGGCGCTTGCCACCATCGCCTGGGCGGTCATCTTGCGCACGCCCTTGATGGGCACGCGCTCCTCGGCCACCTCCGGCGCCCCCTGGCGTGCCGCCTGAGCCGTGGGGGCGGCCTGAGCGGGCTCCTGGGCGGCGGCGTGGATGTCGTCGCGGGTGATGGAGCCCTGCGGTCCCGTGCCCCGCAGGGTGGCCAGGTCGACACCGAGGTCCTTGGCCAGCTTGCGGACCGGCGGCTTGGCGAGCACCTGGGCTCTTTCCTGACCCGTGCGCGGCGCGGGAATCTGCCCTGCCTCGGCTGGAGCGACGTGGCCGGGGAGCGCGACGCGCTCGGGGTTGGCCACCTGACCCGCCTGGCTCTGAGCCGCCTGTGCCTGAGCCGGCTGAGCCTGAGCCGGCTGCGCCTGGCCGGGTTGGCCGGCGCCCTGGCCGGGGGTCTTGCGCGTGCGGCGCTTGACGGCCCCTGTCTTGACGCCGTAGCCCACCAGGACGGGCGTGCGCTCCTCCTTGGGCGCGGGACCGCCGTGCGCGCCGGGCTCGACGGCGCCCTCGGCGGGCGGGCGCGGCACCAGGTCGTCGGCCAGCGCCTCGAGCCGGTCCGCCGGGCCCTCGGTCGAGGCGGCGGACGGCGCGCCCGCCGTACCCGAGGGGGCGGCTTCGCCGGTGTCGACGGCGATGATGGGCAGCCCGACGTCGACCGTCTGACCCTCCTCCGCCAGCAGGTCGGCGACGACGCCCGCCCACGGGGAGGGCAGCTCGACGATCGACTTGGCGGTCTCGATCTCCACGACGATCTGGTTGACCTTGACGGAGTCGCCCGGCTTGACGTGCCAGCGGACGATCTCCGCCTCGGTCAGGCCCTCTCCGACGTCGGGGAGCTTGAATTCGCGACGCATTCGAGGTCCCCCTCTCAGTAGGTGAAGGTACGGTCGACGGCCTCGAGGATCCTGTCGAGGTCTGGCAGGTAGTGGTCCTCCAGCTTCGAGGGCGGGTAGGGGGTGGAGAAGCCGCCGACCCTCAGCACGGGTGACTCGAGGTGGTAGAAGCACGACTCGGTGATCCGCGCCGCGAGCTCGGCGCCGAAGCCGTTGTAGACGGGCGCCTCGTGCACCACGACCACCCTGCCCGTCTTGCGGGCCGAGTCCATGACCTTGGGGAAGTCGAGGGGGTTGAGCGAGCGCAGGTCGATCACCTCGAGCGAACGCCCCTCGTCCTGGGCCGCGGTGGCCGCCTCCAGGCAGGTCCTGACCATGGGGCCGTAGGCGAGCAGCGTGACGTCGGTGCCCTGCCGGACGACGGAGGCCTCGTCGAAGGGTGTCCACCAGTCGGTGGAGGCGGTGTCGACCTCGGCCTTCTCCCAGTAGCGGCGCTTGGGCTCGAAGAAGATCACCGGGTCGTCGCTGCGGACGGCCTGCTGGATCATCGAGTAGGCGTCGGCGGGGTTGCTGCAGGCGACGACGCGCAGGCCGCCCGTGTGGGTGAAGTACGCCTCGGGCGACTCGCTGTGGTGCTCGACGGCTCCGATGCCGCCTCCGCAGGGGATGCGGACGACGACGGGCAGCTTGATCGCGCCGAGCGAGCGCAGCGGCATCTTGGCCAGCTGCGTGATGATCTGGTCGGCGGCGGGGAAGACGAACCCGTCGAACTGGATCTCGCAGATGGGCCGGTAGCCCCGCAGGGCCAGGCCGATCGCGGTGCCGACGATGCCCGACTCGGCGAGCGGGGTGTCGATGACGCGGTCCTCGCCGAAATCCTTCTGCAGACCGTCGGTGACGCGGAAGACGCCGCCGAGCTTGCCGACGTCCTCTCCCATGATGAGGACCTTCGGGTCGTCCTCCATCGCCTTGCGCAGGCCCTCGTTGATCGCCTTGGAGAGGGTCAGAATGCTCATGACTCGAAACCCTCCAGGTAGGCGGCGTACTGGGCGCGCTCCTCCGCGATGAGCGCGTGAGAGCCCGTGTAGACGTGGTCGAAGATGTCGAGCGGCCCGGGGTCGGGCATCTCCAGGCAGCGCCTGCGCAGGTCGGCGCCGAGATCCTCGGCCTCGGCCTCCACCGAGTCGAGGAAGGCCTGGTCGGCCAGCTCGTTCTTGAACAGGTACGCCTTGAGCCGCTCGATCGGGTCCTTGAGCTTCCACGCCTCGAGCTCGCTGGCCACGCGGTAGCGGGTCGGGTCGTCGGTCGTGGTGTGGGCGCCCATGCGGTAGGTGAAGGCCTCGATCAGCGTGGGGCCCTGCCCCTCTCGCGCGTTCTTCAGCGCCTGGCGGGTGACGGCCAGGCAGGCGAAGACGTCGTTGCCGTCGACGCGGATGCCGGGGAAACCGAAGCCCGAGGCGCGGCGGTAGAGCGGGATGCGGGTCTGCTTCTCCAGCGGCTCGGAGATCGCCCACTGGTTGTTCTGGCAGAAGAAGACGATCGGGGCGTTGAACACGCTGGCCCAGATGAACGACTCGTTGACGTCGCCCTGGGAGGTGGCGCCGTCGCCGAAGTAGGCGATGGTGGCGGCGTTGGCGCCGTCACGCTGGATGCCCATGGCGTAGCCGACCGCGTGGAGGGTCTGGCTGCCGATGACGATCGTGTAGAGGTGGAAGTTGTGCTCGGCCGGGTCCCATCCGCCGTGGTTCACGCCGCGGAACAGCCCGAGCAGGTTCACCGGGTCCACGTCGCGGCACCAGGCGACGCCGTGCTCGCGGTAGGTGGGGAAGGCCATGTCGGCGTCGGTGAGCGCGCGGCCCGAGCCGATCTGCGCGGCCTCCTGGCCGAGCAGCGAGGCCCAGATGCCCAGCTCGCCCTGGCGCTGAAGGGCGACGGCCTCCAGGTCGACACGGCGGACGAGCACGAGGTCGCGGTAGAGCGACCTCACTTCTTCGGGCGTCAGGTCGATGTCGTAGTCGGGGTGCTCGACCCTCTCCCCTTCGGGGGTGAGCAACTGGACGAGCTCCGGAGGTGCGTCAGCACCACGAGAGGCGTCGACGGTCACGTGCCACTCCTGTGCGGTCGGGGCCGGTTCGCTGGGGTTGCCATGCTTTGTCCGGCCTTTCCGGCGTACGGCCCATCTGGTGGTGGTTCGTACGCGTTTGGGGACATCGTGGCAGAGGTCACATCCCTACGCGCAAGCCCCATGCCCTCCCCGTTCCCGATGCGCCGCCGGTGAACCTCTCGCGAGGGATCTTCCACCGTGTCCCCACGGCGACCGGCGTGGGGGTGACGGTGGGTGAGCTCCGAGGGGGCACTAGGCTGAACGCCGCAAGCCGTACCCACCTTTCAGGAGGAGCGCCGTGGCGCGCGTAGTCGTCGACGTCATGCTCAAGCCGGAAATCCTCGACCCGCAGGGTCAGGCGATCGCCCGCGCGCTGCCGCGCCTGGGCTTCTCCGGCGTTTCCGAGGTGCGTCAGGGAAAGCGTTTCGAGATCGAGCTCGAGGGCGCCGCTGACGAGGCCGCCCTTGCGGACGTCCGAAAGATGGCCGAGACCCTGCTGGCCAACACCGTGATCGAGGAGTACACGGTGAGGGTCGAGGGGTAGAACAGCACATTTGACACCTGGAATTGGCCATAGCGGCTTAAAGCCAGGTTTCGTCGTGCCACAATCCCACGGGCTTACCAACACTAAATAACAACAACGTGATTTTGCGGTTAGCCCTGATTTCACGGGGAAACCTACTCCAGGTGAGATTCTGGCACCCGGAGGGGTCCGGTGGATATTGAGTTCTCGTTGGCGCTGCCCAGGGATGCGATCGGCATCCCGATGGTCAGGCGAGTGCTGGGTGACGCGATGCGATCACTCAGCGTGAGCGAGACCTGCATCTCCGACATGCTGCTCGCGGTCTCAGAGGCCTGCTCCAACGCGGTTCGCCACGGCGGTCCCGCCAACAGGTACGAAGTGAGCGCGGCGATCGGCTACGGCCGCTGCGACGTCAAGGTGGCCGACTCGGGAGCCGGGCTTCCATCGATGCCGCTGCACTACCCGCCGCCCGAGACCGAGAACGGGCGCGGCCTGCTCATCATGCGCTCGGTGGTCGACGAGATCTCGTTCGGCATCACGCCGGGCCGGGGCACCACCGTCCACCTGCGTAAGCGCCTGGCCTGGGACGACGAGGAGGGCGCGCGCCCGCGCGAGCTCGCCGCGGTCTGAGCCCCGCGAAACGTCACCTGACGACAGCGGATACCCTTGAGGAACCGCCGCAGACCACCGTCCACCCTGACGAGACGGTGGCGTGGCGTGCGCATTTCCTCCGGAGGGGACGAAGTCATGAGCGCTGCCCGTGTGGGCGTTGTCACGTTTCCAGGAACTCTCGACGACCAGGACGCCGCCCGTGCCGTACGGCTGGCGGGCGCGGAGGCGGTGCCGCTCTGGCACGGCGACCACGACCTCAAGGGGGTCGACGCGGTCTTCCTGCCCGGTGGTTTCTCCTACGGCGACTACCTGCGCTGCGGGGCGATCTCCCGCTTCGCGCCACTGATGGAGGAGCTCATCCCGGCCGCGAAGAGCGGGCTGCCCATCCTGGGCACGTGCAACGGGTTCCAGATCCTGTGCGAGGCGCACCTGCTGCCAGGCGCGCTGACCCGCAACGCCTCCCTGCACTACGTCTGCCGCGACCAGCGGATCAAGGTCGAGTCCGCCTCCACGACCTGGACCTCGGCCTTCGAGCCCGGCCAGGAACTGCTGCTGCCGGTCAAGCACGGCGAGGGGCGCTACGTCGCCTCGGCCGAGACCCTCGAGGCGCTTGAGGCCAACGGCCAGGTGGTCTTCCGCTACGTCGGCGGCAACCCCAACGGCTCACTGAACGACATCGCGGGCATCTCCAACGAGACCGGCACCATCGTCGGCCTCATGCCGCATCCCGAGCACGCGGTCGAGGACCTCGTCGGCGCGCCCAGCACCGACGGGCTCGGCTTCTTCACCTCCATCCTCAAGAAGCTGGTGAATGCATGAGCGGGAGTGAACCCGACGCAGTGAGCGGAGAGGCGGGCCGAGGAACGAGGCACGCCGCGGAGCGAATGAGGAGTGGTGAGCGACCCATGAACACGGACTCCGTGAAGCGCGCTGCGGAGACGCCCGACGAGGCGATGCCGTTCGCCGAACTGGGGATGAAGCAGGACGAGTACGACAGGGTCAAGGAGATCCTCGGCCGCCGTCCCACCTCCTCCGAGCTGGCCATCTACTCGGTCATGTGGTCCGAGCACTGCTCGTACAAGTCGTCCAAGGTGCATCTGAAGCAGTTCGCCACCAAGGCGCCCGAGTCCGAGGCCCTGCTGGTCGGCATGGGTGAGAACGCGGGCGTCGTCGACATCGGCGACGGCTGGGCGGCCACCTTCAAGATCGAGTCGCACAACCACCCCTCCTACGTCGAGCCGCACCAGGGCGCGGCCACCGGCGTCGGCGGCATCGTCCGCGACATCATGTCGATGGGCGCCCGCCCGATCGCCGTCATGGACGCGCTGCGCTTCGGCGGCGCCGACCAGGCCGACACCAGGCGCGTGCTGCCCGGGGTCGTCGAGGGCATCTCCTCCTACGGCAACTGCCTGGGCCTGCCCAACATCGGCGGCGAGGTCGTCTTCGACCCCTGTTACATCGGCAACCCGCTGGTCAACGCGCTCTGCGTCGGCCTGCTGCGCAAGGACCAGATCAAGCTGGCCACCGCGCCTGGGCCCGGCAACAAGGTCGTGCTCTTCGGCGCCTCCACCGGCCCCGACGGCATCGGCGGCGCCTCGGTGCTCGCCTCCGCCACCTTCGAGGACGAGTCCGAGGCCAAGCGGCCCGCCGTCCAGGTGGGCGACCCGTTCATGGAGAAGCTGCTCATCGAGTGCTGCCTGGAGCTCTACGCCGCCGACGTGGTCGTCGGCATCCAGGACCTCGGCGCGGCGGGCGTCTCCTGCGCCACCACCGAGCTGGCGGCCAAGGGCACCGGCGGCATGCACGTCGACCTCAACCTGGTCCCGCTCCGCGACTCCTCGCTGCGTCCCGAGGAGATCCTGATGAGCGAGTCCCAGGAGCGGATGATGGCGGTGGTCTCCCCCTCCGACATCCCCGCCTTCATGGCGATCTGTGAGAAGTGGGACGTGCCCGCCGTCGTCATCGGCGAGGTGACCGACACCGGCAGGCTCGTGATGACCTGGGACGGTTCGGTCATCGTCGACATCCCGCCGGGCACCGCAGCCGACGAGGGCCCCGTCTACGAGCGGCCCTTCCACGAGCCCGCCGGTCAGACCGCCCTGAACCAGGCCGTCGACCTGCCGCGCTCCGAGGACCTGCGGGCCACGCTGCTCCAGCTGCTCGGGTCGCCGAACCTGGCCTCCAAGGAGTGGGTGACCTCCCAGTACGACAGGTACGTCCGCTCCAACACCGTCCTGGCCCAGCCCGCCGACGCCGGCATGCTGCGCATCTCCGAGGTCATGGACGGCGCCACGCCGACCAACCGCGGCATCGCACTGGCCACCGACGGCAACGGCCGCTACGCCAAGCTCGACCCCTACGCCGGCGCGCAGCTGGCCCTGGCCGAGGCCTACCGCAACGTCGCGGTCACCGGTGCCAAGCCGCTGGCCGTCACCAACTGCCTCAACTTCGGCTCGCCCGAGGACCCCGAGGTCATGTGGCAGTTCGCCGAGGCCGTACGCGGGCTCGCCGACGCCTGCAAGACGCTCGGCGTCCCCGTGACCGGCGGCAACGTCTCCTTCTACAACCAGACGGGCAGCGCGGCCATCCACCCGACGCCCGTGGTCGGCGTGCTCGGCGTCATCGACGACGTCGCCAAGCGCGTGAGGTCCGGATTCGTCGAGCCGGGGCTGCGCATCGCGCTGCTCGGCGAGACGCGCGAGGAGTTCGGCGGGTCGGAGTGGGCGCACGTCGTCCACTCGCACCTCGGCGGGCTGCCCCCCGAGGTGGACCTGGTGGCCGAGCAGGGGCTCGCGTCGGTCATGGTCGAGGCGGCCGCCCGAGGGCTGGTCGCGGGCTCGCACGACCTGTCGGACGGCGGGCTGGCGATCGCGCTGGCGGAGGCGTGCCTGGCCAGGGGCGTCGGCGCCACGGTCTCGCTGGTCGGCGACCCGTTCGTGGACCTGTTCAGCGAGTCGTCGGCTCGGGCGCTGGTCGCGGTCAGGCCGGAGGCGTTCGAGGAGTTCGCGGCGCTGTGCGCCTCGCACGAGGTGCCGTGCTACGGCCTCGGCGAGACGGGCGGCGACGCGCTGGTGGTGGAGGGGGTCCTGGCGATCTCCGTCGCGGAGCTGCGCGACACCCACACGAAGACGCTGCCCGCGCTGTTCGGCTGAGACGTCGCCTGCGAAGGGGGGCCGGTCGTCCGGCCCCCCTTCGTCGTGTTCGTCAGGAGCTCTTCAGGCACACGACGTAGACGATGCCGCTCACGCTGGTCCCGTGGTTGCCGCCGTAGGTCTTGGCCTCGGCGCTGGGGGCGGGGCTGGCGGGCGGCGTGGTCGCGGCGATCGCGGCGCCGTGGCCGTCGTTGCCGCCGCCGTTGTCGTCCTTGGCCACCTGGACCGTCCAGCCCCTGCCGTTACCGGTGGGGGCGCTGGCCAGCAGCACGGCGTTCTTGAACGAGGTGAAGGAGAAGCCGCCGCCGGTCGCCACATCGGTGCTCTTGCAGGAGACGGACGCCGAACCGAGCCCCGAGAAGGAGTCCTGCACGGTGTAGGTCGCCAGGCTCACCGAACCACCCGGCTCCCCCTTGGGCCCCTGCGGACCGGTGTCGCCCTTGGGCCCCTGCGAGCCGGTGTCACCCTTGGGCCCCTGGATGCCGGGCTTGCCGTCGGTGCCGTCCTCGCCGTCCGCGCCCTTCGGGCCCTGGGGACCGGTCTCGCCCTTCGGGCCGGTCTCGCCCTTGGGGCCCTGGATGCCGGGCTTGCCGTCGACGCCGTTCTTGCCCGCAGGCCCAGCGGGGCCCTGCGGTCCCGTGTCGCCCTTCGGGCCCTGCGGTCCCGTGTCGCCCTTCGGGCCCTGCGACCCGGTGTCGCCCTTCTCACGGGTGCCGGACAGGCCGCTGGTCGTCGAGCCGCCGATCAGCACCCTCTCCTCCGTCTTCCTGCACTGCGTCGACGGGTTGACGATGCGGGCGTAGCGCGTCTTCTTGTGGACGCACGCGTGCACCTCCTGTCCGGCGGCCGACGAGGCGGTGGCGACGCCACCGATGGTGAAGAGCGAGAGAGCCAGCGCTCCGACGGTGGCCAGGGTGAGCGTGCGCCCACCACGAATCTTGATCGCCACGGATGTCCTTCCAGAACAGGGGTTGCTCATGATGCTCATGAGGTTCACATTTCAACCGTTCCAAAGGATGACGAGGCCACATAACGTACAAGTCACGAAACGGAGCGTGACATCCCTACTGACGAGTGGTCATTTCTGACGCGAATCTGTGTGCAGAACGACACAGTCGTTTCGGCAGGCCCGTGGTGATAATCGGGCGTGGACACCTACCTCCCGCCGGCCACCCAGCCTGTCCGAGTGGTGGTGTGGGCGATTCACCTCGTCCTGCCGCTGCTGGGGCTGTGGTTGCTGCTCGCCCAGCCCCGCGTCAACATCATGTGGCACCACAATCCGAGCCACTTCTGGATGATCGCCGTGGTGGCCGGTATCAACGTGATCCTCGGGCTGATGATCAGCGAGGCGGCGCGCAGGAGGGCCGACGCCAGGCTGTTCCTGGTCTCCATGGTGTTCCTGAGCAGCGCGGGCTTCTTCTTCCTGCACGGACTGTCCACCCCGCAGGTGCTGCTCGACGGTCCCACCCTGGGCTTCGACATCGGCCAGCAGGTGGGGCTGACGATGGCGGCGGTCTTCGCGCTGGCCTCGGCCTTCCCTCTCGGTGCGGCGCAGGCTCGCTCGGTGATGAGGGCGCAGCACCTGATCAGGCTGACCGTCGTCGGGCTGATGGTGCTCTGGGGCATCGCGTCGCTGGTCCCCGGGCTGACCCCGCTCAGCAGGCCCCCGGCCGTCCTGCCGATTCCCTGGTTCGGCTGGTTCTCGGTGCCAGGCCTGGTGCTGTTCGTGGCGGCGGGCCTGATGATGTTCCGCCTGCACAGGATGAGGCGCTCGGCGATCCTGGTCAGCCTGGTCACCGCCTACGCGCTGCTGGCCGAGGCCATGGTCGCGGGCATGTCCCAGCTGAACTGGCACCTGTCGTGGTGGGAGTGGCACATCCTGCTGACCCTCGCCTTCGTCTTCGTCGCCTACAGCGCCTACCTGCAGTTCAGGCGCGAGGGGTCGAGCGCGGGGCTGTTCGACTCGGTGGCGCTGTCGGCGACCGTGGAGAAGATCCAGGCGCAGTACGAGCAGGCGCTGGAGGAGCTGGTCGACCATGTGCGCAGGGGCACGAAGCTGCCTGCCGTACGGCTGGCGGGGCGTTTCCAGCTCACCGAGGGACAGGCGGCGGTGCTCGACAGGGCCGGCGAGGCGCTGGCCAGCGAGCGGGAGCTGTCCGAGCGCCTGTCGGCGCTCGTGGACGTCGGGACCCAGACCAAGGTACGGCTGGCCGAGTCGGACCTGCTGACCGGCGCGCTCGAGCGTGTACGGCAGGTGTACGGCGACGTCCGCATCGGCCTGGTCTCCGACGGCAGGGTGAGCATCGGCTCACGCGAGTACACCTTCAGCGGCACCACCCCCGTCAGGCGCGACGGCCTCATCACCTATCCGCTCACCGTGAAGGGTCACCTCGCGGGCGCGCTCGAGGTGCCGGTCGGCCGTACCACCCAGGACGAGGCGCTGTCGGCCACCCTGGCCAGCCAGCTGTCGATCGCCCTGGAGAACGCCCGCCTGTACGCCGAGCTGGACACGCTCTTCCGGCAGTACATGTCGCCAGACGTCGCCAGCCGCCTGCTCGCCGACCCCGGCCAGGCCGCGCTCGGCGGCGAGCTGCGCGAGCTGACCGCGCTGTTCGCCGACCTCAAGGGCTTCACGACGTTCTCCGAGCGGGTCGCGCCCGGCGAGATCGTCGAGATGCTGAACCGCTATCACACGGCCGCGGTCCCCTGCATCCTGGACAACGGCGGGACGATCGTGCAGTTCGTCGGCGACGCGCTGCTGGCGCTGTTCAACGCGCCGGCCGCCCAGGACGACCACGCCCTGGCCGCCTGCACGGCGGCGCTGGCCATGCAGGAGGCGGCCACGAAGGTCGCCGCCGACGGCTGGCCGACCTTCAGGGTGGGCGTCAACACGGGGATGGCCCTGGTGGGCAACATCGGCAGCCCCGAGCTGCGCGGCTTCAACGCCATGGGCGACGCGGTGAACGTGGCCGCCAGGCTGCAGGGCCTGGCCGAACCTGGAACCGTGGTCATCGGCTCGACCACGCTGGCCCAGGTCAGCACCGCGGAGGCGCGCCCGCTCGGTCCGCTGCGCCTGAAGGGCAAGGAGCAAGAGGTGGAAGCTTTCGTCCTGACCCGCATAATCAGGGCATGACCGCAGAGGCCGGAGAGTTCCTGACCAAGCTGACCCCCGAGGAGATCACGGCGCTGAAGGCGGCGGGCCGCCCGAGAAGCTGGGAGCGCGGGGCGGTGGTGATGTCGGAGGGCGACACGTCCGACTGGGTGCTGCTGCTGCTCGACGGGAGGGTCAAGGTGTCCTCGCACACCAGCGGCGGCACGGAGGTGGTGCTGGCCGTCCGCGGTCCCGGCGGGCTGCTGGGTGACATGTCGGCGATCGACGGCTCGGCCCGGTCGGCGACCGTCACGGCGCTGGAGCCGGTCTCGGGGGTGGTGATCCGCGACTTCCCCGGCTTCCTGGCCACGCACGGCCGCGTCGCCGTCGTGCTGCTGCGGATGGTCACGGGCCGGCTGCGCGACTCCGACAGGAAGCGGGTGGAGTACGGCGCCTTCGACACCACGGGCAGGGTGGCCACGCGCCTGGTGGAGCTGGCCGAACGGTACGGCGAGCAGACCAGCACGGGGCTGCGAGTGGCGCTCCCGCTCTCGCAGGACGAGCTGGCGGGGTGGACGGGAGCCTCCAGGGAGGCGGTGAGCAAGGCGCTCCGGACGCTGCGCGACAGGGGGCTCATCGAGACGGGGCGGCGGCGCGTGGTCGTCCACGACCTCGACGGGTTACGCAGAAGGGCCCGCTAACCCAGGGATAAAACGGACGTACGTCGTACGTCATAGTAGGGGGCATGGTCGCCGCCTCCCCCGACTACACCCTCCGACTCCGCTACGCGTGGCGTGTCTGCTCGGTGACCAGCCTCGGGCTCGTGCTGATCGGCATCGCGGGCAGCACTCTCAACGTCGCGCTCCCCGCCGTCGTCCGCCACTTCCACGCCACGCCCTTCGAGGCGAGCTGGATCCTGCTCGCCTTCCTCCTCGTCAACACCGCCAGCCTCGTCTTCTTCGGCCGCGTGGCCGACCTGCTCGGCAGGCGGGAGGTCTACCTGGCGGGCTTCGCGCTGTTCACCCTCGCCTCGCTGCTCGCCGGCCTCTCGCCCGACGTCTGGTTCCTGGTCGCGATGCGCGTCGTCCAGGCGATCGGCTCGGCGATGATCCTGGCCAACGGGACCGTCATCATCACCGCGGCCTTTCCCCCCGACCGCCTCAGTCAGGGCATGGGCGTCTACATCGGCACCCTCTCCGTCGCCCAGCTGGCGGGCCCGACCGTCGGCGGGCTGATCGCCGAGGCTGCCGGCTGGCAGTGGATCTTCTGGGTGAACGTGCCCGCGGGGGTGATCGCGCTGGTGTGGGGCGCGTTCACGCTGCGCAAGGTGCCGAGAGGGCCGCGTGAGCCCGTCGACGCCCTCGGCAACCTGCTCATCTTCGCCGCGCTGACCGCCTTCCTGCTGGCCCTGTCGGAGATCGGCAACGGCGGCCTGGTGGTGATCGTCGGGGGCGCGGTCACCGCCGTGCTGGTGCCGCTGATCCTGGTGGTCGAGCGGCGGGCCTCGCATCCGGTGCTCGATCTGCGGCTGTTCGGCGGGCGCATGCTGGCCTGCGCCAACCTGGCGTCGTTCTGCAACGCGCTGGCCAGGGCGGCGCTGATCCTGGTGGTCGCGCTCTACTTCCAGGCCGCCCGCGGCGTCGACGCCTTCACCGCGGGGCTCAGCGTGCTGCCCGTGCCTGTCGGGATGGCGCTGGCCTCTCCCATCGCGGGAGCGCTCGGACGGCGCGTCTCGCCGTACGCGCTGTCGATCGGCGGCTCGCTCTTCAGCGCGTCGGGGTTGCTGACCCTCATGCTCACCGCGCGGCCCGGCACGCCGTACTGGATCATCGGGGTGGGGCTCTTCCTGGCCGGATGCGGCAGTGGCACCTTCCTCACCGGCAACACCACCCAGGTCATGAGCGCCCTGCCCGCGGGGAGCCTCGGGGTGGTCAACGGCTTCAGGCTGATGGTCATGAACGTGGGCGTCGTGATCAGCGTGGGCCTGTCACTGACCGTCCTGACCAGCGCGGTCTCCCCCGCGCTGCGCGCCCAGGTGTACGGCGGGACGCTGTCGAAGCTGTCACCGGTGGCGGTGGAGCAGCTGATGTCGGGCTTCCAGCGCACGTACGGCGTGCTGTTCGGGGTGGCGCTCGCGGGCGCCCTGCTGGCGGCGCTCGCCAGGCAGCCCTCAGATCGAGACGGCTAGCTTGCCGAGGGTTCCGCCGGTGAAGTCGGCGATGGCCCGCCGCGCCTCCTCCAGCGGATAGACCCTGGCCACGGGCACCCGCAGCCGGCCCTGGACCACCTCGGCGGCGAGCAGCGCCAGCGTGGCGGGGTTCGGGTCGGCCATCACGGTCGTGGCCTTGAGGCCGCGCTCCCCTGCGTTCTCGGGGGTGAAGTGCACGGTCGAGGCGAAGCGCCCGCCGTCCGCGAGCAGGTCCGCGACGGCCGCGCCGTCGCCCGCGAGGTGGAGGGCCGCGTGCACGCCGCCGGGGGCGACGGCGCGCACCCCCGCCGCCAGGTCGGCGTGGTCCACGGCGTGCGCCGCCCCGAGGCCGGTGACGAACTCGGTCTCGGCGCCAGGTCGCGCGGTGGCGATCACCGTGGCGCCTCTGGAGGCGGCGAGCTGGATCGCCAGCGCGCCGACGCCTCCGGTCGCACCCGAGATCAGCACGCTCTCCCCCGCCTCTGGCGCGACCGCGTCGAGAGCGTTCAGCGCGGCGGTGCCCGCCAGGCCCAGCACTCCGGCGCGGGCGTGGTCGAGCCCGTCGGGCAGGCGGGCGATGCCGTAGCCCTGCGGGACGGCGACGTACTCGGCGAAGCCGCCCTGTCCCAGCGTGGGACGCATGACGACGCCGAACACCTCGTCGCCGACGGCCATCTCGTTCACGCCCTCTCCCACCGCGGCGACCACTCCGGCGAAGTCCTTTCCGATCACCACGGGGAACTCGTACTCGTAGACACCCTTCAGGAAGCCGCCCAGGACGCCGAGGTCGAAGCCGTTGACCGACGAGGCTCGCACCTGGACGAGCACCTCCCCTGGCGCAGGCTCCGGCACCGGCAACTCGGTGACCTCGGGGGCGGCACCGAACGCGGTGAAGGCGACAGCACGCATGGGATTCTCCTTACTGTTTGTGCGTTGGTTACTTCTTGTGCGCGTGTCGAGTCTGGGCCACCATGGCCTGGTGACGGAAGAAGGCACTTTGTCCCTCGTAACGAACACCGATGTGCGCCCCATCGGCGCCGCCGACGCGACCTGCCAGCTGCGCGACGTCCTCGACAGGGTCGGCGACAAGTGGAGCGTGCTGGTCATGGCGCTGCTCGGCGGCGGCCCCAGGCGCTACTCGGAGCTGCAGCGCTCCATCGAGGGGATCTCGCAGCGGATGCTCACCCTGACCCTGCGCAGCCTGGAGCGCGACGGGCTGGTGGAGCGTACGGTCACCCCCACGTCGCCGCCCCGCGTGGACTACGCGCTGACCCCGGTGGGCGAGACCCTGTCGGTGGAGGTCAGCTCGCTCATCCGGTGGGCGGAGGAGCACCGCGAGTACGTGGCGACCTCGCGACTGAGGTACGACGTCCAGACCAGCTAAACCCTCTTTTCCCATCGATAATATGTAGATTTCTCGACCTGTGATCTATGCTGGTTCAGATGCGACACGGAACCGGGGACCAGGAGATCGGCAGGCTCCTGGAGGAGTTTCAGAAGGACGTCACACAGCTCGAACACCTTCGTGATCGGATCACCGAGGTGAGAGGCAGGGGCGAGGCGGCGCAGGGACGGGTGGTCGCCGAGGCGTCGCCGACCGGAGCCCTGATCGGCCTCACGATCGACGCGCGCGCCATGCGGCTCGGCTCCGACGAGCTCGCCGCGGCCGTCCTCGAGGCGGCGGCCGAGGCGGCCAGGAACGCGGAGGCCGGGATCGGCGAGCTCGTCGATCCGTTCATCGCAGGAACCGGGCTGGACGTGGACCGTTGAGGATCAGCCCGAGCCGCGGCAGCATCTACGCCTTCGGCACCCTCGGTCTCGCGGGGTTCGTCTTCCAGATGCTCAACGTCGACTATCCCGACGGCGACCCCGTCAAGGCCCGCGAGGCCCGCGACGTCTGGGCGAGGCTCGCCGAGCGGATCGAGCAGAGCCCGAACCGCACCTACCCCGCGGCCTCGGCCGTGTGGAGGCGCAACGCGGGCGAGGGCGTCGAGGCGTACAAGTCGACGGTGACCGAGGGCCTGTACCCGCTGCCTCCCGCTCTGGGTCACTCCGCCCAGCTCGCCGCGCGGTGCAGGCAGAACAGCGCGGCCTGCGAGGAGTTCGCCGAGGTCCTCGAGACGGCCCAGGACGCCTACCGGACGCTGGCCATCGCCAACTTCGCCAGCTTCGTCTTCCTCACCACCTTCCCCTGGCAGGCGACCGGCGCCTACCACCTCACCCAGTTCCTCATGCGGCGCGCGCAGGCCAGGCTCCTGGCGAAGCTGCTGGAGCACAACATCGCCCGCATCCTGATGAGCAAGCTGACCGAGTACACGATCGGCAGCGTGTTCTTCGCGGCCGGCGACGTGGCCGTGGTGGCGGGGGTGAAGGCGCTGCGCGGCGAGGACGCCGGCTCCTTCGAGGACAACGCCAAGCAGGCGTTGAAGGAGTTCGCCGCGTCGGTCGTCTTCTACGGCGTGTACGACGCCGCCGCGCCCCTGACCAGGACGGTGACCAAGAACGCCGACGTGCAGGCCTTCCTCAACCGGATGGCGGGCGGCTCGATCGGCTACGGCCCCTCCTACGACGCGATGAACGGCCAGACGGGCTCGGAGCTCATCCCGACCTGGAAGGAGACCCTGGGCAGGGCGCTCCTCTACTTCACGATGGCCCACAAACCCGCGGGGTGACGATGTCGGACGAGCCCGTCGAGCCGCCCGTGCGGCCCGAGACGATCACGGTCGGCCCGGAGGAGTCCCTCTGGGAGATCGCGGAGAAGTACTTCGAGGACGGCTCCCTCTGGGAGCGGATCTACGCCGCCAACCGCGACGTCATCGGGGACCCGCACCGGCTGCGCCAGGGGTTGCGGCTCCAGCTGCCGATGGAGATCTATCCCGCGCACCTCCGGTCGGTCGCTCGCGCCTTCGACCTCGAACGCAACGACCTTGCCTCCTACGTCAAGGACGCCATGGACGAGCTGAACGCCATCGGGAACTTCTGGGGCGGAGGCCAGCCTGGGACGACCTTCTTCAAGGGCGAGGGCGGCGGGACCGGCTACGAGGCCGTCACCGGCCAGATCGCCAAGGGCGTCGACGCCAACCTGAACGGCCACGAAGAGATCTCCAAGCGCCTGCGCCTCATGGCCGACAGGGTCCAGGTGACCGACTGGGACAACGTGACCACGATCCTGTCCGTCCGCCCCGACAAGTAGCGCACGCCGGGTCGGGGGGGCGGCTGATCGTCAGAGGGTGTCGTGCAGGCGGGACTCGACGTCGCGGTACCTCGCCACAGGGATCAGGTGCACCCCGTCGAAGGCGCCGGAGTCCCTGAGGCGCAGGACCTGCTCGCAGGCTGCCTCCACCCCCGCCATCCGATCTTCCCCCAGCCGTTCCACCAGCTCCGACGGGATGTCGATGTCAGGGATGGCGGCGGCCAGGCGCTGGGCGTGCTGCCGGCTGGCCAGGACCATCACCCCTGCGTAGACCGGCACGTCCACCTGGTTCTGCTCGCGCCACCTCAGCAGCGCGTCCAGGGAGAAGCTCACCTGGACGAAGAGGAAGTCGGCCGCCCGCTTCCACGCGGGGAGCGGCCGCAGCCCCGCCGCGGCGCCGACGCGGAAGGAGGGCGAGAACGCGCGCGCCTCCTCGATCATCGAGCGCACGGTGAGGTCGCTGGTCCTGTTGCCGACCGTGGGCTTGTCGCCGTACACGAACAGGAACTGGTCCACGCCGTACGCGGCCGCCGTCAGCAGGTCGCGGCGCAGGCCCAGCAGGTTGCGGTCGCGGGAGTTGAGGCAGGCGATGCTGCGTCCGCCCATCGACTGGACCTCGTGGGCGACGGCGACGCTGGAGACGGTCGCCCTGCCGATGTGGTTGTCGGGGATGAGGAAGGAGTGGGCGAGCTTGCCGAGCGTGCCGATCTGGTGCCGGACGTGCGTGAGATCGGGCTTGGTGGGCGGTTCGATCTCGCAGACCAGCTGAAAAGTCATACCGGGCACTTTATCGGCGGGCGGCGAGCGCGGTGATCCCTCCGAGCACGAGTTCGACGCCGAAGCTGTCGTAGAACTCCTCGCTCATGCCCTCGACCATGGGGCCGGCCATCGCCACCAGGTGGGGATAGGTGTCCGGCGGCAGAGTCTGCAGCGACAGGCGCTTCACCCTCTGTAGTTCGGCGAGCTCCTCACGTGTACGGCCCGGCCTGAAGTGGACCGGCGCGTCGGCGATGGAGATCGCGCTCTGCAGCAGGTACTTGGTGATCAGGCAGGACTCCTCGTAGCCGAACCCCGCCGAGTGGGCCAGGCCGAGCGCCCTGTCCCACACCGCGAGGAAGCTCGGCACGGCGGTCTGGTCGACCTGCTCCAGCAGGTTCTTCGCGCACGGGTACCTGCGCAGCACCCTGATCAGGCCGAGCGTCAGGTCGTGCAGTTGCTCCTGCCACGGCCGGTCGTCCCCGGCGGCGGGCGCGAACCCGGCGATCAGGTGGTCGGCCATCCCGACCAGCAGCTGCTCCTTGTTCTTGAAGTGCCAGTAGAGCGCCATCGGCGTGACGCCCAGGTCGGTGGCCAGCCGCCTGATGGTCACCGCCTCGAGCCCCTCGCTGTCCCCGATCTCCAGCGCCTTGTCGACGATCGCCTCGGCCGTCAGTTTTCCCATCACGGTTGACAACTATACGCCGTACAAGTTCAACTGTACGACGTACAAGTACGGCGTATAGGAGTGATGGACATGCGGTGGTGGGCGCTCGGCGCGGTGACCCTCGGAACTTTCATGACTTATCTCGACAACAACATCTCGAACGTCTCGCTCCCGACGATCCAGCGGGATCTCGGGCTGACGCTGTCGGGCCTCGAGTGGGTGGCGACCGGCTACATGCTGGTCTTCGCCGGGCTCATGCTGGTCGGCGGCAGGCTGGCCGACGTGATCGGCAAGCGCAGGACCTTCCTGATCGGACTGGCCGTCTTCACGCTGTCCTCGATGGGCGCGGGCCTCGCCCCCGACGGCGCCACGCTGATCGCGGCGCGTGCCGTCCAGGGGGTCGGGGCGGCCCTTCTCACGCCGACCGCGCTGGCGCTCATCTCCTCGATCTTCCCCGACCCGCGCGAGCGCGGCGCGGCCGTCGGCATCTGGACCGCCAGCGGCGCGCTGTCCATGGCGCTCGGCCCCGCGACAGGCGGCTTCATCAGCCAGAACCTGCACTGGGGCTGGATCTACCTGATCAACGTGCCCATCGGGGTGGCCACGTTCGCGCTGGCCCTGTGGGCCGTCCGTCCCGACACCCACCGCGTACGGCACAGCCTCGACCTGCCGGGCCTCGTCACCTCGGCGATCGCCCTGTTCGCCCTGACCTTCGGGCTCATCGAGGGCTGGAACCTCCCCCTCGTCGCCGTCACGGCCGGCTCGGCGGCGGCCTTCGTGATCATCGAGTCGAGGTCGAAGCAGCCGATGATCGACGTGACCCTCTTCAGGAGCAGGGTGTTCACCGGCGGCACGCTCGCCATGGGCCTGTGGTCGTTCGGCGTCTTCGGCATCTACTTCTTCAGCGCGCTCTGGCTCCAGAACTCCCTGGGCTTCACCCCCGTCGAGGCGGGCGCGGCGTTCGTCCCGATGGCCCTGGTCATGGCCGTCGTCGCCCTCCAGTCACAGCGCCTGGCGCGCCTGCTCGGCAACGCCCAGACCGTCGCGCTCGGCCTGGGGGTGATGGCGGTGGCCGTGCTCGGCATCTCCTACGTGGGGGCCGACGGCGGCTACCTCGACGTCCTGCCCTGGTTCCTGCTGTACGGCCTGGGCGGCGGCATGCTGGTCCCGCTGACCACGATGATCCTCGGCGCGCTTCCCGCCGAGCGCGCCGGTGTGGCCTCCGGCGTGCTCAACGTCTCGCGCGAGGTGTTCGGCCTGCTCGGCATCACCGTGCTGGGCGCCATCCTCAGCGCCAGGCAGAGCCAGAGCACGTTCCTCGCCGCCTACCAGTCCACGCTGGTGATCGCGGCGATCATCGTGGCCGTGGGCGTCCCCGTGGCGCTCTTCTCGCTGCGCCGTACGGCTCAGGCCGCGATGGCGGGGGCGTCGAACTGAGTGCTGTGCAGCTCGGCGTACCTGCCTCCCTCGGCGAGCAGGGCGGCGTGAGTGCCCTGCTCCACCACGCGGCCGTCCTCCACGACCAGGATGAGGTCGGCCGCGCGGATGGTGGAGAGGCGGTGCGCGATCACGATCGCGGTCCTGCCGTCCAGCGCCTCGGCGAGGGCCTCCTGCACGGCGGCCTCCGAGGTGGAGTCCAGGTGGGCGGTCGCCTCGTCGAGGATGACCACCCTGGGCCTGGCCAGCAGGAGGCGCGCGATGGTGAGCCGCTGCCTCTCGCCGCCCGACAGCCGGTAGCCACGCTCCCCTACGACGGTGTCCAGCCCGTCGGGCAGCGACTCGATGAGGTCGGCGAGGCGCGCCCTGCGCAGCGAGTCCCAGATCTCCTCCTCCGTGGCCTCGGGACGGGCCAGCAGCAGGTTCGCCCTGATCGAGTCGTGGAAGAGGTGACCGTCCTGGGTGACCATGCCGAGCGTGTCCCTGATGGAGTCGGCGGTGAGGTCCCTGACGTCCACCCCGCCGAGCCGTACGGCGCCCTCGTCCACGTCGTAAAGGCGCGGCAGCAGCTGGGCGATCGTGGACTTGCCCGCACCTGAGGAGCCGACGAGGGCGACCATCTGGCCGGGCTCGGCGCGGAAGGAGATGCCCTTCAGCACCTCCACCCCGCCGCGCGAGTCGAGCGTGGCGACCTCCTCCAGAGAGGCGAGCGACACCTTGTCGGCCGAGGGGTAGGCGAAGCGCACCTGGTCGAACTCCACGCTCGTCGGCGCGTCGGGCAGCGCCTGGGCGTCGGGCTTCTCCTGGATGAGCGGCTTGAGGTCGAGCACCTCGAAGACCCGCTCGAAGCTGACCAGCGCGCTCATCACGTCCACCCTGGCGCTGGCCAGGGCGGTCAGCGGGGAGTAGAGGCGGGTCAGCAGCAGGGCGAGCGCGACGACCGAGCCCGCGTCGAGCTCGCCGCGCAGGGCGTAGAAGCCGCCGAGGCCGTACACCAGGGCCAGGGCGAGGGCGGAGACCAGGGTCAGCGCGGTGACGAACACCGCCTGCGTCACGGCGGTGCGCACGCCGATGTCCCGGACCCTGCGGGCCCTGACGGCGAACTCGGAGGACTCGTGCGCGGGGCGGCCGAACAGCTTGACCAGCGTCGCTCCGGGCGCGGAGAAGCGCTCGGTCATCTGGGTGCCCATGGCGGCGTTGTGGTCGGCGGCCTCGCGCCGCAGCTTGGCGATGCGGCCGCCCATGCGCCTGGCGGGCAGGACGAAGACCGGCAGCAGGAGCAGCGCCAGCAGGGTGATCTGCCACGAGATGCCGATCATCACAATGAGGGTCAGCACGAGCGTGACGACGTTGCCCGCGACGCTGGAGACGATGTCGGTGAAGGCGCGCTGGGCGCCGATGACGTCGTTGTTGAGGCGTGAGACCAGGGCGCCGGTGCGGGTGCGGGTGAAGAAGGCGATCGGCATCCGCTGCACGTGGTCGAAGACGGCGGTGCGCAGGTCGAGGATGAGGCCCTCGCCGATGCTCGCCGACAGGTAGCGGGTGAGCAGGCCGAGCCCCGCCTCCGCCAGCGCGAGCCCCGCGATCAGGCCGGCCAGGCCGAGCACCACCTCGAAGGGCTGGGCCTTCACGATGGCGTCCACGACCCTGCCCGCGAGGACGGGAGCCGCCACGGCCAGAGCCGCCATGACGAGGCTCAGGGCGAGAAACCTGGCCAGCCTGGCCTTGTGCGGGCGGGCGAAGGCGGCGATCCGCCTGAGGGTGGCCGCCGAGAAGGGGCGGCGCTCCTGCCGGGCGTTCATCGCGCCGTATAGCTGGTTCCAGGCGGTGACTTCCATGTCCATGGGGATCACCGTAGAAGCTCAAGTTAACTTCAGGTCAACTCCCTGAGGCCCCCGGACCGCGACGTGGACGGTCGCGGGCCGGGAGCGGAGGCGGCTCTAGGAGCCGATCTTCTTGCCGCGCGAGTGCCAGGCCACCGCCACCGACGGCCTGGGCTGGGAGGAGCCGCCGTCGGGCCAGTGGCTGGCGGGGCTCTCCGGCGAGGCGCCGTCGACCTCGCCGGGGTGCTGCACCGCGACGAAGACGCTGCGCTGGTCATCGGTCACCAGCGGGCCGCAGGTCTCGGCGCCGACCGGCACCGTGAGGAACTGGCGGACGTATCCACGCTCCCTGCCCTGCACCGGCATGACGAACAGGCCGTCGTTGGTCTTGAGCGCGTTGCCGTCCGTGGAGATCCACAGGTTGCCGTCGCGGTCGAAGGCCACGTTGTCGGGGCACGAGATCGGCGACACCCTGGTCTTGTCGAACCCGGCGAAGTACGTGGCGGGGTCGTTGGGGTCGCCGCAGACCAGCGGGATCGACCAGGCGAAGGTCGTCGCTCCCGCGTCGTCACGGCGCTCGACGATCTCCAGGACGTGACCGTGCTTGTTCGAGGGACGCGGGTTGGCCTCGTCCACCTGGGCAGCGGTCCTGTTGGAGTTGTTGGTGAGCGCGACGTAGACGCCCTTGGTGACGGGGTTGCGCTCGATGTCCTCGGGCCTGTCCATCTTGGTCGCGCCGACCTTGTCGGCCGCGACGCGGGTGAACACCAGCACCTCGGCGGCGCTCATGCCGTCCACGAAGCTCTTCGAGCCGCTCACCAGCGGGATCCACTGGCCGGAGCCGTCGAAGGCCTGGTCGGAGGGCAGCTTGCCCGAGCCGTCGATCTCGGCGGCGGGGCTGTCGCCGGTGAACTTGGCGACGTAGAGGGTGCCCTCGTCCAGGAGCGTCCTGTTGTGACGGTCGTAGCCGGGGATGTAGCGCTTGTCCGAGACGAACTTGTAGATGTACTCGAAGCGCGAGTCGTCGCCCATGTAGACCGCCAGGCGGCCGTCCCTGGTGAGCGTGGTGTTGGCGGCCTCGTGCTTGAAACGGCCGAGCGCGGTGCGCTTGATCGGGGTGGAGTCGGGGTCGAACGGGTCGATCTCGACGATCCATCCGAAGCGGTTGGCCTCGTTCGGATGCTTGGCCAGGTCGAAGCGCTCCTCGACCCTGTCGAACCTGCGGCTGCTCGAGGAGACGCCGGTCGGGATCGTGTAGCGGGCGACGTTCGGGTCGGTCTTGCTGCCGTTGACGAAGTACTGGTCGAAGTTCTCCTCGGCGGTCAGCACGGTGCCCCACGGGGTGGTGCCGCCCGCGCAGTTGTTGAGCATGCCGATCGGGTTCTCACCCTTGGCGTCGGCGGCCGTCTTGAGCAGGTCGCTGCCCGTCGCGGGGCCGCTGAAGCGCATCGGCGTCTGCGCGGTGACGCGCCGGTTGTAGCGGCGGCGTCCGCTGGTGACGAGCTTCCACTGGCCGGTGCCCCTGACCCGCTCGACCTCGACGACCGAGCCGCCGTGGGCGGCGAGGCCGATCTTGATCTGCTCCTCGGTGGCGGCGGCGCCACCGGTGTAGCCGCGGAACATCAGCCGCTCGTCGGAGTACTCGTGGTTCACCCACAGCAGAGCCCGGTTGTGGCCCATCGGGAAGAGGGTCACGAAGTCACAGTTGTAGCCGAACTGCTTGCTCTGCGCCTCCGCCGACTGGTTGTCGAAGTCGAAGGCGGGCGCGCCGGGCAGCACGGGGTCGCCCCAGCCCACCACGACGGAGGAGGAGTAGCCCTCGGGGATCGTCAGCGCGTCGTCGGTGTTCGGCGCGACCGGCTTGAAGGTCAGCCCTCCGCGCCCGTGGTCACCGTGCTTTCCGAGAGCCTCGGCCCCCTGCTCGGCCCCGGGATCGGCGAAGGCCGGCACGGCCCCCGCCACGCCCGTGCCCACGACGAGGGCGCCGAGCGCGCCCGCGCGCAGCACGCCACGGCGTGACATCGCCTGAGCGACGACGTCACCGAAGTAGGTGTTGTCACTGGTGTTCGCCACGTCGTGCGCACACGCGTTGCCGCAGCGGAATTGGCAAGTAAGAGCACTTCGACCGCTCTTGTGAGGAGTCGAGAGCAACGGCAGCAGCCTGCGCGGATTCGACACAGGTCCTCCAGATTCATGCGTGATAGTTCCGCCGGGACGCTACGGCGGTCGCTGGAACCGGAGGTGAACGAAGCCCACCCGTCCGATGAACCCTTGCTTGGAGGACAATATGGGAATGCCGCCACGCAGACTGGACCAGGAAAAGCTCAGATCGGCGCTCGACGCCCAACTGGTCGCGCTGGACGAGCCGCCCTTCGACGGTCCCGCCTCCGTGCTGGCCGACGCGTGCGTCTCCGCGGTGCTGACCGCCTACGACCGCGGGCTGAAGCCCGAGCGGGAGGCGGGGCGCTTCGCCGTACGGCATCTGCTGGAGGCGCTGGCGGAGAAGGCGCCGGGGCGCACGGTCGAGGTGCGCGTGCCGCCGTACGCGGCGGTGCAGTGCGTCGAGGGCCCCAGGCACACGCGCGGCACCCCGCCGAACGTCATCGAGACCGATCCCAGGACCTGGCTGGAGCTGGCCGTGGGCCGGCTGACCTGGTCGGAGGCGATGGCGAAGGGCGCCGTTCACGCGAGCGGCGCCCGTGCCGACCTGTCCGGCCACCTACCGGTCTAGTTGGGCCCCCGGTCCATCCACGGGATCTTGCTCTCCACGCACGCCTCACTGAGCCTGGGCGGCAGCCCCGAGCACTCGGCGAAGTAGTTGGAGATCCAGACGGCCGCGCCGACGGCCAGGATGAGCGTCAGCGCGCTGAGCGCGACGCCCGTCCACGCCCTGCCCTTGCTGGCGCCCTTGGAGACGGCGACCAGGCCGAGCACCAGCCCGACGATCGCGGTGAGCACGCCGGTGAAGCAGACGAACAGCAGGAACAGGCTCGCGATGCCGAGCACCAGCGAGGTGGTCGCCAGCCCGCTGCCCGCCTGCGCCGGACGCCAGTCAGGCCCGCCCTGGTACCGCTGTGCGCCGCCGGGCGGAGGCGTGTAGACCGCTCCTCCCGCGGCGGGTCCGTAGGGCGAGGGGATCTCGTGGCTCGGCTGCCCACCCGGCGCGTCCGCCGCGTGCGCCCCGCCGCCGTAGGCTCCGCCCTGCGACGCGGGGCCGTAGGGGCCGCTTCCCTGCTGGGGACCGCTCTGGGCGCCGCCGTAAGGGCTCGCGCCCGGCTGGGGTCCGCTCTGGGGGCCGCCGTACGGGCTGCCTCCCGGCTGGGAGCCGCCGTAGGGGCCACCTGCCTGAGGGTCGCCGTAGGTGCTCTCCTGGGAAGCCCTGTGGGAGCCGCCCTGCTCGCCGCCGTAGGGCGTGGAGCCGGTGCCGGGGGCTCCGCCGTACGGGCTGGAGGGTGAGACGCCGGGCACGGAGGAATCGGGCGTGTCCTCACCTCCCTGCGCGGCAGGGGCCGCGTGGCTCCCCTCGTACAGGGGGCTCTCGCCTGTCGGCGTGGGCGGGTCGTACCTGGAAGGGGTGGGCGGGCTCGGGGAGTCCGCCTGCCCGGGCTCCTCCGCCGCGGACCAGCCGGGGTAGGAGGGCGTCGAGCCCGGCACTGTGTAGGACGGCTGCTCGCCCGCGTCGGGTCGTCCCCACTCGCCGAAGACCTGCGTGCGCTCGGCGTCCTCGCCGCCGCCCCGCGCACCGCCCTCGGGCTCGCCCGCGGTCTCGAAGGCGCGCGTCCCCCCTGCGGAGGGAGGCTCCCTGACGGCGTGCAGGTCGTGCGGGTCGACCTCGATGGTGCCGCCGTCCCTGGGCGGCAGCACGGTGTCGTCGGTGTCATGGGTGGCGCTCTGCCACTCGCGCGCGCTCCACTGGTCCTGGTCCTGGCTGGACGGCGGGACCTCCGGCTGGTCCTGGTCCCGGCCCTGGCTGGGCGGAGGGACCTCCGGCGCGGACGGCAGGTCGGGATGGTCCGGCTGCGGCACGATCGAAGGCTCGGGACGGCCCGGCGCCCAGGTCGGCTCAGGCCCTCCCGGCGGCTCGGGCCCCGTGGGCGGTTCAGGCCCTCCCGGCGGCTCGGGCCCGGTCGGCGGCTCAGGAACGATGGGCGGCTCGGGCACGATGGGCGGCTCAGGGGAGACCGGCGGCTCAGGAGAGACCGGCGGCTCCGGCGCGATCGGCGGCTCGGGAACGATCGGCTCCCCCGCGGGCGAGGTCTGCGCCTCGTCGGGCCATGGCGCGGCGCCGGGCTCGGAGGGATGCTCGTCGGCTCTGGGCTCGGTGGGGTCGGACGAGGGCTCGCCGCCCCGCCGATCCTGCCCCGCCCTGGGCTGGTTCGGGTCACCAGGTGTGGTCACGGTCTATGTCTCCCCCGACGTGTCGGCATGCCGGAACCTCCACACTCCCCTGGAGCACGCCGTCGAAACGGTCCGACACGGCAAAAGCCCGGCGATCCTTGGGTCACAGTGCGCCAAAACGCCCGGGCAGCCTCCACCCCGACGAGAGCGCGACAGAGGCCACCGAACCCCTGTTCCACCAGCCATCAGCGCCACTCCATCGAAGATCATCCGAGATCACCACATCCCCGGACGATCTAGTCATATCGTGTGATCTAGGCCCCGGGTGTGCGAGCAGGGACGCGGCCAACCTAAACTGAAGCATGTGCTGAAGGGCGACGGCCGACTCGGCCATGACCTGGACCCCAACGACCGCGCACCGAAGGACGCCTGCGGCGTCTTCGGGGTCTGGGCGCCAGGCGAGGAAGTCTCCAAACTCACCTACTACGGGCTGTACGCGTTGCAACACCGCGGCCAGGAGTCAGCGGGCATCGCGGTCAGCGAAGGCAGCCGCATCCTCGTCTACAAGGACATGGGGCTGGTAGCTCAGGTCTTCGACGAGTCGGTGCTCGGCACGCTCCGCGGGCATCTCGCGGTCGGCCACTGCCGCTACTCCACGACAGGCTCCAGTGTGTGGGAGAACGCGCAGCCCACACTGAGCTCCACCGAGGTGGGCGGCCTGGCCCTCGCCCACAACGGCAACCTGATCAACACCCCCGAGCTGGCAGAGCGCCTGGCGCCGGGGGCGACCAGGGCGACCACCGACACCGAGGTGCTGACCAACCTGCTGGCCCAGGACCGCACGCGCTCCATCGAGGACGCGGCGGCCGAGCTGCTGCCGCAGGTGAAGGGCGCCTACTCGCTGGTCTTCATGGACGAGAAGACCCTCTACGCCGCCCGTGACCCGCAGGGCATCCGCCCGCTGGTGCTCGGCCGCCTCGAGCGCGGCTGGGTCGTCGCCTCGGAGACCGCCGCCCTCGACATCGTGGGCGCCACCTTCGTGCGTGAGGTCGAGCCAGGCGAGCTGCTGACGATCGACGAGGGCGGCGTGCGCTCGCGCAGGTTCGCCCTCGCCGACCCGAAGGGCTGCCTGTTCGAGTACGTCTACCTGGCCAGGCCCGACACCACCATCGCCGGCCGTGGCGTGCAGACGACCAGGGTCGAGGTGGGCCGTGTGCTGGCCCGCGAGCACCCCGTCGAGGCCGACCTGGTCATCCCGACCCCCGAGTCGGGCACCCCCGCCGCCGTCGGCTACGCCGAGGAGTCCGGCATCCCCTACGGCCAGGGCCTGGTGAAGAACTCCTACGTGGGCCGCACCTTCATCCAGCCCTCGCAGACCATCCGCCAGCTCGGCATCCGCCTGAAGCTCAACCCGCTCAAGGAAGTCGTCGCGGGCAAGCGCCTGGTCGTCGTGGACGACTCGATCGTGCGCGGCAACACCCAGCGCGCGATCGTCCGCATGCTGCGCGAGGCGGGCGCGAGCGAGGTGCACGTGCGCATCTCCTCTCCCCCCGTCGCCTGGCCGTGCTTCTACGGCATCGACTTCGCCACCCGCGCCGAGCTCATCGCCGGCTCGCTGAGCGTGGAGGAGATCCGCCAGTCGCTCGGCGCCGACTCGCTCGGCTACATCTCGCTCGAGGGTCTCACCAAGGCGACCACCATCCCGGCCGAGCGCCTGTGCAGGGCCTGCTTCGACGGCTCCTACCCCATCGCGATCGACCAGGACAACGTGGGCAAGTACGTACTGGAGAGTTCTCCCAAGTGACTACCTATGAGGCAGCGGGCGTCGACATCGAGGCGGGCGAGCGCGCCGTCGAGCTGATGAAGGACAAGGTCGCGCGCTCGCGGCGGCCCGAGGTGGTCGACGACGCCAGCGGCTTCGCCGGCCTGTTCGACGCCTCAGCCCTGCTGCGCTACCAGCGCCCGCTGCTGGCGACCTCCACCGACGGCGTCGGCACCAAGGTCATGATCGCCCAGCGGTACGGCAAGCACGACACCATCGGCATCGACCTGGTGGGCATGGTCCTCGACGACCTCGTGGTCTGCGGGGCCGAGCCGCTGTTCATGACCGACTACATCGCCTGCGGCAAGGTCGTGCCCGAGCGCATCGCCGAGATCGTCGGCGGCGTGGCGGAGGGCTGCCGCCTGGCGGGCGCGGCCCTGGTCGGCGGCGAGACCGCCGAGCACCCCGGCGCGATGGGCGCGGACGAGTACGACCTGGCGGGCGCGGGCACCGGCGTCGTCGAGGCCTCCGCCATGCTCGGCCCCTCCCGCGTCGCCGAGGGCGACGTGGTGCTGGGGCTGGCCTCCTCCGGCATCCACTCCAACGGCTACTCGCTCGTACGGCACGTCGTGCGCGAGGCCGGGCTCTCCCTCGACGCCTCCCTGCCCGAGCTGGCCCGCCCCCTCGGCGAGGAGCTGCTCGAGCCGACGAGGATCTACTCACTCGACTGCCTGGAGCTGGCCCGCACGCTCGAGGTCCACGCCTACGCCCACATCACGGGCGGCGGCGTTGAGGCCAACCTGTCGCGTTCACTGCCCTCACACCTCGACGCGCTGCTCGACCGCTCGTCGTGGACGCCTCCCGCGATCTTCGGGGTGCTGGCAGGGCACGGCGGCATCGAGCAGGAGGCGATGGACCGCACGTTCAACCTCGGGGTCGGCATGGCGGCCGTCGTCCCCGCCGACGTGGCCGACGCGGCGATCAAGCTGCTGGTCGGGCGGGGGCTGGAGACGTGGGTGCTGGGCGAGATCGTGGCCGGCACCGGCCAGGCCCGCTACCGCTGAGCCGACGCGCCGGGGCCCGCCGACCACTCGGCCCCGGCACACCCACCCGAACCGAGCCCCGCGTGACACGGACCCCTCGCGGACCCCTCGTGACACGGACCCCGCGTGACGGACCCCGCGTGACGGGACTCCGCGTGACACGGGCCCCGCGTGACGGGACTCCCCGTGACGGACTCCGCGTGACACGGGCCCCTCGTGACACGGGGCCGCTCGAGGAGCAGGGCCGCTCGTGGGCGCGAACACGGAGCAGGGCCGCTCGTGGAGAGGACCCCTCGTGATGGCCCCTCATGGTGGAGCAGGCGCAAGCCCAGAGCAGGGCCGCTCATGGAGGGCCACCCGTGGAGGGCCGCTCATGGAGGCCGCTCATGGAGAGGGACCGTTCGTGGAGCAGGGCGCGGGCTCGGAGCAGATCGTTCACCGGACGGTCTTCCTCAGGCGGGACCGCTCCCTCCGGCGTTGCACCGAGAGGGGCTCGCCGAGAGGTGGAGGCTTCCTCCCCGGATGACCGGCCGTGTCCTCAGGCCCTGATCGGGACCCGTCGCATGCCAAGCCTGTCGCTCGAATGATCCGCCGCCTACCCAGTCCGCGGCCCTGATCCCCACCCGGACAACCAGGCGTGTTCCCGGTTCGCGGCCCTGGCCCCCACCCGGACGACCGACCGCCTACCCAGTTCGCGGCCCTCGCCGCCATCCGGACGACCGGGCGTGTTCCCGGTTCGGGGCCCTGGTCGGGAAGCAGGGGGTGGCCGGGTCGGGGAGAGTTGGGTGGAAACGCGGAAGTGCCCCACGGGTGGTTCACCCGCGGGGCTCACCCCGACAACAGATCAGCTATCGACGCCCGGAAGGCCGGTCGTCGTCATCGTCGCCGTAGTCGTCGGCGTAATCGGCATAGCGATCCGCCAGCTCATCGTTGAGGTCGTCGGCGTCGTCGTCACTGTGGTTGGAGTCAGAGACTCCGAGCTCGTCGCGAAGACGCTCAAGATCCGTGCCACCGCTGTTGTACTTCAGCTGGCGAGCAACCTTGACCTGCTTGGCCTTTGCTCGGCCGCGCCCCATTGGCTCGACCCCCTCGTGTGGGGTCGTCCCCGACCCCTCGTCGCTAACGCACCACGCACTGACGCCATGACTTTGGGCGTCAGTCTCTTGTTCGCCTATTACCGTACCTGTTTTGCGCTCAGCTCGGTACGTCGTATGGGCCCGGGGCGTCAGCCGCCCAGCCAGATGCCCCTAATACGCCCGACTTCCGACATTCGGCGCTCTGCCAGCCTATCCGCTGCGACCGCCGGCGGCACGCCTTCCTCCGCGGCGATGCCGAAGATCTTTAGCGTCGTGTCGAAGATCTGGGTCGCCTTGGCCCGCGCGCGGTCCATGCTGAAGCCCTCGATCTCGTCGGCGACTTGGATAACCCCGCCGGAGTTGACCACGTAGTCGGGCGCGTAGAGGATGCCGCGGTCGGCGAGCTGCTTCTCCACGCCCACGTGGGCGAGCTGGTTGTTGGCCCCGCCGCAGACGATCTTCGCGCGGAGCCGCTCGACGGTGTCGTCGTCGAGCGCGCCGCCGAGGGCGCAGGGGGCGTAGACGTCGATGTCGGAGTCGGTCAGGGCTCTGGCGTCGGCGACGACCTCCACCGAGGGGTGGCGCTGCCGTACGCGCTCGACGGCCGCGGGGCTGACGTCGCAGACGACGACCTCGGCTCCGTCGTCGATCAGGTGGTCGACCAGGCGGTGGCCCACCTTGCCCACTCCCTCGACGCCGACCCGCTTGCCGCTCAGCGAGCTGGTGCCGTACAGGTGGGCGGCTGAGGCGCGCATGCCCTGGAAGACGCCGAAGGCGGTGAGGATGGAGGAGTCGCCCGCGCCGCCGTGGGCGGGCGTCCTGCCGGTGACGTAGCGGCTCTCGCGGGCCACGAGGTCCATGTCCTCGCTGAAGGTGCCCACGTCGCAGGCGGTGTAGTAGCGGCCGCCGAGCGACTCGACGAAGCGGCCGTAGGCCCGCAGCAGCGCCTCGTTCTTGTCCTTGGTCGGGTCGCCGATGATGACGGCCTTGCCCCCGCCGAGGTCGAGCCCCGCGAGCGCGTTCTTGTAGGCCATGCCCTTGGAGAGGTTGAGCACGTCGGCCAGGGCCGCCTGCTCGCTCTCGTACGGGTAGAACCTGGTGCCCCCGAGCGCGGGCCCGAGCGCGGTGTTGTAGATGGCGATGATGGCGCGCAGCCCGCTCTGCCTGTCGGCACAGAAGACGACCTGCTCATGTGAGTCCTTGTGGGACTGGCCGAAGACGTCGGTCACGGTAGTGACTCCCTGTCCGGTCCACCGCACCGTTCGCGGCGGAGATCCTCCTCAGATTAGAGGTCGGCACGGCCTGCCGTCGCCCGCCTCGCTCCGGGAGGGGCGGCCGGTGCGACCACAACGGTGCAAGCAGGGTGTCTTCGTGACACGATGCCAGCGTGCTGCCCTACGCCGCTTACCTTCGCGTCTACGAACCGTTGACCGCGTTCCCCGAGCAGGAGCGCGCGATCTGGACCGCGTACGCGGACTCGCGCGACCGCCCGCGCAGGGCGACCGCGCTCGAAGCCGAGCACGGCGAGTCCATCAGGAGGCTGCTCGCCAAGCCTCCGCATCCCGCGCCCGCCCAGGAGAGCCCCAACGCCTATCTGCGGCGCGTGGAGGACCGGCTCTACGTCTGCCCATGGCAGAGCCGGTTGCGCTCGTGGCTGGCGTTCTCAGACTTCCGTGGCAGCACTCCCGTGAAGCTCATGGACAGCTTCGTGCCGCAGGCGATCGCGGAGCAGACGGCCGACGACTTCGACAGGTTCAAGCGGCAGGGCGGTTCGGCGGCGCTGCGCACCCACATCAGGACCACGACATGGAACGTGCCGCCGGCGTGGTTCGTGCCCTTCGACGGCAACGAGCGCTGGCTGGTGCTGGGCAAGGCGGCCAACGGCCAGGACACCACGACCACCACGGGCCGCAACCTGATCTACGTGACCTCCATGGCTCAGGCGAGGCGGCGCTCGGCGCGGGCGCTGCAGGTCATCCGCAAGCACGTGGGAGAGGTCGCCACCGGCCTCGAGGTGGAGGACGTCGCCCGCTGGCTGGAGGAGTTCCATCCGCACTCGCTGGTGGAGCTCGACTACGGCGGCCTCGTCCACCTCATGGACGACGAGGCGTTGCAGGCCGATCAGTCGGTCGCGGAGCTCTCGGCCGCCCTCACGGGGCTGGACACAGGTCAAGAAGAACTTGCCTTTGCCATGTATCAGCGTGTGATCTTGCGGTGGAAGTCAATGCAACATCTGGAAAGTGCCAACTGAACCCCAAAGAAACGGTCTGACCTGCATGAGTAGGTCACGTGACACGACTCCACGCTTCTGCGAACTGAGTAGTTTGCCGTTTTCACTGCGATACCACGAAACGTGTCGCTAGAATCACCGAGCGTGACATCGCCATGTGGGCGGGCAGTTGGGTCAAAGAAGGGCTCGCCAATCGCTCAGCGTGGCGGTATGGTCACTTCGGGTGATGCCGCATATGGTCCAGAAAAGCCGCACGCACTGGGCCATAGGGGGACATCCGTGACACGCGCAGAAGCAGTCACAGGATCGCTGAGCCGGTCCACACGGAGGAGAGGCCGCACAAATGTCAGCTCGTACACCCGAGGCCGAGCCACTGCTCACGCCCGCCGAGGTCGCGACCATGTTCAGGGTCGACCCCAAGACCGTCACGCGGTGGGCCAAGGCGGGTAAGTTGACGTCGATTCGCACCCTGGGGGGGCACCGGCGTTACCGGGAGACCGAGGTCCGTGCTCTGCTCGCGGGGATTCCGCAGCAGCGCTCGGAGTAAGTCAGGGATCGTCACGATCCTCAGGGGGGTTCACGGTGGGCCAGGTTCCTCAGCCCGGTCCACCCGCGTGACGAAGTCAGGTCGCCCGCGCGTCGGGGGACGCATACGGGAGTTGGCGCCGCCCGCCCGGCGCCATCCTTCCACCCCGCACATCCCCTGAGATGTAGACCCCCTTACCCCCCCGCCCGGCCCTGCCGGTCACCCGGGGCCGTGGCTCCCCCCGAGGAGCCGAGACCTCGAGCCGCCACGCCGTACGGCGGGCGACCGCTCGTCAGGTGAGGTCGTTCAGGAGGAGCTCCACGCTGGCGTCGTGCGCCGCCGCCACGCCGAGCAGCGCCACCATGTGATCCACCAGCATCTTCTCCAGCGTCGCGCGCTCCACGTCGCGATGCTCGAGCCAGTCGAGCCCGGCGGTCTCGACCGAGGCGATCCACGACCGCAGCGTGATGCGCAGCAACGGGGTGGGCTCCTCGACCCGCATCTGCTTCTGGATCATCCGGAACAACCGCTGCCGCACGCCGTCGACGATCTCGCCGACCTCGCCGGCGCGATTGGCGGGACCCCCGCGCAGCAGCGCGGCGAACCCGGCAGCGTGCTCCTCGACGAAGTCGAAGTAGCGCCTGAGACCTGAGGCCAGCTCGTCCAGCGGGCGCCCGCCGCCCTGGGGACGCAGCCGCGACTCGAGCTGCTCGGCCGCGCTCCTCAGCGCGGCGACGTACAGCTCCTGCTTGCCGCCGAAGTAGTGGTAGACGAGCGCTCGGGAGGCGCCCGCCGCCGAGGCGACGTCGTCGATGGAGACGTCCTCGGCATCGCGCCGGCTGAACAGCTCGAGGGCGGCCGCCATGAGCTCCTCGCGGCGCCGATCCACGCTCAGCCTGCGACGCGCAGGACGCGTGTCACTGCCTGCGGATTTCCCTGCTGTCACCCCTGCACACTATCGGAGGCGCTGCCTAATAACGCTTCGGCCCGTACCCTGCCGCGTCCTCGATCGTTTGGTGAGACAGGTGCCCATCCACGCATCGCGGGGGAGACACATGTCAGGACCGTCAGTCAACACGACCGTCGTCGAGGTAGACACGTTGCCTCGCCCGAGACCCACCATCCGCAACGTCGCCGAGCGCGCAGGCGTCTCCAAATCGCTGGTCTCGCTCGTGCTGCGCGGCTCCCCGCACGTCAGCGAGCATCGCAGGCAGGCCGTCCTGCAGGCGGCCCGCGAGCTCGGCTACCGCCCCAACGCCGTGGCTCGCAGCCTCGTCGAGGGCCGTACCCATCTGGTCGGCGCGCTCGTGGCCGACCTGCACAACCCCTTCTACGCCGAGTTCCTCGACGGCCTGCAGGAGAGCCTGCACGGCGACGGGCTGAGGATGCTGATCGGCAACAGCCAGTGGGACCCCGCCTTCGAGGACGAGGCCGTCGAAGCGTTCCTCGAGTTGAGAGTGGACGGTCTGGTGCTGCTCGGCATCGCCCCGACCAGCGAGACCCTCATCGAGGCGACCTCCTACACCCCCACCGTGGTCGTAGGGGAACGTGACATCGAGCTCGACAACGTCGACATCGTCGTCGACGACGACCAGCTCGGCGCCCGTCTGGCCATCGACCACCTGGTCGAGCACGGGCACCGGCGCATCGCGCACATCGAGGGCTCACGCGCTTCGCGCTGCGAGGGCTACCTGGTGGCCATGCGGCGGCACGCGCTGGCGCCGTACATCATGGTCGAGCACGGTGAGAGCACGGAGGAGGGGGGCAGGCGCACCGCACGCGCGCTGCTCACCCGCGACCCTCGCCCCACGGCCATCTTCGCCGCCAACGACCTCGTCGCGCTCGGCGTGCTGTCGGCGGCGAGCGAGCTGGGCCTGCGCGTGCCCGAGGACCTGTCCGTCATCGGCTACGACAACACGCACCTGGCGGGCGTGCACCACATCTCCCTCACCTCCGTCGACCAGCCCAGGCGCACGATGGGCAGGTCGGCCGCGGCGCTGCTGAGCGACAGGATCCAGGACCCGGGCAAGGTCGCCCGCCTGCGCCAGGTCACACCCGAGCTGATCGTACGGCGCAGCACGGGCCCCGCCCACGAGTGAAGAGGGCGTCTTCTTCACCCGATGCCTTCCCCAAGCCTGGTTCAAACGGCCGTGGCGCCCCGCGGCCCCGGTTGTTAACTCGGACGGGTCACTGCCGTATCTGACCCGGGGGACAGTCATGCGTGATCCAGAACTGGTGTCATGCGCCCAGCGCGCCGCGGCCGAACTCGAGCGGGCCTGGGCGCACTGGCGCGCCGGGCGTGGGCGCGGCGACGCGGGGGCCGAGTCGGTGGCCAGTTACGTGGCCCACTCCCTCGACCACCCGTGGGGCCGTCCGCGCGTGGTCCTCGGCCTGGACGCCGAGGATGCGAGGGAGCTGGCGGCCCTCCTCCAGCGCCAGGAAGTCGGCGAACACGTCTGGTAAGTCCGCGGGGTCACGTAAGTTGGAGCGCATGCGTGTTCTAGCTGCCTCCGCTCTCGCCCTCTGTGGCCTGGCCGCCGCCTCGTGCGGTGGCGCCGCCGCCAACAGTGAGAGGGTCGCCGCGCCCGTGGCCGCCCAGCCGTCCGCCTCGGCCGCGTCCTCGTCGGCCCCCGCGGCCTCGCCCGCGGCGGGCTCGGCGGCCCCCACGGCCGACAGGCCGCTGGAGGGCAGGACCATCGTGATCGACCCAGGTCACAACGGGGGCAACCACAAGAACCCGAAGGCCATCAACCGTCAGGTCAACGTGCTGACCCAGTGGAAGGCCTGCGACACCACCGGCACCTCCACGAACGACGGCTATTCCGAGGCCGCCTTCACCTGGGACGTCTCCCAACGCCTCACCAAGATCCTCAAGACGCGCGGCGCCACGGTGAAGCTGACTCGCGCCGACAACACCGGAGTCGGGCCCTGCATCACCGAGCGGGCCGCGATCGGCAACAAGGCCAAGGCCGACGCCGCCATCTCGGTGCACGCCGACGGCTCGGCGGCCGGCAACCGCGGCTTCCACGTGATCATCCCGAAGAAGATCAACGGCCCTGTCGACCCCGTCGTGAACGACTCGCGCAGGCTGGGCGTCGCGGTGCGCGACGCGTTCAGGAAGGGCACCGGCCTGCCGTACTCCACCTACATCGGGTCGAAGGCGCTCAGCTTCCGCAACGACCTCGGCGGGCTCAACCTCTCGACGGTGCCCAAGATCTTCATTGAGTCCGGCAACATGCGCAACGCGGGTGAGGCCGCCAAGTTCAAGGACGCCGCCTTCAGGCAGCGCATCGCTCAGTCGCTGGCGGACGGTTTGCAAAACTACCTGAAGTGACATCATTCCCGGCATGAACACGCTGCTGCCTCGCCCGGATGTGCTGTCCTCGCTGTCCGGCTCCTACGAGCTCGCCGTCGGAGCCACCGTCTCGGGCCCCGCCGAACTGGCCGACGCCGTACGGCGGGCGCTACCGGTCCTCGACCTGCGCCCCGGCGACACGGGCGCGATCGACGTCAGGATGGACCCCGCGCTCGGCGAGGAGGCCTACCGCCTGGTCGTCGGTTCGCGTGGCGTCGAGATCACCGCGGGCGGCAGGGCGGGCGCGTTCTACGCCGGGCAGTCGCTGCACCAACTGCTTCCCGACGCGACCTACCGCAGCGCGGTCACGACCGACGCGTGGACCGTGCCCGGCGTGCGCGTCGAGGACTCTCCCTCCCACAGCTGGCGCGGGCTCCACCTGGACGTGGCGCGGCACTTCCTGCCCAAGCGCGAGGTGCTGAGGGTCATCGACCTGATGGGCGCGCACAAGCTCAACAGGCTCCACCTGCACCTGGTCGACGACCAGGGCTGGCGGGTGGAGAGCAGGGCCTATCCCCGCCTGCACGAGGTGGCCTCCCACAGGGCGCGCACCGCCACCAACTACTTCCGCGAGGAGCCCACCTACGACGGGATCCCGCACGGCGGCTACTACACCCTCGACGACCTGGCCGAGATCGCCGCGTACGCGAGGGCGCGCGAGGTCGTCATCGTTCCCGAGATCGACGTGCCGGGGCACGCCTCGGCCATCCTGGCCGCCTATCCGGAGCTGGGCGCGACGGGCGAGAGCTTCGAGGTGCTCGACCGGTGGGGCATCTCCCCCGCGATCCTGTCGCCGCTGCCGCCGACCGTCGACTTCCTCACGGCCGTCTTCGACGAGCTGCTCGGCGCGCTCGGCGCGACGCCGTACGTGCACATCGGCGGCGACGAGTGCGTGCTCGACGACTGGGAGGCCTCCGCCGAGATCACCGCCTACCGCCGGTCGCTCGGCCTGGCCGACGTGGGCGAGCTGCACGGCTGGTTCCTGCGACGGCTGGCCGACGTGCTGGCCGAGCGCGGCTCGCGCGCCGTGGTGTGGGACGAGGCCTTCGTGGCGGGCGGGCTGCGCGAGGACACGATGGTGATGCCGTGGCGCGGCATGGGCGTGGGCCGCAGGGCCGCAGCCGCGGGGCACGCGGTGATCGCGACGCCGGTGTTCCCGCTCTACTTCGACTACGCGGAGGCCTCCTCCGCGCAGGAGCCGATGGCCATCGGCGACGCGATCACCGTGACGGACGTGGCCTCGTTCGAGCCGGCCCCCTCGTCGTGGGAGCCCGAGGAACGCGAGCGCGTGGTCGGCCTGCAGGCGCAGCTGTGGAGCGAGCGCATCCCCGACGCGCGGGTGCTCGACTACCGGGCGTGGCCGCGCGCCTGCGCGCTGGCCGAGGTCGCCTGGGCGGGAGAGGCCGGCTCCGACTTCATGGGCAGGCTCGAGCGCCACCTCGGCAGGCTCGACGCGCTCGGCGTGGAGTATCGCCCGCTGTCGGGCCCGCGCCCGTGGCAGCAGGGCCGCCCGCACCGCCCCGCCGTCGTGCCGGTGATGAACGCGATGGAGCACCTGGACGAGATGACCCACTCGGCCACCTCGACCAGGCCGAGCGTCTGACCGTCGGCGCCTGAGGCGGGTCGCTTCGCGGGCGGCCCGCCTGTGCTGGTGAGCGTCTCAGCCGCGGTCGGGCGCCGTGCGGCCGATCAGCTCGGGGACGGTCGTGGCGTGGCGACGGAGGCGGCGGGAGAGCCTGCGGTGGATGCGGGAGGCCCACAGCGGGCCCTCGTAGATCATCCCCGTGTAGCCCTGCACCAGGGTGGCGCCGGCGAGCAGCCGCTCCCACACGTCGTCGACGTCCTCGACCCCGCCCACGGACACGAGCGTCAGCCGGTCGCCGACGCGGGCCCGCAGCCTGCGCAGGACCTCGATCGAGCGCTCCTTCAGCGGACGCCCTGACAGCCCGCCGGTCTCACCCGAGTGGCGGATGGTGGTGTTGGTCGCGATGATGCCGTCGAGCCCCAGCTCGAGCGCCAGGTCCGCCACCGCGTCGACGTCGTCGTCGGCCAGGTCGGGGGCGATCTTCACCAGCAGCGGCGTGCGGCGTGGCGTGGAGTCGGCGACCTCCTTAACCGCCGCCAGCAGCGGTCGCAGCAGCTCGACCGCCTGCAAGTTGCGCAGCCCCGGCGTGTTGGGCGAGCTGACGTTGACGACCAGGTAGTCGGCGAGAGGGGCCAGCTCCTTGGCGCTGGTCACATAGTCGGCGGTGGCCTCGGACTCGGGCACGACCTTCGTCTTGCCGATGTTGACCCCGACCACCACGGGAACCCCCCGCGTACGGCGCAGCCTGCGCGCCGCCGCCTGCGCCCCGGCGTTGTTGAACCCCATCCTGTTGATCACCGCTCGCCGCCTGACGTCGCGGAACAGGCGGGGACGCGGGTTGCCCGGCTGGGCGTGGGCGGTGATCGTGCCGACCTCGACGTGCCCGAACCCGAACGCCGACAGCGCCTCGGCGCAGGCCGCGTCCTTGTCGAACCCCGCGGCCAGGCCGAGCGGCCCGGGGAAGTGCACCCCGAAGGCCGTCACCCGCAGCGCGGGATCGCTCGGCGCGAGGGCGCGGTGGAGCAGCCGCTTGAGCAGCGGCAGCGTGGAGAGCAGCGCGAGCGCTCTGACGGTTGCGTGGTGCACGGCCTCGGCGTCGAGACGCCGCAAGACCTGCGAGAACAGGAGTCGGTACATCAAGGCTCAGGTTATCGGTCCTGTCCGACAAGGCCCGCTTCGTAGGCCACGATCGCGGCCTGGACCCTGTTGCGGACCTCCAGCCTGGTCAGGATCGTGCTCACGTAGGCCTTGACGGTCCCCTCGACGATGAACAGCCGCTTGGCGATCTCCGCGTTGGACAGCCCCTCGCCGACCAGGGCGAGCACCTCCTTCTCGCGGTCGGTCAGCGCGTCGATCCTGTCGCGGGCGGCCGCTCCTCGCGCCATCTGGCCGCCGGAGAGCTGGCTGATGACGCGCTGGGCCACCTTGGGCGAGAGGTAGGCCGCGCCGCCGGCCACGGCGTGGATCCCGGCGATCAGCTCGCGCGGGTCGCCCGACTTGAGCAGGAACCCGCTGGCGCCGACGTCGAGCGCCTTGGCGATGTAGTCGTCCTCGCCGAAAGTGGTGAGCATGATGATCGCCGTGCCGGGCGCGACCCTGCGGATCTCGGCGGCGGCGGCGAGGCCGTCGAGCTTCGGCATGCGGATGTCGAGCAGCGCGACGTCGGGCCTGTGGCTGATCGCCAGGTCCACGGCCTGCCTGCCGTCCCCGGCCTCGGCGACGATCTGGAAGGAGGGGTCGACGCCGAGGATCGCGCCCACACCCGCCCTGATCATGGCTTCGTCGTCGGCGAGGAGAATTCTGATCACGCCTGTATATTGCCCCATATGGCGCAGGTGAAGGTCTTCGGACGGCGTGACGTATGGGCTGGGCGGCAGCGGGAGGTGTCCGACCTGCTCCACGAGTGCGTGGTGAAGGCGTGGGGACTGCCCGAGGGCAAGCGATTCCACCGCTTCCTGCTGCTCGACGCCGACGACCTGATCTGCCCGCAGCGCGGCGACGACTACCTGATCGTCGAGGTCGTCTGCTTCACGGGCCGCAGCGACGAGGCGAAGAGGGCGCTGATCCGCGAGGTGTTCGCCAAGGCGCCCGCGCTGGGGATCTCCACCGACGACCTCGAGCTAACGATCATCGAGATGCCCGCGGTCAACTGGGGCATCAGGGGCGTGCCCGCCGACGAGCTGGCGCTGCCGTACAAGGTCGAGGTCTAGCCGCAGCACCAGCACCGCGGCCAGGACGGCGACGCCGCCCGCCAGCTGACCCGCCCCGAGGCGCTCGCCGTACACGAGCGAGGTGGACACGAGCGTCACGACGGGCTCCGCGCACGACAGGATGGCGGCGGTCGGCGCGCCGAGCAGGCGCACGCCCACGAACAGCGCCACCATCGCCAGCACGGTCGAGACGAGGCCGAGCAGTCCCGTCCAGGCCCAGCCCGCGGCGGTCGCGGGCAGGTCGAGGCCGCCCGTGACGCCGAGCGTGACCGCCGCCGCGGTGAAGACGATCGCCGACAGCAGGTAGACGTCCAGGTTCTCGGGCAGCCCGTCGGCGACGGTCAGGTAGAGCGAGTAGGCGACGGCCGCGCCGAGCGCCAGCAGCACGCCCGACAGCTGCGCCGCCGAGCCGCCCAGGCCCAGCAGGAGCACCAGGCCCACGGCCGAGCAGCCGAGCGCGGCCAGCTTGCGCCGGTCGAGCGACTCCCTGCGCAGCCCCACGGCCAGCGCCGTCACCAGCGCGGGATAGGTGTAGAGCAGGAGCGCCGCCAGCGACGCGTCGATGCGCGCGACCGCGCCGAAGTAGCACAGCGCCTGGACGGCGTAGCCGACGCCGCCGAGCCCGACGGCCGTCAGCGCCACCCTGGCGACCGGCAGCGGGGGCCTGCGCCAGGCCACGACGAGCCACAGCACGACGGCGGCGATGACGAACCTGCCGGTGAGCATCCCCGTCACGCTGACACCTGACGCGTAGGCCTCCTTGGCGAAGATCGGCGACAGGCCGAAGCCCAGCGCGGACACCAGACACCACAGCACTCCCATGACCGGCCAACCTAGGCACCGTCGAGCCATCGAGGTAGCCTTGCTTTCCTTTGGATTCCATAGGGGATTCCTTGGCCACTCTCCACCAGCTGCGCTGCTTCCTCGCCACCCTGGATCACGGCTCGTTCACCGCCGCCGCCGTGGCTCTCGGCTACGCCCAGCCGTCCATCTCCGAGCAGGTGCGCCTGCTGGAGCAGCACCTGCAGGTGACGCTGTTCCTGCGGGTGGGCAGGGGCGTGGTGCCCACCGAGGCGGCGCTGGCGCTGCGCCCCCACGCTGCCGCCGCCCTGGCCGCGGTGGAGGAGGCGGGCAGGGCGGTCGCCGCGGTGCGGGAGGTCCTGACCGGCACGGTACGGCTCGGCCTGTTCGGCACCGCCCGCTTCTACCTGGGCGCCGACCTGGTGGCCGACGTCCTCGAGCGGCACCCTGGCGTCCGCGTCCAGCTCATCGGGCAGAACTCCGCCGAGGTGCTCGACCACGTGCGCAGGGGAAGGCTGGAGGCGGCCGTCTCAGCGGTGCCGGTCCCCGGCGAGGGGCTGTCGGTGACCCCCGTGATGCGCGACGAGCTGGTCTACGTCAGCACCGAGGCCCGCGATCCCGTCACGCCCGCGTACCTGGCCTCACAGCCGCTCGTGCTGCCGCACGTGAGCTGGCGCGAGGAGGACACCACCCGCCGCGCGCTCACGCGAGCCGTCCAGGCGGCGGGTCACGTGCTGCGGCCCAGGGTGGAGGTGGAGGACCCGGAGACCGCGCTGGAGATCGCGGCCCGCGGCCTGGCGGCGACGGTGAGCTGGAGGGGCGTGCTGCACCGGCTGGCCGACCGGCTGCCTGACACGCTGCGCTGGTCGTCGCTCGATCCGCCGCTGCACGACACGTTCGCGATCGTGCACGGCCCGACGCTCTCCCCCTCCACCCGGATGGTCCTCGAGCTCGCCTCGGCGCGGCTGCGGGCCCTCGAGGCTCAGGTCCGCAGGTAGGCCAGGACGGCCAGCACCCTGCGGTGACCGTCGGCGGCGGGCGGCAGGTCGAGCTTGGCGAAGATGTTGGCGATGTGCTTGGCCACCGCGGCCTCCGTGACGACGAGTTCGCGGGCGATGGAGGCGTTGGAGCGGCCTTCGGCGATCAGGCCGAGCACCTCGAGCTCCCTGGGCGTCAGGCGCTGGAGCGGGTCGCGGCGGCGGCCGAGCAGCTGCCGCACCACCTCGGTATCGACGACCATCCCGCCCCTGGCCACCCTGTTCAGGGCGTCGACGAACTCGGTCACCTCGCCGATCCTGTCCTTCAGCAGGTAGCCGACGCCCTCTCCTGCGTCCATCAGCTCGGCGGCGTAGGTCTGCTCGACGTACTGGCTGAGGACGAGCACGGGCAGGCCGTCCGCGCGCAGCCTGATCGCCGCTCTCAGCCCTTCGTCGGTGAAGCCCGGCGGCATGCGCACGTCGGTGACCACGATGTCGGGTCTGTGCTCGGTGGCCGCCTCCGTCAGCGCCTCGGCGTCGCCGACGGCCGCCACCACCTCGTGGCCGAACCGCTCCAGCAGCCCGACCAGACCCTCGCGCAGCAGCACGGCGTCCTCGGCGATCACTACTCGCACGGGATCTCCACTCGCATCGTCGTCGGCCCGCCTGCCGGGCTGGACAGCGACAGTCTGCCGCCCACGACCGCGAGCCTGTCGGCCAGCCCCGTGAGCCCCGAGCCCTTGGCAGGGTCGGCCCCGCCCGCGCCGTCGTCGCCGATCTCGACGACGAGTGCTCCCGAGGCCCGGGAGGCGCTGATCCAGGCCCGTGACGCGCCGCTGTGCCTGGCGACGTTCGCCAGCGCCTCCGAGACGACGTAGTACGCGGCCGTCTCGACCGGCTCGGGCAGCCGCTCCAGCACCGTCTCGACCTCCACGGGGATCGGCGAGCGGGAGGCGACCTCCCCGATCGCCGCGGCCAGTCCCCTGTCGGTCAGCACCTGCGGGTGCACGCCCCTGATCAGCTCGCGCAGCTCGACCAGCGCCTGCCTGGCCTCCTCGTGTGCGCTCGCCACCTGCTGGGCCGCGGGCGAGCCAGGCGGCAGGTCCAGCTTGGCCAGTCCCAGCCGCATCGACAGCGCGACCAGGCGCTGCTGGGCGCCGTCGTGCAGGTCCCGCTCGATCCTGCGCCGCTCGACGTCGAACGCGTCGACCAGCCTGGCCCTCGACGCCACGACCTCCTCCAGCCTGTGCGGCTCCAGGAGCTCCCTCGCCATGGTCATGCGGGCCCTGCCCCACAGCAGCAGGACGGCGATCCCGACAGGCACCAGCACGACCCCCGCCACCGAGGCGACGATCGCGGGCCCGAGATCCTCCTGTACGGCCGGCGAGATGATCAGCACGATCGGCCCTCCGACCGCGAACGCGATCATCACCAGGTCGATCCACCACAGCACGAGCAGCGAGGCGAGGCCCAGCCCCAGCTCGCGCCACCGGTGCCGTACAGGGGGCGAGCCGAGCCTCCACCGCTCGAACCACGCCACGAGGGGCACGGCCGGCACGGCCAGCGCCGCGGCGAACGGCGTGGCGAACGCGGCGACCCCGATCGCCACCGCCGCCAGTCCGGGGACGAGGCTGGCCAGCAGGTACAGCAGAGCTCTCACCCAGGAATTGTCGGCCTCGCCGTACGCGGGAGAAAACCGATGGACCTCCGCAGGCCCCTGAAGCACAATGGACGCCGCACGAAACCTCGGGAGGACCAGATGCGGCAGAGCCTCGGATCGACTCAGCGCCCTGTCCTTCCTACCGAGGTTCCACGCATCCATGACCACCCTGAACATCGGCGTGCTCGCGCACGTCGACGCGGGTAAGACCAGCCTCACCGAACGCATCCTCTTCGACGCGGGCGCCATCCACAGGCTCGGCAGCGTCGACGGCGGCGACACCCAGACCGACACCGGCGAGATCGAGCGCCGCCGCGGCATCACGATCCGCTCGGCCGTCGCCTCCTTCACCCTCGGCGACCTGCGGGTCAACCTCATCGACACCCCCGGCCACGCCGACTTCGTCGCCGAGGTCGAGCGGGCGCTCGGGGTGCTCGACGGCGCCATCCTGGTGATCTCCGCGGTCGAGGGCATCCAGGCCCAGACCAGGGTCCTGTTGAAGACGCTGCGCAAGATGCGCATGCCCACGCTCCTGTTCGTCAACAAGATCGACAGGAGGGGCGCGCTCGAGCGCGACATCCTCGAAGGGCTGCCGGCCGTCCCCGTCAACCACGTACGGCAGGGCCGCGTCGTCCCTGTGTCACTCGACGCGGAGCTCCTGGCCGACCACGACGACACCGTGCTGGAAGCGCTGGTCGAAGGGCGCGAGCTCCCGCCCGGCGAGCTGCGGGGGAGGCTCGCCGAGCAGACCGCCGCCTGCCGGGTCTATCCGGTCTTCCACGGCTCGGCGATCGGCGGGCAGGGCGTGGCCGAACTGCTCGAGGGCGTCCGCGACCTGCTCCCCGTCCCCACGCCCCAGGACGACGACCTGCGGGGCACGATCTTCGCCATCGAGCGCGACAGGTCCGGCCACAAGGTCGCCTACCTGCGGCTGTTCTCCGGTGAGCTGCACGTGCGGCAGAAGCTCGACTCCGGCCAGGTGACCAGGCTGGAGGTGGTGGGCTCGGGCTCCGAGGACCGGCTCACCGCCGGGGACATCGGCAGGCTCTCGGGCCTGTCGGGCGCCCGCGTCGGCGACAGGCTCTCGCCCGCCCCCGAAGGGGCTCCCGCCTTCGCCAGGCCCAGCATGGAGACGGTCGTCACGCCCGCGGACCCTGCCGACGCCGCCCGCCTGCACGCCGCGCTGCTCCTGCTGGCCGAGCAGGATCCGCTCATCCAGACCAGGGGCCTGCCCGAAGGCGGCACCTCGGTGCTGCTCTACGGCGAGGTGCAGAAGGAGGTGCTGGCCGAGCGGCTGCGGGACGAGTTCGGCGTCGAGGCCGTCTTCGCCGACAGCACACCGCTCTACCTCGAACGCCCCGTGGGCGTGGGCGAGGACTGGAGGGAGATCGGCAGGCACGCGGACAACACCTTCCTGGCCACCGTCGGCCTGCGGGTGGAGCCGGGAACGGGTTACTCGTTCAGGCGGGAGGTCGAGCTCGGCTCGCTGCTGCACAGCTTCAACCAGGCGATCGAGGACACCGTCCCCCTCACTCTCACCGAGGGCCTGTACGGCTGGCCCGTCGTCGACTGCGCGGTCACGCTGACCAGGTCGGGCTTCGTCGCGCCGCTCAGCACGGCGGGCGACTTCCGCAACCAGACCCCTGTCGTGCTGAGATCGGCCCTCGCCAGGGCGGGCACCAGGGTCTACGAGCCCTGCCACGCCTTCGAGGTGGAGCTGCCCTCCGACGCGTTCGGCCCCGTCACGGCCAAGCTGACAGGGCTGGGGGCCGAGCTGGGCGACACCTCACCCACGCTCGTCACGGGCTCGCTGCCCGCTCGCCTGGTCAACCAGGCCAAGCGACAGCTGCCCGGACTGACGCGCGGCGAGGGCGTGTGGTGGTCCACGCCGTCAGGGGATCGCCCGGTGACGGGCCGCGCTTTCCCCGTCAGGCGACCGGGCCGTTAAAGACATCTCGACATCCCGATAATCCTCGCCTCCACAGCTTCCCACAAACGTGGAGCGGGTATTTCTACCGCCAACAACCTCCCAACGAAAAGTTGCCCACGAATCTTCTGTTTCGCCTGCTCCAATACGGAATCTGCGGTTGCTGGACGGCTACGATCAAGTCTTTGTTGAGGGGTTTTCTCGCCTATTCGAAGGGGCCGGTTCCGGCCCTCGCCGGCGTAGGGAAGAAAGCAAACAAGGGCTCGCCGATGATCTTTGTTTTGATTAGGTCGGGCAAGTGGCGCATGCCGACTTAAGGTGATTAGCGGAGAAATGATGGCTGTATCTGTAGGGGATGACCGCCATGCCGCGGTGTGGGCGGGACACCGGCGATCTGGGTACTGGGCAGCCGTCCAGCCGCTTGGCCTGATGAGCATCGATCTGGCGTGCATGACCTTCAGCGCGCTGATGGCCGGGCAGACGCCCTGGCGGGTTCTCCTCGCCTGTGTCCTGGTCGTCGCGGTGAACGCCGCCGGCCGGGTGTACGAGCCGAGGATCCTGCCCTCCAGCCTTGACAGGGGGTTCTGGCTGGCGGGAGCGGGACTGGTCGCCACCCTGGCCGCCTTCTGGGAATCAGCCTCGTTGACCGTGGCCGTCATCGCCGCGGCCCTCTTCGCCTTTCTGGCCTTCTGCGGCAGGTGCGTCTTCCAGGCCGCCGTGCGCGCCGCGCGCAGGCGCGGCGGCATCAAACCCGCCGTGGTGGTGGGCGCCAACCCGCACGGGCATCGCCTGGCCTCGGCCCTGCTCGGCTTTCCCGAGTACGGCCTGCTGCCGATCGGCTTCCTCGACGAGGAGACCGACACGGACACCGGGCCTCCGGTGCTCGGCACCCCTGACGACCTCGCCGAGATCTTCCACGCGCACGAGGTGCGCGCCGTGGTCATCGCGGGCAGGGAGGGGCAGGACCTGGCCAGGGCCGCCAGGGAGCTGGGCTGCGAGGTCTACCTCGCCCCCGCGCCTGACGATCTGGTCCTGGACTTCGCCCCGCTGCGCGAGCAGGTCAGGAGCTTCCCGCTGCTGCGCATGCGCCCCGACCCGCAGACCCGCCTGACCTGGCCGCTCAAGCGGGCGCTCGACATCGCGGTCGCCCTGGTCGGCCTGGTGATCAGCGCGCCGATCCTCGCCGTCTGTGCGCTCATGGTGCGCTGGGAGATCGGCCCCGGCGTGCTGTTCAGGCAGCGCAGGGTCGGCTGCGGCGGCAGGCCGATCGAGCTCATCAAGCTGCGCACGCTCAAGCCGGTGGACGCGCACGAGTCGGCCACCCGCTGGAGCATCGCCCACGACCGCAGGCTCGGCCCTGTGGGCAAGGCGCTGCGCAGATCCTCACTCGACGAGCTGCCTCAGCTCTGGAACGTGCTCAAGGGCGACATGAGCATCGTCGGTCCCAGGCCTGAGCGCCCCTACTTCGTCGACCAGTTCTCCGCCACCACCCCCGGCTACCGCCTGCGCCACAGGGTGCCGGTCGGGATCACCGGCTGGGCGCAGATCCACGGGCTGCGCGGCGACACCTCGATCGAGGACAGGGCGCGCTTCGACAACCACTACATCGACGACTGGTCACTCAGGACCGACTTCAAGATCATGATCAGGACCGCCTGGTCCCTGCTCCGGCCAGGTGGAAGTTAGGGATGCGCGTCCTGCTCCCCGCGTCCCTGGCACGCGGGCCGAGTCTCCTGGCTGCCGCGACCGTGCTGCTGACCTGCCTTCCCTCCCGCACCGACGACCCCGGCTCGGCCGTCCACGTGACCATGGCGGACGGGGCGTCCGTGGCGCTGGTCGCCGTGGCCGCGGCCTGCCTCGTGGCGGGGCGCCCGCGCCTTCCTCTGCGCGCGCTGGTACTGACCCCTCTGGTGCTCGCCGTCACGGCGGCGACGCTGACCTCTCCCGACGCGCTGACGAGCCTGCCGGGCTACCTCCGTTTCCTGCAGGTCTTCGTGCTGATCCCGCTGGCGGTCATGATCACGCTGCGCCGGCGGGAGGACGTGTGGCTGGTGGGCGGGGCGCTGGTCGCCGCCGCCGCCGTCCAGGGGGTCGTCGGCTGCTACCAGGCGTTCACCGGAACGGGCGCCTCGTACGGAGGCGAGAGGGTGCGTGCCGTCGGCACGTTCGGCGCGCTCGACGTCATGGGCATGGCGACCGTCGTCAGCTACGGCCTGATCCTGCTGTTCGCGCTCGGACTGGAGCTCCACGGCAGGCAGCGGATCGCCGCCCTCGCCGGCGCCGGCCTGCTGACCGTTCCGCTGGTCCTTTCGCTGAGCCGGGGCACCTGGCTCGCGCTGCTCTGCGCCGCGGCGGTCATGCTCGTCAGGTACGGCGCGCGCACCGCCGCGCGGGTGGCGCTGGTCACGGTGGCCGCCGCCTTCCTGCTGGTCTTCGGCTTCGGGGTGGGCTCGGACACGATCGGGCAGCGGCTGGCCTCCATCACCTCCTCCTTCTCCCAGCCCGACCAGTCGGTGAGCGACCGCTACAGCCTGTGGGAGACGGCGGGAGCGATGTGGACACACCACCCGCTGACCGGCGTCGGGCCCCGCCGGTTCGCCGAACTGCGCGACACCTACGCGCCGACAGGGCTGTCGTCGGGCAGCGACACCGACGACCCCGTCAACGGGTTCACGCGGCAGCCGCTGCTGTCGCCGCACAACATGTACCTGCTGGTGCTGAGTGAGCAGGGCGTGCTGGGCCTGGCCGCCTTCGCCTTCTTCTTCGGCGCGCTGCTCGTCTGGACGTTCAGGCGGAGCGGGGTGGCGGTCGCCGGGCTGCTGACCTGGCAGGTCGTCGACTTCGCCTACTCCGACATCGGCGGCGCGCCCACCCTGGTCATGGCCGTGACGCTGGGTCTCGCTCTGACCTGGGCCACGAACGGGTGGCCGCGATGACCACGGCCGCCCCTGCAGGGCTGAGGGCCGCGAGCCTCACCGCCGTCCTCGTCGGGCTCGGCTCGATGCTCGGCTTCGGTCGCGACCTGCTGTTGGCCAGGACCTTCGGAGCCGACTCCGCCACCGACGCCTTCCTGGTCGCCTGGATGATCCCGGAGACCTCCGCGCCCCTGCTCATCGAGGGCATGGCCTTCCTGATGGTTCCGCTGTTCAGCAGGGCCGCCGAGCGGGGCGGCGACGTCAGGAACCTGGTCGCGGCGACGCTGCCGCACATGAGCGTCGCGCTGCTCGGCCTGACCGCGCTGACCGCCGCGGGGGCTCCCTGGCTCGTGGCCCTGCTGGCCCCCGGCATCGCCGACCCCGAACTGGCCGTGCGGTGCATGCGGCTCACCTCCGTGACGATCCTGATGTTCGGCATGGCCGGCTATCTGAGCGCGGCGCTGCGCACGCACCACGCCTTCGGCCCGCCCGCCGCCATCAGCGTCGCCTACAACCTGGGCATCATCGCCGTCCTCTGGGTCTTCCAGGATCACGGCGTGTCCGCGGCCGCCGCGGGGGTCGCCCTCGGCGCGGTGGGCATGGTGCTGATACAGGCCCCCGCCTTCGTGAAGAGGCTCGGACGGCCGCGCAGGTCCACCCGCAGGATGCTGCTGCCGCTCGGGGCCTTCCTGCCGATCGCCGCCTACACCCTCGAACGCCAGGGGCAGGTGTTCGTCGAGCGGTTCGCCGGATCGTCGCTGGCCGAAGGGTCGATCTCGCACCTCAACTACGCCCAGAAGATCGCTCAGGTGCCGATGATCCTGTCGCTGATCGTCGCCACGGTCACCTTCCCCCACCTCGCGCGGGCCATCACGGCAGGCGACGGCCCCACCGTCAGGCGCAGGCTGACCGACGACCTGGTGACGGCGGCGGCGACCGTGCTGCTCGCCACCGCGGTGCTGGTGGTGTGCGCGCCGGAGATCGTCAGGCTGCTGCTGCAGCACGGCGCGTTCACCGACGCCGACACCGAGGCCACGGCCCTGATCATGCGCGTCTATTCGCTGGGACTGCTCGGCCAGGCGGTCGTCGGCGTCGTGTGCAGGGCGTTCTTCTGCGGCACCCGCCCGACCTGGTATCCGGCGCTGGCGATGGCCGCCGGGCTGGCCGCGACGATCGCGCTGGCCACACCGCCCTGGGGGACGACGGGGATCGCCGCGGCCAACGCGGCCGGCATCACGCTGAGCGCGGCGATCCTGTTCGCGGGGCTGCGCGGCCCCGCCATCGGCCTGCCCGTGCGCTCCGTCGCCCGGCCGGCCGCCTGCCTGCTCCTGGCCGGCGCGCTCGCCGCCGCGGCCGGATGGGGCACTCATTCGCTGCTGGCGGGCCTGCCGCCTGCGGCCGTCCTGGCGCTGACCGCGGCCGCCATCGCGGCGGTGTTCTGCGCCGCCGCGGCACTCACGGGAACAGAGGAGATCACCACAATGATCAGGATCCGAGGTCGCGCATGACCGCCATGCCGCTCGTCCTCATGTACCACTCGGTGACGAAATACGACGACGATCCCCTGAACATCACCGTCTCCCCCGACAGATTCGCCGCCCAGCTGCGCTGGCTGGCCAGGCGCGGGCTGCGCGGGGTCTCGATGCGAGAGCTCATGGCCGCCAGGCGAGCCGGTACGGCCGGCCGCCTGGTCGGGCTCACCTTCGACGACGGCTACGCCGACTTCGTGAGCGAGGTCGTCCCCGCGCTGCTGCGTCATCACTTCACCGCGACCGTGTTCATGGTCTCCGGCAGGCTCGGCGGCTCCAACGAGTGGGACGCCGGCTATCCCGTCAAGCCGCTCATGGACGCCGACGACCTGCGCAGGGTGGCGCGCCAGGGCATGGAGGTCGGCTCGCACTCGGTCGTGCACCCCTCGCTGACCTCCCTGACGGGCACCGAGCTCAGGCACGAGCTGACGGCGAGCAAGGCGGCGCTCGAAGAGATCGTGGACGCCGAGGTCACCGGCTTCTGCTACCCGTACGGACACGTCGGCGCCCGCGAGGTCGCCGCGGCCAGGGGCGCGGGCTACGACTACGCGTGCGCCATCTGGAAGTCCGAGCACACCGGCCCTCACGCGCTGCCCCGCACCTACATCGGCGACAGGGACGGAGCCCTGAGGCTGCGCGCCAAGTGGATGCGACACCGGATGCGGTGGGGGTCGTGAAGGTCCTGCACGTCATCACAGGACTGGCGGCGGGCGGCGCGGAACAGCAGCTGCGGGCGCAGTTGCCGTACATGAGCGCCGACTGCGAGGTCGCGGTGCTGACCGGGTCCGGCGTGGTGGCCGAGGCCATCGAGGCGTCAGGGGTGCCCGTCCACCGCGTCGACATGCGCGGCAACCGCGACCTGCGGGCGCTCGGACGGCTGGCCAGGCTGATGCGGGCGGGCCGCTACGAGGTCGTCCACACGCACCTGTACCGCGCGTGCGTGTACGGAAGGCTGGCCGCACGGCTGGCCAACGTTCCCGCGATCGTGGCGACTGAGCACTCGATCGGCAAGGAGCTGATCGAGGGCCGTCACATCACCAGGCCGGTCAGGGCGCTCTACCTGGCCAGCGAGCTGCTCGGGCACGTCACGGTGGCCGTCTCGCCCACCGTGGCCGACCGGCTGGCCACCTGGGGCATCCCTCGCTCGCGCATCGTCGTGATCGCCAACGGGGTCGACGCGCGCGCCTTCCGCTACGACCCGCGCCTGCGCGAGCGGACGCGCGACGCGCTCGGCCTGCCGCGCGAGGCGTTCGTGGTGGGCGGCGTCGGCAGGCTGGAGCCCGGCAAGCGGTTCGACCTGCTCGTCGAGGCGATGCTGGGGCTCGACGACACCTTCCTGCTGCTGGTCGGAGCCGGATCCCGCAGGCTGCAGCTCGAGAATCTCGCCCGCGCGCTGGGAGTCGACCGCCGCGTGATCTTCGCGGGCGAGTCGCCCGACACGCGCGCCATGCTGTCGGCGATGGACGTGCTGGCCGCGCCCTCGCAGGAGGAGACGTTCGGGCTGGCCGTCGTCGAGGCGCTCGCCGCGGGGCTGCCGGTCCTGTACGACACCTGCCCGGCCGTCGACGACCTGCCGCGTGACGCCGCTCCCGGAGCGCGCCGCGTCACCCCCGGCCGGCTCGGCGCCGAGCTCAAGGAAATGGCGTCCACGCGGCCGTCCAGGCTGACGCCGCCGGGGGCCGTCCGGCTCTACGACATCCGGCACCAGGTCGACCAATTGGAAGCGCTCTACCGGCGCCTGCTGGGCGCCCCGGGCAACGAGGAGAGGCGATGACGTCGATGACATGGACGCAGGCACGCGTGACGGGGTGGCTGAGGCGATGGTGGCTGCCGCTGTCCCTGCTGCTCGGGGCGCTGGCCGGGCTCTTCTACTCACTGGCGAGGGAGCCCGTCTACAGCTCCGACGCCTATGTCGTGGTGGTGGCCGAGGGCGATCCCGGGCGGACGGCCAACTTCGCCCAGGCGTACGCGAGGATCGCCGTCCAGCCCGGGCTGATCACCAGCGGCGAGCAGGCGCACAGGACCCTGAGCGCCTCCGCCTCTCCTGACGCTCCGCTGGTGCGGCTCACGGCCATCGCTCCCACCGCGCAGGAGGCCGTCGCGCGGGCCGACCAGGCCTCGACGGCGCTGATCTCCTACGCGAACATGCAGGCGACCAACACCGGAGTGCGGCTGGCCAGCTTCGCGAGCGCGTCGATGCCGCTCGCGCCCTCGTCGCCCGTGCTCCTGGTCAACGTGGGCATCGGGACGGCCGCGGCGGTGCTCGTCGCGGGGCTCGTCTTCCTGGCCTCGCCTTCCGTGGCGAGCGGGTCGCGCGGGGAGCGAGCTCCCTCGCTGGTCGGGGCCGAGGCATGAGGGCGCGCCGCAGGGAGGCGGTGGGAGCACCGCGAGTCCTGCACGTGACACAGCCCGTGGACGGCGGCGTCGGCGCCTACGTGGCGGCCGTGGCGGCCGACCAGGTACGGCGCGGCTGGCACGTCGCGGTCGCCTGCCCCAGCGAGGGGCGGCTGCGCCCCCACCTGGCCGAGCTGGGCGTCCCATGGCTCGACTGGCGCGCAGGACGCTCGCCGGGGCCCGCCGACCTCGCCGCGGGGCTGAGGCTCGGGAGGCTCCTGCGTGACTTCGCCCCCGACGCCGTCCACCTGCACTCCGCCAAGGCGGGCCTGGTGGGCAGGGCCGTCATCCGCGGCAGGGTCCCCACGCTGTTCCAGCCGCACGGCTGGTCGTGGCTGGCCGCCCGCGGGCCCGTCGCCGCGATGGCGCTGGCGTGGGAGAGGGCGGCGGCCCGCTGGGCCGGCGTGCTCGTGTGCGTGGGCGAGGGCGAGACGGCGACCGCCCTGCGGCACGACGTGCGGGGAAACCTCGTGATCGTGCGCAACGGCGTCGACCTCAGACGGTTCAGGCCCGCGGGGCCGCAGGAGCGGGCCGCGGCGCGGGCGCGTCACGGCGTCCCGGAGTTCGCGCCGCTGGCCGTCTGCGTGGGCAGGGTCACCAGGCAGAAGGGCCAGGACCTGCTGCTGGCCGCGTGGGAGCTGGTCACTAAGGACTGCCAGGCGGCCAGGCTGGTGATCGTCGGCGACGGCGACCTGCTCGAAGGGCTGCGCTCGCAGGCGGGGCCCGGCGTTCACTTCGCCGGGCCGGTGGCCGATCCTCGATCCTGGTATGCCGCCGCGGACGTGGTGGTCCTGCCCTCGCGCTGGGAGGGTCTGCCGCTGACCGCTCTGGAGGCCTTGGCGACCGGGCGGGCGCTGGTCGCCTCCGACGTGCCTGGTCTGGCCGAGGTGGTCGGCGAGAGGGTGGGCGCCGCCGTACCCGCTGAGGATGTCGAGGCGCTCGCCGGGGCCTTGCTGCTCAGGCTCGCGCAGCCGGAGCTCGCCGCCGCCGAGGGCCGCGCCGGCGCGCTGCTCGCCTTGGCGTACGACGACCGCGTGGTGTTCGACGCGCTCGCCGAGCACACCCTCGGGATTCTGGGCTCGGCCTGCGGAACCGGGTTCGGCACCAGCACCGCGCCCACGGGCACGGCGACGGCGGGACGTTCCGAGGGCGTGGGCGGCGTGGGCGGCGTGGCCGGCGTTCCAGGCGAGGGCTTCGGCGTCGCGGCGATCACCACGGACGGTGTGGGTCTCTTGGAAGCCGTCGGTGTGACGGTGGCGGAAACCCCGGCGGCCGGCGTGGCGGGGGTCGGGGTGACCGGGCTCGGCGTGGCCGAGCCGGAGGTGGCCGGGCTGGATGTGGCCGAGCCGATCGTGGCCGGGCTGGATGTGGCCGGGCTGGATGTGGCCGAGCCGGAGGTGACCGGGCTGGGCGTGCCCGGCGTGGGCGTGGCCTCCGCCGGTGTGACGGTGGGCGTGGCCGAGGGAGTGGGCTTCAGCATCGCGCGGAAGACCGCCGATGAGCGCGGGTTCATCGAGCACTGCCAGACACCGTGCGAGCAGTAGTCGGAGATCGAGTGATACACCACGTCGTGCCTGGCGATCCAGTTCAGCATCCTGCGCACGTACTCGGGGCGGTCGCCGTAGCGGAAGAGCCCCCATTCGGGGAAGGAGATGGGCTTGCCGTGCGCCTTCGCGAATGCGGCATGCGCCCGCAGCCCGTACGGCTGCTTGACGTAGTCGGAGAACTGCTCCCCCGGGGCCTGGTCGTAGCTGTCCATCCCGATGATGTCGACCACGTCGTCGCCCGGATAGCACTTGGTCCAGGGGATCGCGTCGCGTCCGCGGCTGGGCGCGAAGTCGAAGCGGAAGTTCTGTCCCGGCACGGAGCGCATGGTCGTGACGATGCGCCGCCAGTAGCTCTTCCACGCCTTGGGATTGGGCGCGCAACGGCTCGAGTAGGTGGTGCCGTTCATCTCCCAGCCGAGCACGATGATGGTGTCGGCCGCCTTCGCGGACACCAGTTTCTGCGCCAGGCGCTCGAAGAAGGGGTCGAAGGCGCCATGGGCCCCGGCGGTCAGCAACACGGAGACCGTGCTGTCAGGCATCTCGGACTCGTTCGGCGCGATCATGGGGACGTTCAGCGCCAGGATCCGCCCAGGTTTGGCGGCGCGCCAGGTGGTCCACGGTTCGAGAATGAAGCCGGGTCCCTGAAAGGCCGACCAGTTCTCACCGGGCAGATAGGTGCGACCGACCGTCACCTCCGTGCCGAGCCACTCCTCGAAATAGGGCAGGCGTTTGGTGCCTCGCGTGTCGGAGGCCAGAAAGACGCCGAGCGCGGCGCTTTTCTTGGGCTCCGTCCTCGGCGTCGCACCGTTCACGCCGGTACTGGTGGCAAGCCACGCGATCGCCGCCGATCCGGCGACTGCTGCGAAAAGCCAGCGAAAGTGTTCCTTTTGGGCTGTCATGGCAAACGTCCCTACACGTTGTCTCTAGTCTCACCCTATATACCCCACTCACCGACTTGCCGAATATTCACCACGCGAGTTGGCAGTGAATGTCCTGCATAAGGCATAAGGAATGGGGTGGAGAAAATGCTGGATTCGACGGTGCCCGCGCTGGTTCTGCGGCTCGACGACAACATCTTTCATCATGGGACACTCGGCGCGATTCGCTCGCTGGGAAGAGCGGGCGTCGAGGTGCACGGGCTCATCGAGGGCAGGCACGCGCCTGTCTCCCGGTCGAAATACCTGGCCCACATGTACACCTGGCCGAAAGGCAGGGGCTTCGTCGAGACGCTGACCGCGGTGGCCGAAAGCATCGGCCGCAGGGCGGTGCTGATCACGATGGACGACGCGGGCGCCATCGCCGTCGCCGAGCACGCGGCCGAGCTGCGCCCGTTCTTCCTGCTGCCCGACCAGGCGCCCGGGCTGCCGCGCGCACTGGCGGACAAGGCAGGGCTCGCCGACGTGTGCGCGTCCCTCGGCATCGCCCAGCCCGAGACCCGCGTCGTCGCCACCGAGCAGGAGGTCGGGTCTGCGGTCGCCGCCCTCGGGCTGCCGCTGGTGGCCAAGTGGGCCCAGCCGTGGCTGCTCCCCCAGGGAGCGGGACTGCGCAACACCAGCGTGATCCACAGCCTGGAGCAGGCCGTCAGCCTGCTCGGCAGAGGCGGCGACAGCGACCTGCTCCTGCAACGTTTCGTGCAGGGAGGAGAGAAGTCCGACTGGTTCTTCCACGGCTACTACGACCAGGACTCGACGTGCCTGTTCGGCGGCACGGGGCGCAAGGAGCGCGCCTATCCGCCGGGTGCGGGCCTCACGACGTACGGCTGTTCGGTGCCCAACCCCGCCATCGAGAAGGCGGCCAACACCATGGCGGCGGCGCTCGGCTACCGCGGCATCCTCGATCTGGACTTCCGCTACGACGCGGCGCGCGACGCCTACTGCCTGCTCGACTTCAACCCCAGACTGGGCGCGCAGTTCCGGCTGTTCAGCGACCACCGCGGCCTCGACCTGGTGCGGACCATGCACCTGCACCTTTCGGGGAGGTGGAAGACCGCCGCCCGCCCGGTCTACGGGCGCACCTTCCTGGTGGAGAACTACGACATATTCCCCGCATTTCGGATGGGGCGCGAACGCACCTGCGCCGGATGGCTGCGCGCGATGCGGCAGGCGGACGAACTCGCATGGCTCTCGGCGGACGATTACTGGCCATTCGTGGCAATGACCGGACAGACGATAAAGCGTGGCTTTACTCGCCTCAAGAGCCGTCGGAAATAGGCTTTTGTCGCTCACGAACGGGAGGAGACGTTTTGCAGACGCCGGTGATAGACGTGGCAATTGTGGGCGCGGGTCCCTACGGGCTTTCCGTTGCCGCCCATGCGCTGGACGCCGGGCTCGACGCTCAGGTGTTCGGCCGTCCCATGCAGGCGTGGGAGCAGCACATGCCACGAGGAATGTTGCTGAAGTCCGAGCCCCAGGCCTCCCACCTCGGTGACCCCGATCGGCGATACGGGCTCGACGCCTACCGCCAGTACTCCTACGGCGAGCCCGTCCCCGTGGAGACCTTCGTCGCCTACGGCAAGTGGTTCAGCGCGCAGACGGTCAAGAAGGCGCTCGACGAGTCCACGGTGACCACCGTGGGCTCCGAGGGTGGACTGTTCGCCGTCACCCTCTCGTCAGGGGACTCCGTGCTGGCCAGGACCGTCGTGCTGGCGGTCGGCTTCCTGCCGTTCGCCCACAAACCCGCCGCGCTGGCCGGGCTGCCGCCTGAGGTGTCGTCGCACGCCAGCGACCACCACGACCTGTCGGCCTTCGCGGGCAGGGATGTGACCGTCGTGGGCGCGGGTCAGTCCGCGCTCGAGACCGCGACGCTGCTGAAGGAGGCGGGGGCCATGGTCCGGGTCGTCGCCAGGTGCAAGACCCTGGCCTGGAACGACACGCCCGTCGAGAACCGATCGATGCTCGACCGCATGCTGGCGCCCAGCTCGGGTCTCGGCACCGGCTGGCCCTCGTGGGTGTGGTCGGAGTTGCCAGGAGCCGTCCGCTATCTGCCGAGGGCGGCCAGGAAGCACATCGTGCGCAACACGCTCGGGCCTGCCGGGTCCTGGTGGCTGAGGGAGCGGTTCGAGGGGGCCGTCCCCGTGACGCTGGGCGCGAAACTCGCGGGCGCCGAGCACCGCGACACCGTGCGCCTGCGCCTGCGCGACGCGGCGGGCGAGGTCAGCACGATCGAGACCGAGCACGTCATCGCCGCGACCGGCTACAAGGTGGACCTCGGCAGGATCGGCGTCCTCGACCCGGACCTGCGCCGCGGGATCCGCAGCGAGGGCCCGACCCCACGGCTGACGAGGACCTACGAAAGCCCGATCAGCGGACTTTATGTGGTCGGGCTCGCTTCGGCCGCCACTTTCGGACCCGCCATGCGTTTCGTGCACGGCGCCGACTTCGCCGCGAGAAGGGTGACCCGCGGCCTATTGGGACAGGTGCGTAAATCAGCTTGAGCAGCGAGTTTTCCATGCCTTTGACCGTGTCCAGCGGAACAGAACTCCCGGTGGTGACGGAAGACAAGCCAAACGGCTTCTCGGGAGCGGAAATGTATGTTCGTAAAGTCCTCACCGGCGTGGCCGCGGTACTCGTCGGGATGGCGGGAATCGTTCCCATGGCGCATGCGGACGGGCCTCAGACCTTCACGAACTCGGCGACGGAGGCCCACGGGAGCACCGCTTCGGGGGTGCAGGTCACCGTGAGGAAGACGCCGGTCGGCGGCACCAAGGTGGTCTGGGCCCAGGTCGCGCCCGCGGACCCCGCGGCGCTCGACGACGAGTTCCTCATCCCGGCTAACGCCAAGGCGGGAGCCGGCATCCTCGACCTCTACGAGGAGTTCGAGGTCAACCCGAACGGGTGGAGCGACGTCGTCGCCCTGACGTTCACCTTCTCGAGGCCTGTGCGCGACCCGCGCCTGCACGTGTACGGCACGGGCGGCGTGGTGACCGAGGGCACCGAGCGGGACGACTACTGGGCAGGCCTGCGTCTGATGGGCGGGACACCGGCCACACCCACCTTCAGCAAGGTGGCGGGGTTCCCCGGCTACCGGGTCACGGACGACAGCATCGTGCCCGAGCGGTTCACCAGGACTAGGACCACGACCTGCGGAGTGGTGTACACCTGCGGCACCGTCCAGGTGAACGGCACCCTGCGCTCGTTCACCATCATGCTGCGCGCTCGTGACGTCCGCTACCGCGGCGACGCGGGCAGCCCGCAGATGTGGGGCGCCTTCAAGTTGTCCCTCTACGAGGACGCCTCCGACGCGCCCGCCTCCTACGGCGCCGCCTCGCACATCCTCACCGACACCTACCTCGGCAACGCCGTGACGGCCGACCACACCACCGTCGACAGCGTCACTCCTCGCGCCCTGCGTCAGGAGACCGACACCGACGACGCCATCGCGGCGGGCGGGCCTCCGCCTGTGGAGGGCAACGCCAGGACGTACACGCTGGCCGTCCCCGTAGGCGGACCTGCGGAGGCGGCGCTGGCGGGCTGGATCGACTTCGACCGCAACGGCAAGTTCGATCCGGGCGAGCGAGCGCAGGCCTCGGCTGAGGAGGCGAGCACGACGAGGGAACTCACCTGGAGCGTTCCAAGGAACGTCAAGCCGGGTGCCACATGGCTGAGGCTGCGCACGTCCGCGACCGCCGAGGACGTGGCACGGCCGACCGGCTGGGCCGACAGCGGTGAGGTCGAGGACCATCAGATCACACTCGCCGAACGGGTCGCCCCGGCGCCCGTGGAGCGGCCGGCGAGGGCGGAAAGGTCCGACAAGGGGGATGACAGGGACAGGCGGGACAGGCGCGCGAGGAACGCCCGCCACATGTTCAGGCCGAACCTGAACAATCTCTTGTAACCCACCTCTCGTGGAGGCCACCGCCGGTGACACACCGGCGGTGCCCTTTTCCATTGCGCCCGCGACCTAGACGGACGGCGTGACGGGGCCGTGGAGGCGGACGCCCTCGGCGGCGAGCCGCTCCTCGTAGGCGTCCGCGAGGTCACGCAACGCCGCCCCGCCGTCCCCACGGTAGGTGGGTCCGTGCATGAGGCACAGCGCGCTCGGTTCCAGGTCGGCCAGCGCGCGCATGGTGGGGCCGGTTCCCGGGGTCAGGCAGGTCGCGCCGAAGGTGTCCTCGGCCGCCAGGGCAGGGCTGACGATCTCCACGTCGGTGACCGCGGGGGACTCCCCCATCGAGGTGAACAGGTCACCGCAGAGCAGGGTGCCCGTGGTCTCCTCGAAGAACAGGCCGGCGTCCCAGCCGTGCGGCACGTGCGGGGTCTCGATCCGCCGCATCCGCTTGCCGCCCAGGTCCATGACCTCGCCGTCGGCCAGCGGCCTGGGCGGCCGGTCCGCGAGGTCGTTGACGGACACCAGACAGCCCAAGGCACCGTGCGCGATCTGCGCGTGGGGCGCGGCGGCGAGCCAGGAGTTCATCGAGCCGCACTCGTCGGCCTCGAGGTGACCGAAGGTGACCCAGCGCAGCCGCTCGACCGGCATCACGCGCTCCACCGCCGCCGACACCAGCGGGAACAGCCCCCGCAGCCCGGTGTGGAAGAGCAGCGGTTCTTCCGCGTCGACGAGATATTGGTTGAACATGATCCCGGCATCAGGGATGAAAGTTGACAACCGGCATATATCTGGCGCCACTTCCGCCACGGTGGTGTCCATCCTGTTGCTCCCTTCGGAGCCGATTCCCCTTCTTTTTATCGTCTCACGGCAGGTCAAGAGGCCTTTCGCCCTCGCATATCGGCGATATTTCCCATGAATCCGAACCTTTGCGGCATTTGACGCGTCTCACCCTGGCAACAGCCCTGTGACTCCTGAGCTTGGAGAGAACAAAGTGGTGCTAGGACGCACACTCATAGCGGTGGCCGTGACACTGACGGCCGCGTTCAGCGTCGAAGGGGCGGCGGCGAAAGTGGCCAGGCCCGCCGCGAAGGCGCCCGCCCCCTCCGTCGCCGTGCCCGCCGTTACCGGGGTGCCTGCCGGCGGGAGGCCGGTGAAGGCCGAAGAGGACGCCGAGTGCGTCCGCGTCAAGGGCGCGACGGCCTGTGTGGGCCCTGACGAGAGCGACAGGCCCGGTGTCACGATCGAGGACACCAAGAACGACAGGCTCCACCCCGCGGTCGAGTACTACCTGAACGGTTACCTCGGCACGAAGTACGTCATCCACAACCTCGGGCGCGAGGGCGAGATCAAGGGAAGCAGGGAGATCGGCAAGAGCGTCACGTTCAGGGCGGCCGTGTACAACGGCAACCGGCTGATCAAGGTCAGCCGGTGGAAGACGGTCCGCGACGTCACCAAGTACCCCGTCAAGAGGGAGACCCACGTGACCCCGGCCGCCGCCCAGGCCCGGTCGAAGGTCTGCACCTCGACGAAGGGCGCCGCCGGCGTGTGCTTCGGCGGGAAGAACACGTTCGTGTTCGCGTGTGACACGGGAGCTGACACGCATCAGGCGCGGGCGGAGTACTTCGTGGACGGCGACCCCTCGGCGCGCTTCGAGATCCAGCAGTTGGCCGGGTCGAACACGTGCGGCAAGGCAGAGCACGGTGATCTGCGTGTCAGCATGTACCGCGCCTCGGTCTTCGACGGTGAGGACGAGGTCGCCACCAGGCTGTACAAGTACAACTAGGCCCGTCCCTTCCCTGCCGGGCCTGCGGGACGACTCTAGGAGGACCACTCCCCCAGGGCGTGGAGCGCCTTGGTGCTGAACTCGTCGAGGGGATAGAACAGCTCGATCGCCAGCTCCGACAGCGTCACATCGGCCGGTGCGCCGAAGGTGGCCATGGTGCTGAACATCGACAGCTCTCCGTAAGGGGTGCGGATCCTCAACGGCACCTGGATCGGGCTCGGCCCGTGCTCACCCTCGCCGGGCCCCTCCGTCTCCTCGCCCATGGGCGCGGGATACCGGCGCACCTCCTCGTAGAGCGAGCGCAGCGCCTCGTCTCCCGTGGCGTTGACCTGACGCAGCAGTCGCTGGAGGAAGAGCGTACGGACTTCGCCCAGGTTGGCCAGCCGGGAGGCCAGGCCGTCCGGGTGCAGGGCCAGCCGGAACACGTTGGGCCGCGGCTCCAGGAGGTGCGGCGGTATGCCGTCCATGAGGACGGCCATGGCCCTGTTCCCCGCCAGCACGTTCCACAGGCGGTCGACCAGAACGGCGGGGTACGGCTCGTGCGCGGTCAGCATGGTGTCGATCGCGGCCCTGATCGAGGACATGTACTCCTCGTCGAGCCCGCTCTCCCTGTAGGCGGGCGCGTAGTCCGCGGCCAGGAGCAGGGTGTTGCGCTCGCGCAACGGAATGTCCAGCGCCTCCGACAGGCGCAACACCATCGCACGGCTCGGCTGCGCGCGACCCGTCTCGACGTACGACAGGTGCCGCGCGGAGGTGTCGGCCAGGTTGGCGAGGTCGAGCTGGCTGAGCCTGCGGCGCTGCCGCCACTCGCGCAGCAGGACGCCGACCCTGGACGGCTGCTCCACTTTCATGCCCTGGAGGATACGACCCGCTCCGGTTCCCTCCACCATGACCTCTGACGTCATTGAGTCGATGACCTCGCCGGTGAAAGGTTCTGTGACCAGGGCCGGTACGGCTCGCCCACCGACTGAGGAGACCGGGATGACGGCTGACACCTTCCTGCGCACCACCCTGCGGATCGACGGCTGGAGCACGGCGGCCTTCGGCGTGGTCATGCTCGTGGCGAGCACGGCGCTCAGCGAGCCGCTCGGGCTGCCGACCGCCTGGTCCATCCCGTTCGGGGTCGCCATGCTGGGTGGGGCGGCCGCCCTGGGCCTCATCGCCGGATACCCGCAGATCCCTGCGCGTTATGCGGCCTTCGTCGTCGTGGGCAACGCGGCGTCGGGCGCGGCGCTCGTGCTGCTCGCCTTCACCGACGTCATCCCGCTCACCGGCCTGGGGGTCGCCTTCCTGCTGGTGGGAGCGCTGGTGGTCGCGATCTACGCGACGATGGAGTTCATCGGCCTGCGACGCATGACCACCGTCACCCCGCGACAGCCCGCCTGAACCCGCCAGCCGTCCGGTCCAGCGGTTCCGCCGGGGCACCGGCCGTGTTCGGCGGATCTCCACGATGGTTTGCCGTGATCGGACGATCATGGACACGATGTCCGGATGACCTCCCCCGGCCCGTTACGATCACGACACGCCCTGATCTTCGTCCTCGCCGCCGTCAGTCCGGCATTGCGCGGCCGGCCCCGTCCCCAAAGAGAACGGTCGCCGGATGACGGACCGGTGGTGCCGTCAGGGGCACCACCGCGGCGACGATCCCGACGCGCGGAGGCCTTCAGGCCCAGGGCGCGGTCACGCGGGTGCCGGCTCCAGGGTGGTGGCGTCGCACGCCGGATAGCGGTGCGACACACGCTGCTCGGTGGAGGCGATGTAGTCATGGAGGGCCTGGCGGGAGCGGGCGAGCGTGTCGATGTGCTCGTCCAGCCCGTGCAGGCGCGCTCGCAGGAGGTCCAGCAACTCGGGGCAGGACTCGAAGTCCGGAGCCGCGCCGATGGCGCAGGGCAGCATGTACGCGATCTCCTGGGTCGACAGCCCTGCTTCGAGCAGGTTCCTGATCTGACCCACGGTGAGGACGGCGTCGTCGGTGTACTCGCGGTAGCCGTTGGCTCCGCGGTCGGGCTCGAGCAGGCCCTGAGCCTCGTAGTAACGCAGCTGATGTGCATGGACTCCGGTCCGCCGGCTCAGCTCCCCGATCAGCATGCCCACTTCCTCCTTGACCTTCATATCGGTGTGAAGGTTGATGATTCTGCCATGACCTCCAACAACACCTTGAGTGAGCAGAAAATGCCGGATCTCGACGCCGACCACACTCCCGTGACGGTCATCGGCCTGGGACTGATGGGCCAGGCGCTGGCTGGAGCGTTCCTGCGCGGCGGGCACCCCACGACCGTGTGGAACCGCACGGCCGCGAAGGCCGAAGACCTCGTCGCCCAGGGCGCGAAGCTCGCCGACTCGGTCGGCGACGCCGTCGCGGCCAGCCCGCTGGTGATCGTCTGCGTCTCGGACTACGACGCCGCGCACGACCTCCTCGACCCCTTGGGCGAGCTCCTCGACGGCCGGGTGGTGGTGAACCTGACCTCGGGCACGTCGCGGGCGGCCCGTGAGAGCGCCGAGTGGGCGGGGCGGCGGGGTGCCACCTATCTGGACGGCGCGATCATGGCCATCCCTCCCGCCATCGGCACGGCGGACGCCCTCATCCTCTACAGCGGGCCGCAGTCGGCCTTCGACCTGCACGCTCCGGCTCTGAGGAGCCTCGGCGAGGGAGCGACGTACCTTGGCGAGGACCACGGCCTGTCGTCGCTGTACGACGTGGCCATTCTGAGCCTGATGTGGAACATTCTGAACGGCTTCCTCCAGGGTGCGGCCCTGCTCGGTGCCGCGGGGGTGAGCGCCACCACGTTCGCCCCGCTGGCGAAGGCGGGGATCACGACCGTGGCCGACTGGGTGTCCGGTTACGCGCAGCAGATCGACGACGGCGCGTACCCGGCCCTGGACGCCACCATCGACACCCACCTGGCCTCGATGGAGCATCTCATCCACGAGAGCGAGTTCCTGGGGGTCACCGCCGAGCTGCCGAGGTTCGTCAAGGCTCTGACCGACCGGGCCGTGGCCGCGGGGCACGGCGGCGACAGCTACGCGGCGATGATCGAGCAGTTCCGCAAGCCTTCAGCCGAGCACTCATGACCAGCCGGCATCCTGACGTGACCGCCGCCTCGTTCGACCCCCGCACGCTCCTGGCGGAGAGCAGGCTCGGCGTCCTCGCGACGATCAAGAGGGACGGCCGCCCCCAGCTCTCCCCCGTCATGCCCTTCTACGACCAGGAGGCCGACGTCATCTACGTCTCGACGAACGAGGGAGCGGCCAAGACGGCGAACCTGCGCAGGGACTCACGAGCCGCGCTGGAGGTCACCAGCTCCGACGGCCTGGCGTGGGCCACCGCCGAGGGCATGGCCACACTGACCGGGCCGGGCACCGACCCCCACGGTCCCGAGGTCGAGGCGCTGGTGGACTACTACCGCATCGCCTCCGGTGAGCACCCGGACTGGGACGAGTACCGGTCGGTGATGGTGTCCGACCGTCGGGTGCTCATGACGATGACGGTCGACCACGTGTACGGCGCCAAGATCGGCTGACGGCTGTGCGGCGCCGACGGGCAGGGCGGCGAGACCGGCGCCCTGCCCAGATGTTCGCATGACCGGCTCCTTTCCTGTCATCGTCAGGGCGAAACATGCCCCGATCGGCCAGGCATTGATGCCAATCGGACACTAAAGAGCCATACCTACAGGCTAAAGAGGTTTGCTGGCACTTGTCCGCATGGCAAACAGACCGCACGGAGACTGCCGACACAGGTTTCCCCCTTGGGCGATGAATCAATGAATTGCCTGAGAAAGGCGGGAACCATGTGGTTGCTACGAATCTTGGCAGTGATGTCGGTCCTGACCATAACTACTGCCGAGCACACGGTCCCGGTATTGCTTTCGGGGCCGGGGGACGTCGAGCCTGTCGGGCCCGGCGGGCGATGGACCCTCAAGTTCCAGGACGAATTCCATGGATCCGCCGTTGACGAGGCCAAGTGGCAGCATCGCTCCACGGCCGAGTCGGACTGGTCCGACAATCCGTACGGCACCGGCAACCCGAACAGCAAGCAGATGGAGTTCGACCAGCCGGGCAACTGCTCCGTGGCCGGCGGGGCGCTGACCATCACGGCCAGGCCCGACGACATCCGGTCCGAGTCAGGCCACCACTACGGGTGGTCCAGTTGCCTGATCACCTCCACCGGACACCAGGGCTACACCTTCAGATACGGGTACATCGAGATCAGGGCGACGCTTCCCTCCTCCAGGGGATTCTGGCCGTCGTTCTGGACCTGGCACGCGGCCGGTCACCGGCAGCGGGCCGAGACGGACGTCTTCGAGTACTTCTCCGACAACCACCAGCGCCTGTATCTCTCCTCGCACTGGGGAAACCATCAGGGGTGCATCCACACGCCCCGTTTCGATCCGAGCGCCGGCATGCACGTCTACGGGGCGGACATCCACGAGTCGGGGACGGACTTCTACATCGACGGAGCGCAGGTGTGTCACGCGGAGGGCAGACCGCCGAGCCCGGTCAACCTGGTGGTGAGCAACTTCGTGTACAACGGGGTGCCTCCCGCGCCGAGGTCGGTGGGGAACCTGGTGGTGGACTACGTCCGCGCGTGGCAGAGGTAGGAGTCGCACCAGCCGCCGGCCTCCCCGGCGGCCGCCAGGGGCCTACCGATCAGCCACCAAGGATCTGCGTAAAGGCACGACCTGACCCTGTCGTGCTCCCGGACATGGTTCAGACGATCGACGATCCACGTCGGTGTCGGTCATGGTTGTGCCGCAGTGTCCGTCGCCCGCCTGAGCCGATGCGGGGTCGTCGCAGCTCGGCCCGCCGCTCCGGACAGGCAAGGTACTGAAGGCGTGGGGCGGAAGTACCTAAGCACGTCAGATTCCCCGTCGTTCCCGTCTCCGTAACTTGTTGGTCGTCAGAGAACGCGACCACTGAGGAGACAGACATGAAGGACGGGGTCCGGTGCCTCCGCGTGCCCGGTATTCCGAGCCCCGGCGAATTGCCGAAATGCGCACTCAATCCATTCCGGTCTGTGCGGGCCGGATCCTTGACCGGGAGTTCTCATGAAGAAAATTGTCATCACCGCTCTTGCCGCTCTTGCCGCCGGGACGATGATGAGTAGCACCGCCCAAGCCGAGACGCAGGCGAATGTCTGGGTGAACGGCTCGGCGGCCTCCTATGACACCTACGTCGTGGGCGTCGGCGCACAAGGCCGGGTAGGACTGGTGAAGCTCGACCTCTATGTCTCCCCGGGCCAGATCATCACCGGAGTGCGGAACGGGACGTCCCTGTGCCAGTTCGGTTACTTCGGGGCGACCTGCGAGCTGACGTCCGGCTCCTTCCCGCAGTTCTTCGAGGTGACGGTCAAGCGGCAGGACTCTGCAGAAGGGCCGTTCCACCTGGAAGCCACCGTCACCACCTCGGCGGTTGAGCGGAACTACGCCGACAACACCACCGTCATCAAGACCTACTGACGGGCCGCCTCGCCGTCGCGATCATTCGCGGCGGCGAGGCGGTGCCGGCGCTCGGTGCGGGTGCTCCGTAAAGGATCGGTGTAACCGGCCGCCCATCGCTACGCCGCTCTCCTGGCCGGATAGATGAGGATGAGATCCACGCCTGGACGCGTATACAGGCGCAGCCGGTAGCTGCCAGGACCGCTGCGCGCGAGATTGGGGAAGCGCACCTTGCTCGCCGACAGCGTCTGCATCACCAGGTGACCCGATTCGCTGACGATGTCCGCCTCGACCACCTGGTCCCAGCCTTTGCGTCGCAGGTGTGGCGGGGCCGAGCGCAGCGCCTTCGCCGTGACGCAGGTCGCCCAGTCCTGGGTGGGTGTGAAGATCATGGCCAGCTGACCGCTGGCTGCCAGGATGCCGGGCGATTCCGCATTCCAGATCGCCGCGGAATCTTCCTCGTTGTCGGCTTCCGCGTCGTAGATGCCGTAGGGCTGGCTGTCCCAGTCGTAGTAGGACGCGGTCGCCTGGAATCGGGTACGTAGCGCGGGCCACGGGTCGCGGCACCTGGCGTCCTCCTCGCGCGCCTCGCGCTCCCGCTGTCTGCGCGCGATGTCCTCCTTCTCTGCCTGCTGCCTGTCGATCTGAGCGGACGACAGCAACAGATCCGGATATCTCCGTCCGATCACCTGCGGGCAGAGCAGCGCGAGCAGCGCGGGCCGAGCCTTGACCTGCTCCCCGGCCGCGAACCTGGCGCACGCGGCCCAGCCCCTGCCGAGCAGTTCCCGGTCCGAGACCTGCAGACCGGACGGCTTGCTCACGCTGCACATGTAGGCCCGGTTGCGCTCGTGGACCGGGATGTCCGCGACACGTGGCGGTTGCGACGGCGCCCAGCATTCCATGAGCTCATCGCTCTGCCAGGTGTAGGTGAGATGTGGACGGCACTCGGGTCCGACGACCATCAGCAGGAGGGCCACGGCCACAAATGCTCTCGTGGAGATTCAGCGGAGGTTTCCCCGGAGCCTGGTGCGGCGGGTGAGTTCTACGCGGCTCTCCCTCGCTCCTTCACTCAACGGCACATCGCGTCGATGAACTCCGAGAAGCCAGGGAACTCCTCTCGAGCCCCCGCCACGATCTCCGCCGCGGAACCGCCTCTCCCCGGCGCGTACCGCTCCGCGATCGCCTGGAATGCCTCGTTCGGCTGCGTCTCACGATCTGGGTCGGCGAATGCCTCCGCCGGGCCGAAGCCGTCCGCGAACAACCGGAGCAGATCACCGAGATCGCGAGCTATCACGCCGCATTCACCCTCGGAACCGAGGTAGACGACAGGTTGCTCGGTGACTGACACACCAGGCCGGACCAGCCAGAAGCCGGCGTAGTCGCCTGCCCCGGTGGTGCCGAAGAAGCGGAATTCGCTGCCGTCGACCTCTTCGTTACCGGTCCACAGGCGAAACCACCGCGCGGTCCTCTCCGGCGCCTCGAACCGTTCGTACAGCTCGAAATCACAACCACGGGCTTTGTCGGCTTCTTCGTCCCACTCCCACTCGAAGCCGACCTTGGCGACGTCGGCCAGGGCAGCGGGAAGGGCCAGATGTTCAGATGTCTCCGTCATCCAGAGAGACTAGACCACTCCAGACCAGGTACCCGATCCACGGCTTCGCCATCTGCTCAGCTGGGCCCGCGCGAAGGACGCACTGTCCACCGGGGACCGGTCCCTATCGCCAGGCGGTGTCAGCACATCGAGGGAATGCAGGTGTAGGGATTCTCGGGCGGGGTCCAATACGGAGGGGGTGAGACAAACGTAGGGGCCGGAGCAGTGGTGGTCTCTGGGGCTGGTTCCGGGGTGGTCCCCGAGGTCGGGTCGGGGGTCGAGCCCTTCCGGGAGTCGTCGCCTGTCTGCGTGTTCGCGAGGCTCTCGGTGCGGGTCTGCTTGGCGGTCGGCACCGACGACGTCCTGCGGCTGGGCGTCGCCTTGGGTATCGCCTGCTTGGGTACCGTCTGCCTGGACGCCGGGGGTGTCGTCAGCCGTTCCGCCTTCTTGGTCTGTGACGGCACGGCGGTGAGAGACGTGGTGGGTGGCACCGTCGGCTGAAACGTCGAGGTCCCCTTCGCGGGTGACCCCACCGGGTGCCCGCCCACGTTCATCAGCAGACCACCCGCGACGACCAGCGCCGCCGCCGCGCAGGCGGCGACCGCCAGGATCACCGTACGGCGGCGCCCGCGCCCCGCGGGACGCACGTGGTGCGAGGTCAACCTGGCGGCCAGGGCATCGGCGCTCGGCCGCTTGGCCGGATCCTTGGACAGGCTGGCGGTGACGAGTTCGAGCAGCGTGCCGTCCAGCCCGGAGATCTCCGGCTTCTTGTGGAGGATGCGGTGGATCACCGCCGGGGTGGAGTCCGCGCCGAACGGGGGCCGGCCCGAGGCGGCGAACACCATGGTCACGCCCCAGGCGAAGATGTCGGCCGCCTCCGTCGCCGTCGCCCCGGCGATGTGCTCCGGCGCGAGGTACGACGGCGTCCCCATCAGCGATCCGGTCGAGGCGGTGCCCGGCGCGTCCAGAGCGCGGGCGATGCCGAAGTCGATCACGACGGGACCCTCCGGCCCCATCAGGATGTTGGCGGGCTTGAAGTCCCGGTGCAGGACCCCGGCACGGTGGATGGCGGCCAGCGCGGTGGCGGTGCTGACCGCCAGCCGGTCGAGCGCGGCGCCGCGCCGCGGCCCCTCCGTGGTGACGAGGGCGTGCAGCGAGGGTCCGGGCACGTACTCGCTGACGATGTACGGCCGCTGGCCGGCGAGGTCGGCGTTCAGCACGGGGGCGGTGGAGAACCTGGCCACGCGCCGGGCGATCTCCACCTCGCGAAGGAACCTGCTCCTCGCGTCAGAGTCGGTCAGCAGGCCAGGATGCAGAAGCTTGACGGCGACCTGCTCGCCGGACTCCGTCCGCCCCAGGTAGACGACGCCCTGCCCCCCCTGCCCAAGGCGAGCCACGATGTCATACGGACCCAGCCTCCGAGGATCGTCCTCCACTAATGGCTGGTTCACGCTGGCCCCCAGAACGAATCAAACAGACAGAAAAAACGTATCAGCGTGACGATCAGGCTGTCTGTACAAGCGATCAAGAAATGGCCCCAAATTACACATAAGCCGCATGCGCCCGCCCGGACCACCCAAGACGCTGCCACGCCCCTCCCACGACGCCGCCACCGACCGCGCTCCCAACCTCGTGGACGCCTCCAGCGGCGTACCTTCCCGGCAGGTGAACGGTGACCGTACGCCGCCGCGGTGGCCCAACTGGATGAGATCACCGGAGTCGGGACGGTCGCTCAAGAGATCATCGCCGAGATCGGCGTGGACATGAGCCGATTCCCACTGCGGCCCACCTGGCCTCCTGGGTCAAGTTCGCGCCCATCGACAAGAACTCCACCCGGCGCAGGAAGGGTAGTTCCACCGGCAAGGGCAACCCGTGATCACCGCCACCGTCGGCGAGATCGTCGCCACCCCCTCACGCGCGGGCACGTTCCCCGGCGACCGCTACCGACGCCTCGCCCGACACCGAGGACGAAACGCACCATCGTCGCTATCGGCAACCCTGCCCACTGACGGACCGATTTCGAGCCAGGCGGACCAGCCGTATTGTTCGAATCGACCAACACAAGGTCAGATGCCGGCACACGGCCGCTGCCGGTTGCTCGTGGTGGCCGACGTTGTCGTCATCGTTGTCATCAGCCGCAGGCCCCAGGGCCGATACCGCGCAGACGACATTCGGGCATCAGCACAGGCCGCCCCCATTGGGGGCAGAGCTGACCTGCACGTAGAAGTCATTGACGTGCTTTTCTACCGGCCTATCTGGGAACCCCACTGAGAGGTACACCTTCCGGCCATCGATGGTCTTGACGAGGCAGCCCTCCCCCATATCCTCTGGGGCGGGCTTCCAGCCGTCCTTGATCACAGCCTTACGGTAGAAGGACAGCGCATCGGCGCGCGAGCCCGAAAGACGGTAGGACTGTCCGGCATACGCAAGCTGATCGTCGTCATTGCATCCCCCATCGCGCTCCTCGTACGGCTTCGCATCGACTGGGTGCACATCGAGGACGGCGAGCGTTGCGAGGGAGGAAGCGAAGCGCTTGTCGTCGTCGGTGCACTTGTAGGGAAAGAACGACTTGGGGAGCACCAGCGAGACAAGGCGGTCTCGCACGAAATGGCGGACGCCCGCAACATCTATGGCGACAGCACCGCCCGCGACGCAGCCGGCAGCGAGCACCGCGACGACGATCGCACGCTTCATGACCTGAACCTTAGCGCCGGGCATGCCTCCGACAGCTTCTCTTCATCACGAGACCTCCAGGTCGTACACGAGTCCGCTTGTGCCGTCCGGCGCCGGCCGGACCTCACGCGGCCGACTCGTCGTCCACCCGCGTCCACGGTTGTTCGGGACCGTTGCAGCAACCGCGCAAGCAAGATCGACAAGCTCCACCCCGGCATCCGCCTTCGGAGAGTGATGATCCTTCAGCTTGAGCAATGGCCTTCACTCCTCAACGCCTTGATCGGCTCTCTTACCCTGCTTGATCACGTTGCGCATGGCCCCGCGCCCGCCACGTCGACACCTCTTCGGGGCGGACACTCCGGGCGTCACCCGTTCCCAGCACGGCATGCGTTTCGCGCACGATGACATAGGACGGGAAGCCGGCTTATCGCGTCCAACACGACGCGATCACCCAGCGGCTCGTCGAGCCTGACGACATCATGGCCGAACCGGCCGGTGCCTGCACACAACACGGTTCCCTGGTAGGGCAGGCTGAGCCCCAGGACCACCACATCCGGCTCCTCGCCGACTCGTATCCTGACGTCGAGCGGGTCACCGTAACAGGAGCCGTACTCGTAGCTCACCAGCAGCCTGTGGCCGTCTCCTAGCACCTCGAAGTCGGTGATTTCTTCGCCGCCTGGCAGATGGTCACCGACGGCGTCTTGGACGGTACCAACCGCCTCCTGATCGACCGCGACACGGTCAATCGGGCCAGGAAGGTTCGAGAAGTACAGACGCCATGCGGGCACGGTCGCCATGCCGCGAACAGTCCTCAGCCGCATCGTCGTGAATGTAGCGCCTGTCAGCTTGTAGGCCTTGCCGTCGGGGAAGGTGTATTCCTCAGGCCAGGGGGACAGAGCCATCAGCGCCTCTCGCGCCCCGATCACGGGAACCCGCATCGTGGACCCGTCGTCCCAGCGGACCTGCGCCGCGGCGGGCGGAGCGGGGAGCGATCCGGCCACAACCCAGCCGTACTCCTCATCGTGCCCGATCTGCTTGCTCACCTTTCGGGGCATCTTGCTCAGGTCCTCGAGGGGGACGAAACCCGTGCGCCAGATTGCCGCGGCAGCGCTGGTCCGCCAGGTCGAGACAGCTTGTGCGGCGATCTCTTCGAACGCGCGCGGTCCAGTCAGACCAGAGCTGCCGTCGAGGAGCAGCACCACAGCCAGAAGTGTCGCGGTAAATCGCACCATGTGACGATCTTGACAGAGGCCCGCCACCGAACCCGAGGCTTCGACGACATCGAGACGCCGGAGGATCCCTGAACCTGAGCCCCCAATAACGATCAAAATGGGGGTATGCCGTTGGCTGGACAACTTTTCAGCGCGTCGGCGGCTGCCTCCAGTCCGTCAAGTCGACGCTCACGCTTTCCTCGACGAGAAGCGCATGGCCCTCGGAAAGCTGGGCGACGCGCTGAGCTGATCTGACCCACGCCCTACCGCCGGGATCTCCTGGGGCGCTTCTCCTGCTCCCTAGTAGTGCCACTTCTCGCTGTGGCGGTGCCTCGTCGGCTCCGGCTCCTCGCCCCGTAGCAGAGATAATCTGACGCGTTGTCGCGCTTTCCGCTCTGCGACGTTCGTGTCCGCACCGATGCCCACGTAGGACCCGCCAACATCGTGCCTGGAGCGGCGGCCGTCCTGCTGCTGGATGCGCAACCGCATCGTGTTGTCGGTCCGGCTCGCATGTGATTCTGGCAGCTGCTCAGGTACAACCGCCACGCCTGTTGTCGTCAGCGGACACAAAAACGCCCCGGAGCGATAATCGCTTCGGGGCTTCTTTGCAGCTTATGAATGGTGGTCAGGGGCAGGGTCGAACTGCCGACCTTCCGCTTTTCAGGCAACCTGAACGCGTGTACGGATCACGCCAAAGAGGTTCGGGACCTGCTCTTGGCTGTCCATCGACGTCCACCAACGTTTGTGGTCAATTTTTGGGGTTGTCACGCAGCTGGTCACTCACATCTATGGAGACAAAGAAGGCGCTTCGCGCGCCCTGCCAGGGCGTGCTTCGCACGGACCAGCGCTGCAACATGTTGGGGGCTCTCGATCGCGGGCAGCGCGCACGGGGCTGACGTGTAGCGCAGAAGCCCCTAACCATGTTGCAGCACTATCGCGCGCAGCGCGCATGAGACGCGCGTAGCGCCGTTGAGTCCAACCTCTCCACCTGGCGCTTGGAGGCCACAGGGATAGCTGCAGGCAAGCCCATTCACAGCCTACGCATCTCATTCGGCCTGCCGCTTCTCCTTAGCGCTGAGTCGCTCTTCAATGTTCTCGATGTTGCGCTGTATTTGCTGCGATGCGTCACTCCACTGGAAGCCGCCAGACACTCGGGGAGCGTCTTCCCAACATGTGTCCAAATATCCAAGAAAGTGCTGTGCGCGCGCAAGCCGCTCGTATATATCGCGACTATCCCAGAGTAGCTCCCTGAAGCCTCTGTCTACTATCGGAGTGTCGGTGACGACTGCATCCAAATACACGAAAGTGGGCATCAGCTTACGGAGGACATACGCCCCCCGTTGGGTGATTCGCACGCGAATCGGAAAGGATTGATCTGCTGGTACGAAGTCGAGGAGCTTGCCCTGTTCCGATCTTGCTAGTGCCGCAGATATCTGCTGATCACGATACCCCAATGAATGTAAGTGATCTGCCACTTCGCTTTCGGGGATAAATCCATGAGCGGCTGACCGATGCTGCGAAGATCTTAAGCAATAGTCAATCATAAATGGCATCAAAAAATGCTCTTCTGCTTGGACGCTGATTATGTCAAACATGTTGGCCACAAAAGATGCATCGGGTGAATAGTGCTCATTGTCGCCGTAGATTACGGCTCGGAGAAACTCGTGCAGGGGGATGTAATACGAGCCAGTCTGTTGCTTGATGTCCAAGATTTTGCGAGTGTCAACATGCCCGCTACCTACGAAGTTCGTGAGCAAGTCGAGTGCATCGCGAACGTTGCCCGCACTGATGTTATCGATACATTCTGCCAAGCTCGCATTCCGCTGCATGGACTGTACGATAACTTCAATATACTCGCGCAATAGCCGACTTTCGACCGTTATGCCCTCGCTCCCCAATGTGAGCCCTCCGCTATTGACGAGCTTATCTAATGCATACTCCAGCCTCTTGCGGACAACCAAATCAATACGGGGAGGGGAGATAGTGAACACTCGATTCTGATATGCGCTAAGCGAGCCTTGCCTTCTACTCTTGTTATAGGTCGAAGGCCGAAGTGTAACGAAGCACGTTATCGGCCACGTTTCAGCCAAACTTTGAGAGATGAGGAAAACCTCTTCTTGAAAATCGTCCGGCCGCTGATCGATATTGTCAAGGAAAGCTACGATGGTTCTACGCTCCCCAGAAATTAGATGCTCGACCGCACGTTTAAGGTGGCCCCCTTTGTTCTCCATCTTAGAGGCTAGGAGCTCCACCTCTTTCATTCGATAGGCGACAGGGTCAGCCTCTCTAAGAAAACCATAGATGCCTGTCCTCATGGCGAGAAGATCTCCGTGGTAGATGCCACGCACGAATGCATCACTCTGGAGGTCGATACCATGATCTATTTTAAGTTGTCTCTCGAAGGAGTCGAGCACATAGTTCTGGAGATCAGTTCTCAGAGCAGGTTCTCGCCCGAAATCAACATAAAGAACAATGCCCTTTTTTAATTCTTCCCTCGCTTCGACTGACACAAGATGCTTAATGAAGCTAGTCTTGCCAACCCCTACGTCCCCGAGGAGGATCACTGGGCGCTGCGTCACGCTCTTCGCTGCGACGGCATCCAGTAGGTCCTTGGAAGCGCCGGTCTTATCGGTAGCAGCGGTTACCGTTTTGGAACGGCCATCCGCCCATGCGACGTACCGATTTTTGAGGATCTCCTTACTTATAAGAGTATATTGCGAAAGCGCACCACTGCTGCAGTAGCATTCGCGCAGAAACTCGCGCTCCAGATTGGGATCTTTAACGAGATCTTGCAGGAAAATTTCGCCCAAAATCCGCAACTCATGCTCTAGTTCATTACGCCTTTTGACGCCGGGAAAGTAAATGAGCCGACGCGACAATTTCTCTGGGGCAGGGGGAAGTGTCTCACCTACTAGGAGGCTCTGTAGGTAGCCCCGTGTAATGCTAGGATAAGAGAGACAATTCCAAAGATTGATAAAATCGCTAGCCATCTCCCCTAGAGTGCGAAAGACGATCGCCTTTCCCGTGGTGGGTGCCACTCCATCCACCCGGCTCCCACTAAAAGCTACTAGCTGATGCCCGTTACACGCCACTGCTATAGGCACTCCTCGGCTCATGCAATATGAACCCACCTGACGAAGTGCGCTATCCAGATTTCCGTTCTTACGAGTAAGAGCCGGAAGTGCTATGATGCGCGAGTCAGCATCAAGGGGTAGCTCAAAATATATTCCCTCTTTTTTTGCTTCGACGATAATCTGGCGCCTGGGAAGACCAAGTACATAGTCAACATATGTTCCTTCGTGGCTTTCTTCTGGTAGGCACTGTTCTCGCGGCCACTGAAGCGCGTCGAAGAAGATACGGTCAATAAGCTGCAGGCGAGTGGTAGCTTCGTTTCTAGATTGTGGCGAAGAGGCGGAATACTCTGCAGCTAGCTCTGTAATTGCGTTTAGGCCGATCTCGTAATTTGAAGTTGTCATATCTCACCGACAGAAGTATAGGTGGCCAACGATCAACCGGTCACGTAGTATCCAGTGCCCTACCCAAACCGTAAGTGCACTCAAACTGTCCTCTTGCGGCCACTTACCTTGAGATCACACCTGTTGAAGACGAAGCCCCAGGACACCGCCGTGATGGAGAGGCTGCAACGCGCACATCCTCATATCCATTACATCCGAACAGAAGTTAATCTTGTTACAGAGCTTCTCTACCCTTCTACGACTGTCAGGGACACTCCCGACAGGCTGTCCCTGGACTGTCCCTCGATTACAGAGACGTTTCTGCAGGTCAACCTCCATTCAGAGACAGGAGGGACATCAGGGACGCCTACTCGCCTCCAACAAGGGTGCGAAGAATGAATCTCCAGTCCCTAGTGATGATCACGCCCTCAAGCTCCGAAGGTAAGGAGCGGGACGTCATAGAGGCGCGGCTGGCGGGGCCTCGTCATGGATGGTGAGGTCACCTCGACCACGAGCATTTCCGTGAGGAACTGCACGCGAGCCGATAGCAGGTGGCTCGTGTGGCCTACTGCGGACCGCTCTTTGAGCCCTAGCGTGGTGTGGATGTGCGGCAGGATGCCGCCGGTCTCGGTGTCCGCCGCGATGGTCCCGCATCCCATGGCTTCCGCATTGGCCAGGTGGACCTTAGACCAGACCGGAGCGTCGGGGTTTTCAAGCTTCTCGCACGTGCCCACGATCTCCGCTTCAGCGAAGCCCGCGAGGAACATGGGGATGTAGCCCTGACGGACGCCGTTCTCGCGGCAGAAGTCGGAGAGCGCCGTCATGAAGTCGTCGCCATGGTCGAACGTCACGCCGAACGTGCGCCCCAAGGTCAGCTCGTGGGCTCGCATGGTGATGATCCTCGATTCCTTGCAGCTCAGGCGCGCCCGTTGACTGCCGCGAACGTCTCACCGATGCGAGCGGTGTCAGCACCCGAGGGGAGAGAAGCAGGCGAAGCAGGATGCGGGCCTTCAAGGGATCAAGGTATCCGGCGGGGATCAGGCCACGCTCGATCAAGTCTCTCTCCGAGCCGTCGAAACCGTACGTGTTCTCGTGGACGGGGCCATGGGATGCTAAACGCCAGCGGTTCATCGCCACAGCAAGTCTCGGCTACGGCCCCGACGGCAAGCGCATCGTCAAGCGCGGGAGTGGCAAGACCAAGACCGAAGCCCTGGCCAAGCTCAAGCAGGTGCTGCGGGACTACGAAGACGGCTTGGCCGTGGCCACATCGGACAGCACCGTCAAGGACGCGGTGACGTACTGGCTAGCCAACGGACTCAAGGGTCGATCGGAGAAGACGATCAGGACCTACACCTGGTACGCCGACACCCATGTGATCCCAGCGCTCGGCAAGCGCAAGCTCAGCAAGCTGTCGGTGGAAGACGTGGACCGTTGGCTGTCGAGCAAGACTGGCGTTCTCGGCACCCGCTCACTCAAGCTGATCCACAACATCCTGGACCGCTCGGTACGTAACGCCATGCGCCGTGACCTGGTCAAGCGCAACGTCGTGGAGCTATGCGAGGTACCCGAAGGCCGGTCAGGGCGCCCCTCCAAGGCGCTCACAATCGATCAGGCGGAAGCGGTGCTCAGGACCGCCGAGACCGCGACGCGCCGCATGCGCGCCTACATCGTGGTCTCGCTGCTCACCGGCGCGCGAACCGAGGAACTGCGAGATCTTCGCTGGGATCACGTCGTGGCCTACGACGCCGACAGGAAGACTTGGCGGGCCGTCACGGACGCAGGGTGGGAACACGAACAGTTCGCCATCTACGTCTGGCGCTCTGTGCGGAAGTCAGGAGACACCAAGACGACGAAATCGCGCCGCTCCCTGCGGATTCCGACCCGCTGTGTGACTGCCCTCAAGGCCCTGCTGGCCGAGCAAGCAGAAGGTGAGCGCGCAGAGAAGCTCAGCGAGCGCCTAGTGTTCGGCACCAGGAACGGAACCGCCATGACGGCGGAGAACGTACGGCGAGACTTCCGGATCGCCCTCAAGGGCGCTGACGGCATCAACCCGGCGGAGTGGACGCCCCGCGAGTTGCGGCACAGCTTCGTGTCCTTGCTCTCCGCTCACGATGTCCCGATCGAGCACATCTCACGGTTGGTCGGGCACACCAACACGGTCGTCACAGAGACCGTCTACCGCAAGCAGATCAGGCCCGTCATGCAGGAGGGAGCGACCGTGATGGATGAGATCTTTCCACTGACTTCGGAGTCTTAGTCACGCAGTTAGACACGCAGACACACGAACGCCCCGTCCATGCGATCATGGATGGGGCGTTTTTGCTGTTCAAGAAGGGTGGTCAGGGGCAGGGTCGAACTGCCGACCTTCCGCTTTTCAGGCGGACGCTCGTACCAACTGAGCTACCTGACCCAGAGCGGTCCTGACGGGACTTGAACCCGCGACCTCCACCTTGACAGGGTGGCGAGCACTCCAAACTGCTCTACAGGACCTTGCTTTCGTTCCGGCCTTTCGGCCGGAGCGCCTCGCTTAGCTTACCAGTGTTTCGGAGGACTTCGTCCTGCCGATCTTCCGGTGAAGCCGTGCCCCCAACGGGATTCGAACCCGTGCCGCCGCCTTGAAAGGGCGGTGTCCTAGGCCGCTAGACGATGGGGGCTCAGGACTTGCGTCCTGTTCCTGACGTCTTCCGTTGGAGACCTCTGAAGCATAGGGGACGATCGGCCCCAGTGCCAAAGTGGCTATCCATCGGAAGTTCCGCTGACGGTTCCCGTTGGCGACGGGGCTGTCGTTGGCTCTGGGGAAATCATACGTCGAGGGTCCGGCTCGACGTGACGTTGGATGTGAACAGACTGCTCCCCCAGCCCGCCGAGTGTGATGTCGTCCCAGGCCTGGAGCCTGTGGCTGGCTCTGTCGAAGTAGAGAACCGAGGCCTGGACGGGGGTCGGCTCGGCGTGTTCCAGCGCGCGAAGCCCCGCGCCGCCCGTGGAGCCCTGGACGAGCACGCGGGTTCCCGTCGGCAGGACCGTGGTCGATCGGCGATGCGAGTGGCCCGCCAGGACCATGGGAGCGGCGCCGGAGAAGCCCTTGGCCGCGTCGGGGTCGTGGACTGCCACGAGGTCGATGGGCGAGGGACGCGGCAGCCGTACGGCATGTTGACGGCCGAAGTCGCGCATGTGGGCAGGGTCGTTGTTGACCGGCACCGACTTGTCGGGCGTGAAGCGGGGGTCGCCCAGGCCGTAGATGCGCAGTCCCGCGACGGTGGCGGACGCGTTGTCGAGCACCACGGCGTTCTTCTGCTTGGCGACGGCCCTCTCGGTGGTCCGCGAGTCGTGGTTGCCCCTGACGAAGACGTACGGCACGCCGAGCTTGCCGATCTCCTCCATGAAGGCGTTCTCCGCCTTGGTGCCGTGGTCGGAGATGTCGCCCGTGTCGACGATGAGGTCGACCTTGAACTGCTCCTTGAGCGAGCGGATGACGTTCCACGCGATGGGGTTGATGTGGATGTCCGACACGTGCAGCACCTTGATCGAGGCCGGGTCGGCGTCGTAGGTGGGCAGGGCGTTGACCGCGTCGTAGAGCTTGGAGACGTTCGTGACGAGCTTGGTGAGCTGCTGGCGGTACGACTCGAACTTGGTCACGATCGACTGCGCGCTGCCGACCAGGGACGGCGCGACGGCGATCACCCCCGAGTAGCGCGGTTCGACGAGGGAGCTGGGGCGGAAGGTGACGGCCGCGAACACGCCGGTCCCCGCGAGGGCGACGGCGGCGGCCAGCAGGCCGTACAGCGCGATCCTGGGGCTTCGGAAGACGACGAAGCCGGCCAGGAGCGCGCCCGCCGCGGCGCACAGCAGGGAGCGGATCACCAGGGCCTCGACGCCTGAGCGCAGGTCGTTCTCGATGATCTCGGGCAGCCTGTTGGCGATGCGCGGATCGTCGATGAGCGCCTTGGCCTTCTCCTGGTCGATGTTCTCGAGCGTGATGCGCAGCTGGAGCGGGGCGTCGTGGCTGCGGAATCGCAGGGTCCCCAGCGGGTGGGCGTCGACGACGGTCTCGCCGGTCCATGCGGGCCTCAGCGACATCCCCGTCTCGACGGGCCCCACCTGCGCGCGGACCGTCCCGCTGAGGATGATGCCGAGCCAGGCGCCGACCGCGGACACGAGGAGCACCGCAGCGATGCGCGCGGCGCGGGACCGTATGACTGTTCTTATGAAGTTCATACGCTTTCTTGCTTACCCGACGGACGGGGCAGAATGGCAACCGTGATCGAGGTGTCCCGGCAGAAGTTCGAGGAACTCGTGGCCGAAGCATTGGACACGATCCCTCCGGAGCTGACGCGCGTCATGAGCAACGTCGTGGTGGTGGTCGTCGACGATCCACCGGAGCCGGATCTGCTCGGGCTGTACACCGGTGTTCCCCTCACCGAGCGCGGCGACTGGTACTCCGCGGTTCTGCCCGACCGGATCGAGATCTACCGCAATCCGATATGCCAGATGTGCGATACGGAAGCTCGCGTGGTGGAGGAAGTGCGGATCACGGTCATCCACGAGATAGCCCACCATTTTGGGATAGACGACGACCGACTCCACCAACTCGGCTGGTAGACCCCGCTCCTGATTACACTTTGCAAAGGCCTGACTGCTTTAGGTTGCGCTGAAGGTTCCCGGCAGGCACCTTAGGTGACATAGCGAGCACTCTGAGTCAGGTTCAGCGGGGACCTATGGGGGCCAGGCTTCCGGGGCGGCACAGACGTGCCTCCGAACGACAAGCCACGTACGGCGAGGTCGTCGCCATACGAGAGTTCCGCGCGCTCTGGTACGGCCAGGGGCTCTCCCTGCTCGGCGACCAGCTGGCGCAGGTGGCGCTGGCCGTCCTCGTGTTCAACAGAACGGGGTCGCCGCTGGCCACGGCCGCGGTCTACGCGCTGACCTATCTGCCGTCCATCGTCGGAGGCCCGCTGCTCTCGGGCCTGGCCGACCGGTTCGCGCGCCGCCGCGTGATGATCGTGTGTGATCTGCTGCGCGCGCTGCTGGTGGCCGTCATGGCCGTGCCGGGCATGCCGTTCGCCGCCCTGTGCGTGCTGGTGTTCTTCGTGGTTCTGCTCAGCGCGCCGTTCTCGGCGGCGCGGGCGGCGCTGCTGCCCGAGATCCTGCTGGGCGACCGCTACGTGGCAGGCTCTGCGCTGCAGAACATGACCAACCAGGCCATCCAGATGCTCGGCTTCGCCGCGGGCGGCGCGATGATCGCCTTCATGGGGCCCTACCGCGCGCTGGCGCTGGACGCGGCCACCTTCCTCGCCTCGGCGCTGATCATCGTCTCAGGTGTACGGCGAAGGCCCGCCGCCGGCCGTACCGACGGATCGAAGCCGTCGATGTGGACGATGACACGAGCCGGCGCCTCTCTCGTCTTCGGCGACAGGAAGCTGCGCACGCTGGTGCTCTTCGCCTGGCTGTGCGGGTTCTACGTGCTGCCTGAGGGCATCGCGGTGCCCTATGCGGCGCAGCTGGCGTCCGGGACGACGCTGCCCGTGCCGGTGATCACTGGTCTGTTGATGGCGGCGATGCCGACGGGGACGGTGATCGGCGCGCTGCTGTTCAGCAGGTTCGTCTCGCCGTCGGGGCGGTTGCGCGCGATGGGGTGGCTGTCGATGCTGACCTGCGCACCGCTGATCGTCTGCGCGATGCGGCCACCGTTGATCGTGGTGCTCGCGCTGTGGATCCTGTCGGGGATCGGCGGCGCCTACCAGCTGGCGGCCAATGCCGCCTTCGTGCAGTGCGTTCCGGCTGAACGGCGCGGCCAGGCGTTCGGCCTGGTGCAGTCCGGGCTCATGGCGGCCCAGGGCATCGGCATCCTGATCGGCGGCTTCGCCGCCGAGAGACTCGGCCCCGAGCCCGTCGTCGCGCTCGCGGGCATCAGCGGGGTCACGGTCGCGGCCGTGCTGGCCATGATGTGGACCGAGTCTCGCGGCGACATCGTCGCCAGGGTGCGCGCCCAGGCTGCCGCCTGATCACGCCTGCGGCTTCTGGTCACCGGGAACCGTGGGCTCCTGGCGCTCCCAGCCGGCGGTGGGGCTGTAGTCAGGCGTCTCCTGCTGCCAGGTGTTGGTCTTGACCTGCCTGTTGTTGATCAGGTCCTGGACGATCGAGGTGTTCTTGCCCTCGTCGGGCATGAGCAGCCAGCCGATCGCGTAGACGCCGACACCGACCCCGCCGAACAGCGAGGCGATGGCCAGGCCGATCCTGACCAGGTTGGCGTCGATGCCGATGTAGTCGCCGATGCCCGAGCAGACGCCCGCGACGATCCTGCCGTTGCGGGTCCTGCGCAGCTGCTTGATGTTCGATTCGCTCATGCCTCAAGACTGCCCTTCAGCCAGGCGTTTCCACATCGGGATTCCCCCTGGTAGAACCCTGGGGTATGGATGACATCCTGCGCGTCGACGACCGACTCACCGGCGACCAGCGGTTGATCAGGGACACCGTCAAATCCTTCGTCTCCGACCGCGTCCTGCCGTACGTGGGCGACTGGTTCGAAGAGGCCGTCTTCCCCGCGCGCGAGCTGGCGCCCGCGCTGGGCGAGCTGGGGTTGCTCGGGATGCATCTCGAGGGGTACGGCTGCGCAGGAACCGACGCCACCTCGTACGGCGTGGCGTGCAGGGAGCTGGAGGCGGGCGACTCGGGGCTGCGCTCGTTCGTCTCGGTTCAGGGTTCCCTGGCCATGTTCCCGATCTGGAAGTACGGGTCACCCTCGCAGAAGGAGGAGTGGCTCCCCCGCATGGCCTCAGGGTCGGCCATCGGCTGTTTCGGCCTGACCGAGCCCGACCACGGCTCCGACCCCTCCTCCATGCGCACCTACGCCAAGCGCGACGGATCCGACTGGATACTCAACGGCTCCAAGATGTGGATCACCAACGGCTCTGTCGCCGACGTGGCCGTCGTCTGGGCGCAGACCGACGAGGGCGTGCGCGGCTTCGTCGTCCCGACCGACACGCCCGGGTTCTCCGCTCCCCCGATTCACAAGAAGATGTCGCTCAGGGCCTCGGTGACCTCCTCCCTGTACTTCGACGACGTCCGCCTGCCCGGCTCGGCCGTCCTGCCTGAGGTGGTCGGCCTGCGCGGGCCGCTCTCCTGCCTGACGGAGGCGCGCTTCGGCATCCTGTGGGGCGTGGTCGGCGCCGCGAGAGCCTGCCTCGAGTCGGCGATCTCCTACTCCCAGACGCGCGTCCAGTTCGGCAAGCCGATCGGCGGCTTCCAGCTGACGCAGGAGAAGCTTGCGTGGATGTACGTGGGGCTGGCACAGTCTTCGCTGACCGCCTTCCACCTCGGGTCGCTGAAGGACGCAGGGGAGCTCTCCCCACGTCAGGTCAGCTTCGGGAAGCTCTCCAACGTGCGGGCGGCGCTGGACATCGCCAGGCAGGCCAGGTCGATCCTCGGCGGGAACGGGATCACCCTGGAGTACCCGGTGATCCGGCACATGACGAACCTGGAGAGCGTGCTGACGTACGAGGGGACGGAGGAGATCCATACGCTGGTGCTGGGAGAGGCCCTGACGGGACTGTCGGCGTACCGGTGAGGCTACGGACGTCGCGCGCAGGGCTGTACTCTCTGTACCCTGCATCTTGCGAGGGGCGTTAGCTCAATTGGCAGAGCTGCGGACTTTTAATCCGTAGGTTCCGGGTTCGAGCCCCGGGCGCCCTACCACTCTCCACCTCGAATCCCCTGCTTGAGCTGGGGTTTCTCTCCTGTACGGCATGAGCTACGTAGGCGGCTGAATGCCGCCGAAAGCAGCCGGATGCCACGCCTCCCGGAATATACGCGGAATGGATCTTGGGGCGTTTGCCCAGGTCGGCCGCGCGTTTCGGAAGCTTCCACGGCGCATTCCGCAGCCGCGAACGACGAAGGACCCCGAGTGTTCCCCGGGGTCCTGGTGACGAGCACCCTGTGTCATGCGGCGAGGGCATCGAGGATGCGCTGGTTCGCGACCGCACGTTGACCGTCGATGCACTTGGCGTAGACGCGCAGCAGGACATCGACGCCATGCCCGGCTCGCTCAGCCGCTTCGGGTGCATGGACGCCCGCGTTGAGCCAGAGGGAGACGGCAGCGTGCCGAAGGTCATACGGCCTGCCCGCCAGTGGCGAGGTGACCTGATCAGGGGTGAAGGCGTACGTACGCGCCTCCCTCCAGACCTTCGAGACCGTCGAGCCGGGGAACGGCTTGCCTGTGCTGGTCCGGAAGAGCCGCCCGTCTTCGCCGACTCCCTGATCTTTGATGTGTTGCCGAAGGATCTTCACCAGCTCGGGCGGGATGGGTACCGGGCGCGTCGCCTTCTGCTCCCTGTGCTTCAAGCCCCTCTCGTCGTGACTCTCCCCCGAGTCCGTGTAGCGGCTGTTGGTCTCGGGCGAAGTCTTCTCCAGCGTCAGCAGACCCCATCCCTTCTCAGGTAGGTGACAGTCCTTCTTCCGCAGTGCCGACGCCTCACCGGGCCGCAGGCCGCCGAAGTACATGCAGGCGAACATGGCCATCATCATCTGACCCCGCGACCGCCCCACGTAGGTCACGGCGGCGAGCAACTCGCGCGCCTGGCCCGGGTTGACGACCGAGCGACGATCGATCTCCCCCGTTGACTTGATCTTGCGTAGCTTCACCTTGTGGAGCGGATTTGCCGAAAGCTCTTCCAGCTCCACGGCGTACTCCAGAACGTGGTGGAAGACGGCACGCTTGCGCCGGTAGGTCGAGGTGGCCGCAGGCTTGCCGTCCATGCGAAGCGACAGCGCCTCCAGGACGGCCCGCGTGTGCCTGGCCTCGTTCAAGGCGCTCAGGGGCAGCGACGCCGCTTCGATCCACCGGATGGCTTTGGCGATCTCGGGTGATGGGACGGGGCGACGATCTGGCGGGAGGAACGCGTACTCCCGCAGCGCCTTCCGGATCACCTCATCCTCGGGACGGCCCGGAGCGTCGGTGCTCAGGATGGGGGTGATGTTGGCCAGGGTGTCGGTCATGCCCTCGCGGGACTTGGGCGCGGCGTGAGGCCACCAGGCGTGGACGTAGGCGACCGCGAAGGAGTACCAGGTGCGCAGGTCCTTGGCCTTGACCATCGACACAGGGAGGCCGCTGTCCTCGTCGAACGCCTCCCCATTCTTGGCCGCCTGCCGCAGCTCCGACAGGAAACTTTCGGCCAGGCCCTTGGTCTTGAAGGTGGAGGATCTCTCCCGGTTGCCGACCGTCCAGCGCACGGTGTGGGAGATGACGCGGGGCTTCTTGCTCTTGCCGTCGTTGCGAGTGTTGGTGCGGATGTCCCAGAACTTGACCTTGTACGAGGTGTTCATGCTGCACTCCGGAGGGATTCGAGCCAGGCGTTGAGGTCGCTGCGGTAGATGCGGAGTTCGCCGTTGGGCAGGCGGATGCCTTGCGGCGCCTTGCCGATCTCGCGCCAGCGGTAGAAGGTGCGGCGGGAGATGCCGCCGAGTTCGTCGAGGACCTGGGCGACGGTGAGGAGTTCGTCTCTCTTCACGCCGCCACCGCCTCAGTTGCCGGAAGATCTTGTCCGGTTGCTTGGGCTTCCAGCTCGCGTAGGTGTGCGCGCCAGCGCTGTCGTTCATGGATGGACCTGAGGAGCCGGACAGTCAGGGGCTCCACGTTGGCGTCGCCGGCCGGAACAGGGCGCCAGACGTAGCGGTGCGGGTCGGTTGACTGGTCGGCCTGGCCGAGTGCTTCCAGGACCCAGGTGCGGCGGTCTTGCTTGTGTTCGGTGAGGGTCTTGTTGCTCCACTTACGGGAGACCAGGACGCGGCGACCGGCGTAGCCCAGGTGCTCGGGCTTGTGGGCCTTGCCCCGGCATCGGCCGGGAGCCATCCCCTCTCGGGCACCCTTCGGTTGGACGCCGTAGCGGAGCCAGTTGGGGCAGGTGGGCGAGCAGGGCTCGTAGCGGAGGGCATCGACGAAGCGGGCGGCGTGCTCGCGTTGGGCCTGGCCGTCGAGGGCCTGGTCGAGGCTCTTGGTGAGGTACTTGGACAGGTAGCGGATGCACTGGTCGGCATCACGGGTACCCGCGAGCACGCCCTTGACGTCCATCTGGTCGCCGAAGCGGATCACATGCGCCGGTTGGGCGTCCTCATCGGCGTCGAGCTGGTCGAGGGCCTCATCCCAGGTGGGCAGGACCTCGCCGGTTGCCGGGTCGAGGTAGCCGACTTCCTCGTCCCAGACCGGCAGGTGATCGCCCTCGAACTTCACCGTGTCGATCTGGGGCCACCACACCTGGTGATAGGTCGCGGCGGCGATCTGCTTGACCTCCGCGCGTGGGAGGGTGCCCCGGATGGCCATGTGCAGGTGCGGGGCGAGCCGCTTTTGTGGTTCGACGCTGGCGAAGTACTGCACGTCGTAGCCCGCCACGCGGCGCAGGTTCTGCACGAACCGGTCGATCAGCTTGGAGAAGTGCAGCGCGTCACGAGCGGCCCGCGTGTAGTCGTAGCTCTCGGTATCGACGGGGATGCCGTTCATGACCTTGCCGTAGGACGGCAGGGTGAGAGTGACAAACAGAGACGGCCGGTAGACCTTCCCGTCCGAGCCGGTGAAGGTGCGACCGAGGGTGGTGTTGGTCATCGTGCGCTTGGGCAGCTCTGGGGCGTCCTGACGCCGTCGGGTCGAGCGGGAGCGCTTCGGAGCGGTGCGGCCCAGGACGTTGCCGCGCATGCCCGCCTCGTTGATCTCCTCGTCCAGGCCGACGATCACGGCGTCCAGGTCGGTGGTGTCCTGGCCGAGGCGGTCGGCCTGATCGCGTTGGGCTTGGATGTCGGCGCGGAACTCGACCAGCCAGCGTTGCTCCTCGGTGGCCGGGTCGGGAGTGATGGCGGGTTCCTCGTCGAGGTGCCAGCCCTCGCGGCACTGGGCCATCCGCAGCTGCTTGTTGCGCTTGGCGCACGGCGGGCACTTGCTGTCCATCGTCGCGCCGAAGGGGACGTCGATGATCTCCCACTGACCGGTGTGGGTGTCCAGCCGCTTGAGCGGGACGGGCCGGATGCACACGCCGTGCAGCTTGGCGACCTCGACGAGGACCTCGCGGGCCTGGGGCATGGCCAGTCGTACTGCTCGAGGCAGGAAGCGATCTGTCATGCAGCCTCCCCGTACTCGGCGACCATGGCGCGGATGTCGGCATCCGAGACGTAGGCCGCCCGAACGCGGACGGGTTCGGGGCTCGTTTCGAGCCGCATGTAGGCCACACCGGCGCCGAGTTCGGGGACGGGTGAGATGTGGTCGGCCAGGGCGCCGCGATCACGGGCGCCGTCGCCGAGGACCATGTCCACTTGCTCGGATTCGTCGAGCCGGAGTGCGATCTTGTCGGGGAACAGGTTGCGGATGTTCATCACCTCCTTGCGGGGGTCCTGCAAGGCCGCCATGACGCCGACCCCGACCGAACGGCCCTGGGTGGCGAGGGTGGCCAGCGCGGCGGAGATGCGCTGCCGTAGTTGCTTGTCGGGTTGGTAGGCGGTCAGGAACGCGACCTCGTCGACGAGCACCAGGACGAACGGGTCCTCTGTGGTGGGGGTGTGGTTGCGCTGCTGGCCGGCGAAGCGGGCCGCGCGTTTCTGCATGACGCCGACCGCGTCCTCTAACAGGTCGGCGCAGTCGCCGGGGTGAGCGGCGTAGCGGGTGAACAACTCGTGGCCGAAGGACAGCTCCATCAGCTTCGGGTCGAGCGCCCAGATCTCCACCAGGCCCGCCCGCATGGCCGCCAGCAGCCCGCGGATGGTGTCCCAGAGGAACGAGCCCTTGCCCGCCCCGGTGGCACCTGCGATCAGGACGTGGGTGCCGAGCACTTTCAGGCGCAGCGGCTTCCCGTCCTCCAGCTTGCCGATCTCCACGGGTCCCACCGTGGGCTCGTCCGGGATCGGGAGCGCCGGGATGGGAGCGGCCAGCGGGTCGCGGCGAGGGAAGGTCAGCAGTAGCCGTCCGCCCCTGATCAGCGCCACCCGGCAGGAGGTGGCGCCGAAGCCCTGGGCCAGGTTGTCGAGGCGGTCGGTCCAGTCCTTGACCGCCTGGCCTTTGAGCATGCGGACGGTGACCAGGTCGGCCCAGTCGTCGCAGCGGACGCGGACCAGGTAGGGCAGGTAGTCGCGGCCGTTGATGCGTTTGGCCAGCCCGGAGACGAAGGTGACCGACTGCCAGTGACGCCGGTAGATCCACACGAGCCGCCACCAGGCCAGCAGCCGCCAGCCGACCAGACGGGCGAAGGAGGCGCGATCGACGAACGCCCAGGCGGTCAGAGCCAGGACGACAAACCCGAAGACGCTCGCGGCGAGCGGCCAGCCGTAGAAGTACCAGACGGCACCCAGGGCGAGCGGGATGGCGACCGCGACCGGGTGACGCCAGACGGTACGGACGAGGGCGACGAGGACGCGCCACAGGTAGATGAGGATGGTCAGGATGGCGGGGGTTTTGAGCACGGCCGGTTGGAAGACGACGGCCGTGTCCGGCGTGGTGGTGACGAGGTTGCGGGCCTCGTCACCGGGCAGCCGCTTGAACATAAGCTTGGAACCTCTCGTGATGCGGAAGTCGTGGGAGAACCAGGGGCCGCCGGAAGTTGCCGCTTCCAGCGGCCCCGCTTGCTGTCAGGCCGCCTTGCCGGTGGTGGCCGTGGCCTGGTCGGCGTGCCGGTGCTCACAGTGGCTCAGGCTGAAGTGGCGCTCCAGCGTGAGGACGAAGTGCGCGGCCTCGCGGGCGAGTTGGCGGGCGAACTTCAGGTCGTCCACCGTGACCGGTCCGCTTGTGGTGATCAGGACCGAGGTGGCGCCGAAGTCGAGCGCCAGGACGGGCGGGTGCAGGGAGTAGGGGTGGCGGAGGGTGCGCGCGGCCTGGCCGGTGGTCAGGCGGATCACGCTGGTTCGAGGGGTACGGCGGCGCGTCACTAAGCGGCGTCCTTTCCGGCCTGGGCCTTGCTCGGGGCGGCGTGGCGGGGGGCGTGCATCTCGCGGACCTTGATGGAGAAGGCCAGGCGGCCGTTGCCGTTGACGTACGGCGTGACCGAGAGCCCGTCGAACTGGACGGGGGTGAACGGCAGTCCCGGCATCGGCGCGGGAGGCACCGGCTGCACAGGACTGAGGATCTTGACCGCGACCGTCTTCTGAGCGGGCTTGAGGGTCGGGTCACCGTCCATGACCGCGACCTGCCAGACCAGCTCTCCGGTCTGCTTGTCGCGGGCCTGCACGAACCGGCCGTTGGTCGAGGCGTCGAAGTCCTTGACGGGCTCGACCTCGCCGACGATGTAGCAGCCGTGCGGGAACACCATGGGGAAGGTGACGGGGATGGGACCTTGCAGAGCCATGACGGCTCCTCTCTTGAGAGACAGGCACTTAACCTGTCAAGTGATTATGCTCTGAGAGTACGGCGGGCAAACTTGCTAGGTCAAGTGCCTAGGTGAGAGTGACGGCTCTCTACCCTTGTTGCCACATCCGGTGAGCTATTTGTCCGGGCACTCCGCGTCGATCCAGGTTGCAACGAGGTCACCACAAGTGATCGCGATCGTGCCGTCCCGGAAGACCAGTTCATGACGGCAACCGCCGCTATCGGGAAGGACTTCGTCGAGGAGCAGGCGGGACCGCCCGCCATCCAGTTCCACGCTTACGTGATAGTCGGTTACTCCGATATAGCCAATGATCAAATCCTCTTCGTGCTTCCAGCAGTTGTGGCGGAAGCGAAGAGTCAGGGAATCACTCTCGCCGAACTCGATCCCCTCAAGCGCCAGATCCTTGACACAGCGAGACTTACTGAAGTCGTAGTGACCTGGCTCCGTAGCGAACTCCCGGGCACCGGCAGGCATCCCGCCGGCCAGGCCGGGGAGCACCTCAAGATATGGCTGAGGGTCCAGGCTGAAGCCGAACTCATCGGGCTCGATGCGGACATGTTTCATGGCGCCGATTATGAGGTGAGCGCGTAGGCGTCTTCCAACTCGTGACGGTCGGCCGGGAGGAGAATTTCCACCACGACGAGAGGCCGGCCGGCCGCATCCCGGACCGCCCCGAAGACCGCCAGCAGCGGCGTGTTCTTCGGCATGGCGAGCTTCCTGGCCTCATCCGCCGACGGCATGCGCGCGGTGATCTGCTCCACGACATGATCGAAGCGGACACCCTTACGCGCTTTGAGATGCTCGCGCAACCCCTGCGTGAGCGGCTCCCCGCTGGTCAGGTCGGTCCCTTCGGACAGCTCCAGAGGCAGCCACAGCGACACCAGCTCAGTCGGCCCGCCGTCACGGGCGATCAGCCGCCGCCGCAGGAACGCCTTGGCCTTCTGCGGCACGTCGAGCAAGGCGCCGATCCGGTTCGGCACGGCCACCGCGCCCGCTTCGAGCACCTCGCCGGGAGTGTCGGCCTCGGGAGTGGTGAGGTACGCCTGGCCGGGGCGGTTGGATTCGACCGAGTCCATCGCCGGACGGCCCCGCACGAAGCGGCCCTTGCCCTGCTGGGAGTCGATCCAGCCTTGCTCGCGCATCATGCGCAGAGCGGCGACCACGGTGGGACGCGAGACGCCGAACTCTTGGATCAGCTGGTTCTCGCTGGGAAGGAGGGAGCCCGGAGGGTACTCCCCCGACTCGATACGCCGTTGAAGGGTCTGCACGAGCTGCGCATACTTCGGCGGCACGGACTCTAGTGACATCATGACCGTCCTGCACCCAACAGGTTGTTTTACCAAGTGCGAGCGTAGCCCGCTCCGATGCGCATGTCCATGTGGCGTCCTCGCCAGAGCAAGAAACCCCGGTAGGCAGACGACGAGGCACCGCCGTACAGGCGTGGGATGGGCCACGGCCTGCCTACCGGGGAGAAGGAGGCGCGACGAGGCGGGCACCCGGAACATCGCAGGAACCCCTCCCTGCGGCTCAACACCGCCTCGCCGCGCCCGTCCTAGTGGCTCTTGATGTGGTCGGCCAGAGCCATGGCCGCGCCTTTCGGGTCATCGGCCCTGTAGCGCTTGTTGGCGTTCTGCCACGAGTAGTACAGGCCGCCGTATCCGACGAAGACCATCACCGGCAGTCCCGGCTCGGGCGTGTGCACCAGCAGGGCACTGTTGCCGTCTCGCAGCTCGGCATTGATGCCGTGATCGATGAGGTGGTCCCGCAGTCGAACGAGCTTGTTCGTCTCGTCCTGCTTCGCCAGATCACCCATCGCCATGGCCATGATCGAATTCACGTTCCGCTCCCTTCGGCCCGGCCGTCTCCGAGGCAGTCGAGACACGCCCGCTCCCCACCCATCTCTTGATCCGTACCGTCCTGCGCCACGAGCAGCGCACGACGCGAAATGCGCAGCTTGGACCCGACGCCCCGACACGAAGGGCAAGGGCGTGTCTCGCTCATCTCGTCTGGCCGGATCACCGTCGCCATCTCCTCGTCCATCCGGCGTTCCCTGTGGCGGGAGGCCGCTTGACGTACCGTGGTTGATTGATGGCAAGTCCACCGGCAAACAGAGATATGCAGGACCCCCGAGCGGCCCCCCTCTTAGCCCCTTTTCGCCCCCCTCGGAAAGCAGGTTGGATATGGCAGAGGCGACGCCCAACGTTCAACTCCGCGCATGGCGAGAGAACGCGCGTTTGACCCGAGCCGAAATGGCAAAAATGGTCATCCTCAGCGCGAGCGGGGTCAAACACAAGCTGGCCTGCGACGAGGAGCGCATCAGGCGTTGGGAGGCCGGCGAGGTCAGGTGGCCTCGCGAGCCGTACCGCCAGGCGATCGCCGAGGTCACCGGACTGAAGCCCGAAGACCTGGGTTTTGTTCCGACTCGGCGCAGCAGCTCGTTTACGGTCAACCTCGCCAATCGTGAGGAGAATGACAGCGTGCGACGCCGTGAATTCGTCGGCTTGACAGGGGCCGCTTTGTTCAGCGCCGTCCTGGGGCAGCCGGAAAAGCCGCTGGACACCAGCCGCCATATCGAAAAGCTGGCTACCGTTCTGACCGACTACTCCACGCCCATGAACGGGCCGGTTGACTTGAAATCCCTTTCCGCTGCTGTCGTGGCGGCGAAGCAGAACTATCAAGCCTGCCGATATGCGCAGGTCACCGAGGCTCTGCCCGCGCTTCTCCGCAGTCTCCGCGTCGCTTGCGCCCAGTCGGACGGCGACGCCCAGCTGCAGGCTCATGCCCTGTCAGCCGAGGCCCATCACGTGGCCGCCTCCATCCTGCTCAAGCAAGACGACAAGGGCCTCGCCTGGCTCGCCGCAGACCGCAGCATTCAAGCCGCGCATGCCAGCGGAAGCCCACTCATGATCGGGTCGAGCTCTCGCATCATCACCCACGCTCTGATGGACGGCGGGCACCACCGGGCAGCCACCGAAGCGACACGTGCGGCAGCCGTACGCATGGACGCCGACATGAGTGACCCATCACCCGACGACCTGTCCATCTACGGGTCGCTCTTGCTCCGTGGAGCGGTCGCCGCAGCACAGAGCGGCGATCGGCACAACATCGCCGAACTTCTCGACGAGGCCGCACAGGCAGGCACTCGACTCGGACACGACGGCAACCACATGTGGACCGCTTTCGGGCCGAACAACGTGCTGTGCCACCGCGTCAACATCGCGCTGCGACTGGGCGACGCGGGAACCGCGATCGAGCACGCACGACACGTGGAGATCGACAAGCTACCGATCAACGAGCGCAAGGCCACGCTTCTCCTCGACACCGCCAGCGCCTTTCTGATGTGCGGCAAGCACGAGCAGGCGTTGCACATCCTGCGCGCCGCTGGAGAGATCGCGCCCGAGGAGGTCTCAGGGCGGGAAGCGGCATTGCGGTTGGTCCGTGACATTCTGGCCACAGCGCCCATCAGTGTGCGGCGCGAAGCTCGTGAGTACGCCGAATCTGTGGGAGTCATCGCGTGACCCAGCCTGGCAAGGTCCTGTACATCATCGTGTGCGCCGCCGGACCGGCCGCAGATGTCGGCCGCCTCGTCGCCCTGGCTCAGGACGACGGATGGACTGTCCAGATCATCGCCACCCCACCGGCACTCGACTTCATCGACGCGCCAGAGCTGGAGCAGCAGACCGGCCGTCCTATACGCAGCCAGTACCGCAAGCCGTCCGAGCCCAAGTCGCCCCGAGCCGACGCCATCATCGTGGCCCCCGCCACGTACAACACGATCAACAAGTTCGCCCAAGGCATCGCCGACACCTACGCTCTTGGTCTGCTATCGGAGGCGCCAGGTCTGGGTATCCCGGTCGTAGTCCTGCCGTTCGTGAACAGCGCACGTGCCTCGCGAGCCCCGTTCCTGCGCAGCGTCGAAGACCTACGCGCCGAAGGAGTGCGCGTCCTGTTCGGCCCCGGCCAGTTCGAGCCACACGCACCGAGCACGGGCGGGGAGCAGTTCGACACCTACCCGTGGAAACGCGCACTCAGCGAACTTGCCGAATTGAGCTCATAGTAATCAAGGGCGGCGCTCCGCGCCGCCACGCGGCCCGAGCTTGCGGGCCGCACGCTGCGCGTGCGGCCTGGGGGCCGTTCTCGCGCGCGCCCGTGCTCGGGCCGCGCTGACGGAGATACACCGTCCAGATCCAACGGCAATCACGGTCAGGTCGAGCATTCCGCCAGACCCAACCGCTACGCGGCCCTTCCGAGGGCTTCGCATTGACGTCGGCCGCTCTACCCTCTCGGTTCTCAGCCGATACAGCTTCAACCTGATGCCTCCGGCGGGGGCCTCGAGATCAAGGATGATCGCGACGAGCGGCAGGCTGTCAGTGGCTGAGGTGGAAGCCTGATCGTCCCGTCACCATCGCCCCAGGACATGCCCAGCAGCCCAGGGGCCAGAGGTGAAGGTCGTTCTTCCAGTGGGGAGCTCCACCTTCACCTCTGGCCCCCGGCCCGCTTCCCTGACGGGTGGGACGACGGTGACGGGACGATCAGACAGGTGAAGTCGGGGCAGATCCCGGGCGAGTTTGTCGTGCACGTCTGGAAAGATCGTCGAGATTGCCCAGCTATGAGAGGCTCACGTCCATGAGTAAGGCTACGGCGGCGACCTACGAGTGGCTCTATCAGGAGTTCACAGATGGCGTGGGAGAGACCTGGCTCTGCGTCAGCTTCGTACGGGATCTGTCCCCCGAAGAAGCCTTGCAACGGATCAACGTCATCCCCGGCAGTCCTTTGGTCGGAGAGGGATTCGGCGTCGCAGCATGTTCAGCACGTGGCGGAACAGTCCTGATCGAACAAGGCTGGGGAGGCATTGTCCACAACGAATCCGACATCCTGTCTGAGGGTTCATCCGCTGCAGCCGTACACGTAACGATCAATAGAGCTGACTTCGCCTATTACGAGGACGGCCGCCTGATCACTACCTTCGGCCTGTACAGCTACCGCTATCGTGAGGGCACCGATCCAGACCGCCTCGCGGCCGACGTCGTTGAGTTGGGGATGGCCATCGACGGCGACGAGCCAGGAATCAATGAGCCCACCTCAGCCGCCCTGGCCCTCGCGGAACGAGCCACAGGCGTTCACTTGCCACGTGCCGGTTACGGACAAACTGCCCTGGTCGGCTCAACAGAGCATCTCTACCCCTACGTGTAAGCCACGCCGCTCCACGAAGATCCGGAATATGCGCGGAATCGCTGCTCGGCTAACCGATCACCAGCGGGGCGGACCGCAGGTCACGAAACATCTCGCCGCTAATGGCTAGATCCACTTTTAATCCGTAGGTTCCGGGTTCGAGCCCCGGGCGCCCTACCACTCTGACCTGCAGATTCACCCACCCCTTGGTCAAAGAATCAAGAGGTGGGTCATACTTGGGTCACGCCTGGGACAAACCGACACCGCGAACGTTTCCCGACAAAACACCTATCGGGGCGGGCGGGTCGTTGGGCGACGCCGGAGTTGAATCGTCCGCTTCCGTAGCCTGTGACCTGTTCTCCGCGCTGTGGTCATTACCAGGCGTGCCGTTGCCTCGGCCGCCTCGTGATGGAGTTCGGGCAGCACCGAGGCGTAGGTGTCGGAGGTCAGCACGATGCTGGCGTGCCCGAGCTGGCCCTGGACCGTCCGCAGGTCCACATGCGCGGCCAACGCTGTGGAGGCGGCGCCGTGGCGCAGGTCATGTAGCCGTACTGGAAGCAGTCCGCTGGCGGTCACGAGCCTGCGGAACCGGTAGGTCAAGTAGTCCGGTCGGATCGGCTGACCGTCTTCGCGAGTGAACACCCAGCCCGCGGCATCGAGCCCGCTCAGACGCTGGCGTTGTTGATGGCAGCGCATGAGACGCATCGTTTCGGCGTCCAGGGCGATCGTGCGCTGGCTGGCCTCGCTTTTGGGCGGGACGACTTGTAGCCGGCCGTTGACGTGGATGAGCTGCTGGACGACGGTGAGTTCGCGGGTCTCCAGGCTGATGTCCACCCACCGCAGGCCGGCGAGCTCGCCGCGGCGCAGACCGCGCAGCGCGGCCAGCCACCACAGCGGGTACAACATGTCCTCGCGGACGTAGTCCAGGAACGCCGTCAGGTGTTCGGTCGTCCACACTGTCACCGCTGGACGCTGTCCCGTGGCCCGCCACACCGCTACCCGGCTCCGGGTCCAGACCTGGGCATGGGGACGCCGGGTGGGCGGCAGACGCAACCGGCGTGCCGGATTCGTGTCGATCAGACCTTCGCGGATCGCCTCGTTGAGTGCGGCCCGCAAGGTGGCGTGGATCCTCTGCACGGTGGACGGCGACAGTGCCTTGCCGTACCGATTACGCCGCTGAGCTAGGTCGGCGAAGAAGCGCCGTAGATCGACTGGTGCCAGCTCCGCGAGCGAGATCCGACCCAACCCCGGGATCAGGTGGATCCGCACATGATCGGCATAACCCTGCCTTGTACGTTCGCGGACAGGTTGAAGGGTGGTCAGCCAGCGGCGCAGCCACTGCGCCATGGTGCACGCTGCGCTCACCGCACCAGGACTATCGGCGGCAGCGAGTTCGTGGGCAGCTTGCGTGGCGTGCCCCGCTGTCTGGAAGCCGCCTCGCCGCACCCGCTCCTTACGTCCGTTTGGGCCCAGCACCTGGATCGCGAAGTACCACAAACCGTGACTTTCGTCAGCCAGGTCGGGGCACGCCCTGTCCTGAGCTGAGCAACCACACCGTTTGTACACCACCGGCTCACCCATCTTGCCCTCCTCCTCATCTGCAAGACGGGCGCATCAGGAAGACATGACGTCGTTCGGGCAATTGCATATCTCGCAGTTCCCGGCAGCAACAGCCGCCGACATGCGGCTCAAATGCCGGGCTACCCGGCCTGTTGCACCCCTGCTGAGCCACCATCCGTGTCACTCGCCCCAGCCAGCCTCGTCTCGGCGCTAGCACAGTTCAGTCCCGATCCCACAGACGGGGTTCGGGTCTGAGCAGAGCCGGTACGCAACAGACTCGAATCCCGGACCCGCGGATTAAGATCAGATGTCAGGAAGAGGCCAGGCACCATCTTGCGTTGGCTTCGGCGGCCTCGTCGCTGATTCCGGGACCGGGAGCACGCCAGCAGCGGCAAGGTCGGCCTGACCGATTAGCGGCCCCGAGCACACGTCGGCCAGTACCTGGTCCTGCTCGGGGTGCCTCAGGACGCATCCGGTTAGGACGGAGGGGTCTGTCCAGTTAACGGCTCTGTCTCGTAATCGGTGGTGGCGCTGGGTGATCTTCACTGCAGCAGGACGCGGTGGCGCAGGAGGTCGAACCCAGCCCGGCCGTGCATCTGCCGCATGATTCTCTTCGTTCGCGTGTTGACGCCTTCGGTTCGGCCGTTGTGATGCGGCAAGGTGATGCCGGCGTTCACAGCTTCGCGGTCGAGTTCGAGGCCGTTGGCGAAGCCGTGCAGGTGGGGCAGGTTAGCGGCCCGGGCGTCGGTGAGCCAGGCAGCGAGCTTGGCGTCGTTGCCTTCGGCCGGGAGGAGGAGTTCAGCGAAGGCACGGACCAGGCGAACGAGCTGGGCCAGTTCGGGGCAAGTAGCCGCGAGTTCCTCCAGCAGCTTGGTGTCGGCCTCACGCAGCTTGTCGGGGCGGGTGAGCAGGAGCCGAGCGAGACGCCGTGGTGTGATGACGGGCCGATCGCCCTCGGCTCGCCCTTGGGTGATGTAGCGGTAGAGCAGATTGAGGCTGCCCGTGTAACCGAGTTCCTTGATCTCACAGAACAGTTGGAGGGCCGGGACGGCTGGATCGGCGGCGCGCCGCTCCCGCAGGTGATCGCGGTAAGGATCGACGAGGGTGGGCCGGTAGCGTGGAGCGCGGCGCAGGGCCTCGGGCTCACGGGTGCGGGCGTAGCGTTTGACGGTGTTCCGGGACAGATTGAGGCGGCGTGCGCATTCCAGCAGGCCAACGCCCTTGTCCAGCAGGTGATGGATCTGCTGCCAGCGTTCCCGGGTGGTCTGCTCCCGGACACCGGCGGGCCGGGCCGGGTTGACCGTGGCCCAGCAGGAGCTGTGGGAGCGGATCTCGGCGAGGGTCTTGTCGCAGAGGTTTTTCCACACGTGCCACCTGTCGCTGACCTGCGTCGCGTCGGGCAACGCTCTCCGTATCGCCTCGCCGTAGGCACCTGACCCGTCCCGGCAGACGATCTCCACTCCGGGATGGGTACGCAGCCACGCCTCAAGGGCATCGGCGCCACGGCCTGGGAGAACGTCGATGCGCTCGCCGGTCTCGGCGTCGGTGAGAATGGTGGCGTACCGGTGGCGGCGCTTGAGAGCGAAGTCATCGACCCCGAGCACCCGGGGGATCCGCGGTGGCGGCAGCGGCAATCGCATGAGCAGCCGCAGCGCCGTGGACCTGGACACCGCGACGTCCAGCGCCTGTGAGAGACGAGCGCCCGCCCGGCCCGCGAGCTCTCTCACCACCGCTCCCAGCTGGCTTGTGAGCCTCCTGGTGCGCCGCTGGTAGCGCTCCAGCAGCCCCGGCACCTGTTCACGGAACGTTGCCGTGGGCATCCCAGCGCGGGGCAGACCAGGCGCCGTACTCTCACCGACACCACTACCCTCCGCCCGTCGACCGGGACGTCCGTGACTGTCCGGCCGCAGAAGGCGTGCACACGGTCGGTCAGCACCCCGCACACCGGGCATGGCACAGGCTCATCGCGAGTGCGGGCCAAGACCCGAATGAGGTCGGTCTCGTCCACTACATCCTCGATGACCAGGTCAGACAGCCCCGAGAACACCACGCCCACTAGATCGTTGATCTTCAGCACGGCTCAGGCTGGCAGGTGATCACTCAGCGCCACCACCGATTACGAGACAGAGCCGTTCTTCTTACAGTCCCACGAGCGGCGCCTTTGGGCCGTCAGAAAAGCATCGTCTGCTGCCGGCGACACGGTGGAGTACGAAGCCGCGTTGCTCATCGTGAAGGACTGCGGGCTTGGCCGACGGGTGATCCTCGGACGAAGCAAGACCGAGACGGGGGTCCTGCGGATCGACAAGCCTGCGGGGGTAGCTGATCGCCTCGGACTCACCGTCGAAGAACTTGTGGGGCTCAAAAATAGGATCCGATGTCTGACCTGCGGATTCTTGGTAGCGTTAGCTGGCGATCTGGTACTCGTTGACGAGACCGCCGAGTATGGGCCTGCGGTGGACCCGATGGCTTGCCAGGTCGACTGGCGATGGCTGTCCGGTTTCAGCTTGAGAGGGGCTTAGCTGGCCGAGGCCGCGGTGGGGTCGGGCGGTGTTGTAGTGCTCCAGGTATCGGGTGAGGATTCGGTGTAGGTGTCGCTCATTGAGGATGAGCGTGCGGTCGAGGAGTTCGCGACGTAGGGTGCCGATGATTCTTTCGCAGTGTGCGTTGGCTTTCGGGGCTTGTGGCGGGCTCCTGAGGACGCGCAGGCCCGCGTCGGCGAAGACCGTGTCGAAGGCATCGGTGAACTGGCCGGCACGGTCGCGGATCAGGAACTTGATGTTCGTCAGGTCGGTGTCCATGAGGAAGTTGCGGGCAACCTGGGTGGTCCATTCGCCCGTGGGGTTGGCGGTGACACCAAGCAGGTGCGCCGCCAACCACAGGCGATCGGCCGGCTCATAGCGCACCCGTGGGACCTGACGGCGCAGAACCGCGTTCTCGTGCCTGAGCACCAGCAATTCCGCCTCCTTGGAGACGTCACTGCGAAACAACAGCGCGGGCAGGGACAGCAGACGTCGAGTGACGGCGTACACCGTGGACAAGAGCACGAAAGATGATCCCAGGCAACCCGAACACCAGTCGCCCGCTGTCCCAGGAGCGCCCGGCCCGACCAGGCGATGAACCCCGGCGCTGGCGACGAATCGTGTTCTTGAGCCCCACACGCTGGAGCGGGTGGCCGACGAGGCGTGGGCGGGGCGGGCCGTACTGAGCTACCGCCTGTCGCAGGAGACGCCCTCGATGGACGCGCACAACCTGCACTTCTGCGAATCCACCATGAGGTCCGTGGTGGAGCTCCTCCACCGGCAGCTCGATCTGCCGGACGATCCGCGGACCCGGCTGGCGGGCGACATGCTCGTGGCTGCGTGGCGGGTCGCGGTCAACGGGTGGGCGGCCGAAGCGGGGGACCCGCCGTGCGTGCCAGAGCTCGCCGCCCGCTTCCACGACCCCATCGTCGCCCTGCCGGGCAGCCTCACTCTGACCGCCGACCCCCGGCCACAAGGACGCTGAGCGCACGCATCCCCCGCATCCGCGCTGACCACTATCCGGCACAGGTCCCTTTGGGGAAGAGGGGCGGGCACGGGTGGCGCAGTCGCACACCGTGATCTGGGGCGATGCCACTCGTTTGGGCTGTGTGGCGCGATTCTTACCGGCCGCCCAAGGAGCGGCGACTTCAGTGGCCCGGGGGGCGACCAGCACATCGGAGCCGGTCTGGCCTCTGGTGGCGGCCGCAGAGGCCGGCACGGTGGCCGGCGTCCAGACACGCAGCATCCGGCCGATCCCTCTGAAGGAGTCGATGACGGCCAGGCAGGCGCCGGTCAGGGGTCGGTCGGCGACAAGCACGGGCGGACGCCGGGCAAAGCTGGTCGGGTTGCGGAGTTCGGGGTCGCAGTCGTCCGAGCGCTGGGCTGCGGCGAGGCGAGCGACGGGTCACGAGTTGGCCAGGGCAACGCCGCTACTGAAGGCCTCGGCGGGTCGACCAGCGAGGCTGTCACACCGGGCCAGTCACCTTGGCGAGGACGACGGCGCCGCCACGCACGCTGATCCCCCGCTCGGCCCGTTGCGCGGTACGTCGCCAAGCCAGGACGGCGGGGATGGTGCTGCACCAGCACGCCGGACAAGCGCTCGCGCACGCCGTCACGCTGGCCGCATGCGGTGGGCATGCGAGGTGGTAAATGTGGATGTGGGTGTGGATCGTGCGGGCAGGCCTTGGCCGATCGCGTCAGGAGACTTTGGAACTCGGCACCGGACGCGGGCAAGCGATCGCTCTGCCGGTCGTCGGGAGCCTCTGTCAGTCCTTCGCGGTGGGACGGGAGACGCGGGTGACGGCGAGTCGGGTCGCCGTCACCCGGGCGTCGGGATGCTACGCGGGCGGCTGGAGGACGGTGACCACGTGGGTGGTGCTCGCTGGCTCGATGGTCGAGTTGCCGAACAACTTGACGATGTACGTGTGTTCGCCGGCCGTGGTCGGCGTATCGGAGAAGCTGAACGACCCGTCGGCGGCGGGGGCCAACTTCACCAGGCCCGTCGAGGTGCCGGTGCCGTCCGGGCTGACGACCTTGCGAGAGACGGTGATAATCGTCTGCGGGAAGGTGATGCCGTCGGCGCCGAAGGTTCCGTTGAATTCGAGTCGCTCGCCGACGTTGCCGGTCGCCAGTCCGGTCACGGTGAGGGTCGGCTGATACTTGGCCATCGTGACGGTCACCGAGGAGCCGCTACCCCGAAACCATGAGTTGCCCGGCCAGTACACCTGATACTTGAACGCTCCCGTGGACGGCGGGGCGTCGGTGAATTGATACGTCCCGTCCGCTGCCGTGGTGATCTCCTGGAAGGGCCGGGAGGTGCCGTCGGGGAGCCAGCGGTACAGCTCCAGGGTCTGCACGCCGGGCAGCGCGCCGGTGCTCAGCGTGAGCCGCCCGCTGAAGGTCAGCTGCTTGAGCGCGGTCGCCTCGAAGGGAGCTGTCATGGTCAGGGTGGAGGCATGGTAAGGCGAATGCGGCAGCCGCCACAGGTGCATCCGCCCGGTGTCGGGCTCCTTCAGCACCGCATAGGTGAGTACGCCGTAGAAGGCGATGCTGCCTGCCACCAGCGTCTTCCCCTGGTGGTCGGCCGAGTAGATCACCTCCGCCGTGGCGGGGTCGTACACCACGAGCTCCGCCGCGTCGCCCGCGGAGGAGTTCCAGCCGCCCACGACGTAGGCGCCGTTCGGGCTGGCCGCGACGGCGGTGGGGAGGCCGTGCTCGCTCAGCTCGCCGCTGTCGTATGCGCGTGTCTTGGCGTTGGTCGTCGTGTCCCAGGCGTCGAACCGGTGGGTGTCGGCCAGCGCCGACAGCGCCGCTGACCCGTAGTCGGCGAGGGCGAGGTCCCGCAGGGACGTGTCGGCGCGGATCTCACCGCGCGGGGTGGCCTGAGCGGTGCTGACGTCATACACGCTGATCGAGGTGGGGTCGGCTCCCGGCTCTCCCGCCACCAGCGTGCTCCCGGCGACGGCGACCAGCGGAGGCTGCGTTGCGCCAGACCCGACAGGGACGAGGGCGGGTGTCGACCTCCACATCTCTAGGGCGACGACGCCTCCTTCTCCCGCCTGTCCGCACCCGTAGCCGACCCACAGCCGCTCGTACGACTGGGCCAGCGTGGACGGGCACGGGTAGGCGGTGAGGCCGACCCGCTTGGTGATGGCGAGCGTGGTGATGTCGATCTCGATCACTTCATGCGAATCGCGCAGCGCCGCGTACACCTTCCTGCCGTTGTCCGCCACGGACAGGGCCACGGCACCGGACAGACCGCTGATCGTGTCGATGAGCGCGCCGTCGCTTTTGGTGACCACGATCCGATCGTCGGCGGCGACGAAGATCTTCCCGTTGTGCCCCACCACGTCGCCGCCCCTGTCGGCGGCGACGCCGAGGTCGATGACGGTCGCGGCGGTCGCGCCGGCCGCGGCGGTGGGCGCCTGAGTGACGAGCAGGACAGCCGTCAGGAGCAGGGTCCCCGCCCAGGCAACTAATCGGCGAGACACGGGAGTATGGGCAGAGGTTGATGGGCGCACAGGCACTCCGTTCTGGAGGAGAAGAGGAGAGGTGAGCACTCCGACATGACTACGGGACTCGCCTCCGCTGACGATCTTCGCTAATCGAACACATATTCGCATAGTGCGGGGTTGTCGTCTAGGGATCTTCGGCGTCGCGATTCGAAGAGCGGACTCGTCCCGCGGCCGTTGCCTAGAAGGCCAGTGAAGATCTTGTTCTGACGGCCTGTGGCTCTGGTGTGAGACCTGTGTTGTCAGCTGAGCTCTGAGGTCAGTGTCCAGGTGCTGTCTGTGCGGGTGAGCCCGAGATTGATCAGGGTGCGCGGGTTGAGGGCGGCGGCGCGGGTGTGGAGCCAGGGGTTGTTCTTGATGGTGCCGATGTAGCGTAAGCGCCGGTTGCCGCGAGCGGCGAGCCAGGCGACGGCGCGTTCGACGGGTGGCCGCCAGCGGCGGTAGCCGGCCTGCCAGTCCAGGTCGGTGGCGGCTTGGCGGCGCGCGGCGGCCTGCAGGTCGTGGTTCGGACGGCTCCGCACGACGCGGCCGTTCTTGGCCGTGATGCACCGGTGTCGCATCGGGCAGCCCTCACACAGTCGGCCGAAGGTGGCGCGTTTCTTGTCGGTGTTGCCGGTGAAAGCGGCGGCGTGTCCGGCGGGGCAGGTGACGGTGCCGGCGGTGGTGTCGATGGCGAAGTCGTCCAGGTCGAACCCGCCGGGCACGGCCGGCCGTAACGGGGCGGGTTTGATCACGAGACGATGCCCTGCCGAGGTCAGCGTCTGGCGGCAGGTTCCTGTGGAGTAGGCGGCATCGCCGAAGACCTCGACAGCGTCGTCTTCCTCGGCCAGCAGATCGGCGGCCAGAGCGGCTTCGTGGTGGGCGGCACCGGATCCTGGCCGCAGCGCCACCACGGTGAACAGGCCGGTCTCGGGTTCGACTGCCAGATGCGCTTTGAAGCCGTCCTGGCGGTGGCTGCGGGTCTTGTGCACATGCCGCGATTCCGCATCGACGGTGGAGATCACGCGGTCGGGGACGGTGCGCTGAGCGATGCGCCAGCGCCCGTCGCGGCCGTCGGAGTCCTCGGCCGGTTCGACGTCTTGGCCGGCGACCAGAGCCAGCAGGCCCACCGCAGTAGCGGCTTGCTCGTCCAGCGGCTGCTCGGGCAGACCGGCCAGCAGGCGGATGGCGTCGGTGACGAGGGCATTGACGAGCACGGCCCGGGCTTGCTCGTCGTTCCAGGCGATGCGCGGTTTGCCTGGATCGGCATAGTCGTGGGCGGTGCAGCAGGCGGCGGCGACCTGCGCGGCGCCGGGCACCTGGCGCATCACCCGCCGGATCGCGGCGATCAGCTGGGTGACGGTGTCCTGGGTGGCCACCGCGTCATCCAGCACCGTGGAATCCAGTGCCCGCCGCTGCCGGCCCTTGAGCACCCCGGTCGCCGCGATCACCTCACGAACAGCCTCAAAGATCCGGTTCGGCCGTTTGGAGCGGGCCAGCCGCCGCCGGAAGTAGGTCACCAGCGACGGATCGAAGGCGGTGTCGTGCAGCCCAAGCCCGCAGGCCGCCTTCCACCGCAGATCGCACCGCAACTCCGCTACGGTGTCGACGTCCGACAGCCCGTGCAACGTCTGCAACACCACCGCAGCCGCCAGGACCTGCGGCGGCATGCTGGGACGCCCGTTGGACGAGGGGTACATGTCCGCGAACATCTCCGCCGGGAACAATGCCTGGCGATGCTCGGCCAGGAACGCGAACACACTGAGCCCTTTTCATCCTGAGTAGCGGCCCTCTTCGATGAGCTGCAGGACGAGGATGGCCTGCACGATTGCGGTCGCTCGATGCGGGCAGCAGCGCAGCTTGGTCAGCACCTTCCAACTCTTCAAGGTCGCGACGGCGCGTTCGCCGATGGCGCGGATGCGGGCGTGGGCGCGGTTGACGTCTCGCTGGCTGCGGGAGAGCCCGGGCCGATGGCGATGTCGTTTGAACGGTGTCCGGATCGTGCCGCCGGCACTGGTCAGGGCGTCGATCAGGCCGACCGTCCGAGCAGCACTCATGTCGTGCACCGCTCCCGGTAGCGCCGGCGAGGCCCACACCAGCCGGCCCACCGGATCGGCCAGCAGTTGCACGTTCACCCCATGCTGTTTGTGTTTG
>NZ_BAAATE010000026.1:0-123881 GCF_039533245.1 Nonomuraea recticatena | reverse complement strand
ACCAAAGGAATCCGTCCAATGGACGGGGTTGTGCATCATGCACTGGCTTTTAACACACTGTTGAGTTCTCAAGAAACGGACGCATTCACCGTCACCCGCCCGGTGGCACTCGCTTCGTTATGTCTTTATTCTTTCAGCTCCCCCGGTCGGAGTCAAATTGACTCTTTCCGAGAAATCATCGGGAATTCCGACGCCCCGTCTCCGGGGCAACCCCTCAAACTTACTTCGACATTTGATTTCTGTCGAACCGGCCCGAGGAGGGCAGCCGACGGCCAACGCCGGCTGGGTGGGACTGGTGAACTCTATGTACGCCTCCGCCACCCGTCAAATCAACGTCCGCCATTCCGGTCACAGGTGTCGAAGAGGGACAGTTCGTCCGCGTCGGGAGCCTGGAAGAGGGCCGCGTACCCCGCCATCATGGCCTCGGTGATCGCCACCGTGCCTCGGCCCCCTGCCGCGGACCTCTCCTCGACCCTGCGGCACAGCTCCTCCATCGGCACGTCCAGGTAGCGAAGTTCGACGGGGACGCCGAGCGTTCGCGCGCCGAGCCGTTTCTCGTCCCTCTCCACCCTGCCCCAGAATCCGTATTCGAGGATCACGCTCGTCCCGAGGGCGAGCAGCTCGAGAGCGTGCCGCCACAGCTGCCGCTCCAGAAGGTCGCGCGCCTCCTCGTCGAACAGGTCGATTCCCAGCTCCGTCAGCCACTCGTCGGGGCACAGCCGTACGGCGGGCAGTTCCTCGGCCAACCGCCTGGCCAAGGTGGTCTTACCCGAGCCCGGCAACCCACACAGCAGAACCAGCCGGACGGAGCCTCCAGAAGCAGAGCCACCCGAAGCGCGCCCTCCCGAAGCGGAGCCACCCGCAGCGCACCCTCCCGAAGCCGGATCGTCCTGTGCACCCGGGGAGATGGGCACCGAATCACCTCATAGTCTTTGCGGGTGGATCTCGAGGCAGAGCTGGCGCGCATGGCCGGCGCGTACGGCGGGACAGGCGAGCCCGTCACCCATCCCACCAGAAGCGACGTGGTGGTCGTCCGCCGCGGCGAGGTGGTCGTCAAGGCGCACTCGGTCCGCGACGATCCCGAGCTCCTGCGGATGCGGTTGAGGGCCGCGAACGCTCCGGCGCTGACCGGCCTGCTGCTGACCTCGCTCGATCCCGAGGTGCGCACGGTGGGCGACAGGGCGGTGACCGTCTGGCCCACCGGCGTGCCCGTCGGCCGTGACGACCCCGACGCCGCTCCGTGGGAGGAGGGCGCGCGGCTGCTGGCGCGCCTGCACGCCGTACCGCTGACGATGATGCCGCCGCTGCCCGAGGCCGCCGGGCCCGCGCGCATGGTGCGGGCGGTGGAGGCGATGCCGGGGCACGGCGCCGCCCAGCGGACGGTACGGCGGGCGTACGCCGCCCTCCCCGAGCCCGAGCCCGTCCCCCGGCTGCTCACCCACGGCGACTGGCACCTGGGGCAGCTGGTGAGAAGGGGCGACAGGTGGCTCCTGATCGACGTGGACGACCTGGGCACCGGCGATCCCGCCTGGGACCTGGCAAGACCGGCCGCCTGGTTCGCGGCGGGGCTGCTCGAACCCGAGCTCTGGAGCCGCTTCCTCGACTCCTACCTGGCCTCGGGCGGTCCCGCGCTCGATCCGGCCGACCCGTGGGCGCGGCTCGACCTTCCCGCCAGGGCGCTGACCGTCCAGCTCGCCGCCGTGGCGATCGGCCATGCCGAAGCCGAGGAGCGGGAACTGGACGAGGTGGAGCAATCGTTGATCCAGTCGTGCGGCAGGATTGTCGGCCTCAGGCAGGGCTGACATAGTGGCGCACGCACGACCGAGGAAAATCCCGCCCAAGGGCAAGGAGATCAACCTGATGCAGTGCCCCAAGTGCCGCGGAAGCATGCGGACTTATGAGCGCAACGGGGTCCACATCGAGCAGTGCGAGAACTGCCGAGGGATCTTCCTGGACTACGGCGAGCTGGAGACCCTGACTCGCATGGAGTCCCAGTACCACACCCCGCCCGCCGCGCCTCCCGCGCACGGAGCTCCCGCGCACGGGGCTCCCGCCTGGGGCGCGCCCGCTCCGCACTACGGTGGCGGGCACTACGGTCACCGGCGCAAGAAGGACAGCTTCCTCGGGATGCTGTTCTCCTCCTAGGACCTGGTGAAAGGGCCGCGACCTCGACAGAGGCCGCGGCCCTTCCCATGTCACGCGCCGGAGGGTCAGCCGGGGAAGGCTCCAGGGTCGACCGTCTTGGTGGGGGCGTTGCCGCCGCTCACCGTGTGGAGGGTGACGCGCCAGTCGTGCCATCTGATCTGGGTGGAGGTGTAGGTCGTCCTGAACCGCACCGACTTCTCGAACTGCTCGAAACTGCAGGTACGGGAGAAGGCGCGCCCGTCCCAGTCGGCCCCGTGGGTGAAGAAGACCTCGTAGGTCCCGTCGCGAACCCCTCGCACCTTGAACGACGACTTCCTGCGCAGGTAGACGCTGAACGCCTTGGCCTTGCCGCGCAGCACGGTGACCACCGCGTCGCGGGAGGCGCCGTTGTCGATCTGCAGGGAGCCTCGCCCGTCGCGCCGCCCGCTGCGCAGGAACGTGCCGTTGGCCAGGCGCCTGTTCTGCTTCTTCGCCACCTTCACCGGCACGACGTCGGCCGGGTAGTCGCCGAGCGCCCGCAGCGCCTTTCCCGTCTGGTCGAGCATCTGCAGCTTGCCCGACAGGTCAGCGAACACGCCGCCCGCCGTGCAGACCGTCATGGATCCCACCCTGCCCAGGGTGGTGCCGAGCTCGGTGGTGAAAGCGCGCAGGCTGGCGACGTACGCCTCGTGCTGGACTCTGGCCTCCACGGGGGGCGCGAGGGCAGACAGGCTCTCCGAAGCGCCGCGGAGGGTCTCTTCGGCACGTTCCACACGGGCGTCGAGCGTCTTGATGCTCTTGGCCGAGGCCACCTGGGAGAGCGCCTCGCGGACGCCGTCGCGATGCTCGCCCAGCGCTTGCCTGTAGGCGTCGGCGGTGAGCGCGGCGGGGGTGGCCTCGCCGGTCGAGGGGGAGGCGCCCGATGGCGTCGGCTCCCCCTGGCCCTGGACAGTGGAGGTGCAGGCCGTCAACGCCAGCATCGCCACGGCGAGCGTGCAGGAGATCAACCGGGGGGCAACCATCTGCCACACTATCGCCCGGCTGATCCCCTGCCGTCAATTTACGGTTCGGTCAGTCCACTGTCGCGATCCTGCTGGAGCCATCGGGTGATCCCGAGCCCCTCGAGGAACGGCAGATCGTGGCTGGCCACGATCAACGCGCCCCGGTAGGCGGCCAGCGCCTGCGACAGCTGTCTGACGCTGGCCAGGTCGAGGTTGTTGGTCGGCTCGTCCAGCAGGAGCAGCTGGGGCGGCGGCTCCGCCGACAGCAGCGCCGCCAGCGTCGCCCTGAACCGCTCGCCGCCCGACAGCGTGCCCACCGGCTGCTCGGCCCTCGCTCCCCTGAACAGGAAGCGCGCCAGGCGGGCGCGCACCTGGTTGGGCGAGGCGGTAGGGGCGTGCGCCCGCACGTTGCCCACCACGCTCAGCGCCTCGTCCAGCAGGTCGAGCCGCTGCGGCAGGTAACCGACCGGCACCTGCGCGCCCGCCTCGACGATGGCCCTGAGCAGCGTGGTCTTGCCCGAGCCGTTGGGCCCGAGCAGGGCGATCCGCTCAGGTCCTCGCACCTCGAGGCGCTCCATGCCGGTAAGGCCCCGCAGGTCGAACGACAGGACCATCCGTCCCGCGGGCACCTCGGTCTCGGGCAGCGAGATGCGGATCTCGGCGTCGTCCCGCACGGCCTGTTCGGCCTCGCTCAGCCGCTCACGCGCCTCCTCCAGTTTCTCGGTGTGCATGATGCGGTGCTTGCCCGCCGACACCTGGGCCTCGCGCTTGCGCGCCTGCATGATGATCTTCGGTTCGCGCTTGTTGGCGTACATCTTCGCGCCGTAGCGCACCCTGCGATCCAGCTTGGTGCGGGCGTCCAGCAGCTCGCGGCGCTGGCGGCGCACGTCCGCCTCCGCCGTCCTGACCAGGCGCTCGGCCGTCTGCTGTTCGGCTTCGAGCATGCGTTCGTAGTCGGACAGGTTGCCGCCGTACACGCGCACGCTCCCCTCACGCAGCTCGGCGATCTGGTCGACCTGTTCGAGCAGCGCCCTGTCGTGACTGACCACCAGCAGCACGCCCTGCCACGCGCCGACGGCGGCGTGGAGGCGCCGCCTGGCCGACAGGTCGAGGTTGTTGGTGGGCTCGTCGAGCAGCAGCACGTCGGGCCTGCGCAGGAACTGCGCGGCCAGCCCCGCCATGACGGCCTCGCCGCCCGACAGGGTCGCCACCGTGCGGTCCAGGCCGATGCCGTCGAGCCCGAGCGAGGACAGCGCGCCGAGGGCGCGCTCCTCCACGTCCCAGTCGTCGCCGACGGTGGTGAAGTGCTCCTCGCGCACGTCGCCCGACTCGATCGCGTGCAGCGCGGCCCTGGTCGCGCTGATGCCGAGCAGGTCGGAGACGGTGAGCTCGGCGCGCATGGGCAGGTTCTGCGGCAGGTAGCCCACCCTGCCGGCCACGCTGACCGTGCCGGTGGCGGGGGTGAGCTCCCCCGCCACGAGTTTGAGCAGGGTGGACTTGCCCGAGCCGTTGGCTCCGATCAGGCCGGTACGGCCGGCAGGGAAGGCGGCGTCGAGGCCGTCGAGCACCTGGGTCCCGTCGGGCCAGCCGTACGAGACATGGTCGATCACCACGGAGAATGACATGAAAGGCTCCCGTCAGAAAAGTCGAAACTTTGTGACATGGCGGGAACCACCGCGAAGACGCCCGAGGTCCAGGTGCGCACGTGCCCAGAGACAGGGCGGAACGGCGCGGTGCCCGCGACCTCAGAACCTCACGTCAACAGCCTCCACGGCTCGGTGATACGACCCCGGTAGGTTACGCGACCGGAAATCCGCAGGCAAGGGTGATCACCGGAGTTTCGCGATCACCTCGTTGGCCGCGCGCTCCCCCTCGGTGGCGCCGCCGTTCATGAAGCCCTGGAAGTCGTAGGAGGTGTGCTCGCCCGCGATGTGCACGTTGCCCTGGGGCACGCCCTCGTACCCGGCGTACCTGTGCAGGTAGCCGACGGGCCAGTAGGAGTAGGCGCCGAGCGCGTGCGGGTTCTTGTGCCAGGCCGACAGCTGGGCCCTGCCGTTCCACTGCGCCTTGGTGCCGGGGAAGACGGTGTCGATGCCGTCGAGCACCGAGCCGGCGAGGGTTCGGACGTAGGGGTCGGTGTGCGTGGGGAAGGCCGTGGAGGGGTCGAGCGCGCGGGCGGCGGCGCCTCCGCCGTACTGGATGAGGACGCCGGTGGCGCCGGCCTGCGCCTTGGTGGTGTCCCAGCACTGCTGCCACGGCTGGTCGGTGAAGCAGTCGCCGGCCGACACCCCGTCCCACGGTCCCGTGCCGAGCCAGGGGCGGGTGGAGAACTGCATGTTGAGCTTGGTGACGTGGCCCATGCGGGCGTCACGCAGCAGGTTGGTCATCCTGGCGTCGAAGCCCGCCCTCGACAGGTCGAGACCCTGCAGGATCGGCAGCGGCACGGTGAGCACGGTGTGGTCGGCGGTGACCGTCCTGCCGCCGTCGAAGGTGAGCGTCTGCGTGCCGTCGGCATTGGCCCGTACGGCCAGCAGCCGCCATCCGGTCCGCACGCTGCCTGAGGGGAGCGAGGCGGCGATGGCCTGAGGGAGCTGGTCGTTGCCCCCGACGATGTGGTAGCGCTCGTCCGACAGGCCCCAGACGTTGAAGTGGCCGGGGTTGGGCTGGTAGCCGAGCAGCAGGACCAGCGCGAGGGACGACTGGTCGGTGGTCTCGGCCCCGTACTCCACGTTGTAGGCGACGTCGAGGAACCTGCCCAGGTCGGAGGCGTATCCGCCCGGCACGCGCGAGTCGATCCACTCGCGGATGGACATGTTGTCCAGGGCGATGCCCTCAGGCGTGGCGTTGTTCCACATGACCTCGCCCGCGGCCATGAGGTCGGCGTGGAGGTCCTGGTACATCTCCTTGAAGTCGGCGTCGGCCTGTGAGCGCGGGTAGTAGTGGCCGTTGACGTGCAGGACCTCCTCGGCGCCGTTGGGTCCCGAACCCGCGAAGTTGACGGTGCCGAGGCCGAAGCGGCGGCACAGCTGGAGCATCTTCTTGTGCTCGACGTCGATGAGCTCGCCGCCGATCTCGGAGGTCTGGCCGTTCAGCCAGAGCGAGCGCTGGGTGTACATCCGGCCGCCCACCCGGGTGTTCGACTCGTAGACGACGGGCTCGGCCCCCGCGTCGCGCAGGGTGAGCGCGGCGGTCAAGCCCGCGATCCCCGCGCCGACGACGGCGATCCTGGCGGGCCTGAGCGGCGGCTTGGGAGCGTCCGCGACGACGTCGGCGAGGGCCGCGGCAGGGGTGGCGGCGAAGGCGGTCGCGCCCAGACCGGCGAGGGCGGCGCGCCTGAGCAGCTCGCGGCGGCCGAGCCCGCGCACCTCCTCGACGGGCATGCCCAGGCGGCGGGCGGCGTGGTGATCGGCGGCGATGCGCTGCAGGGCGCGCAGTGCGGCGGTGCGAGGCATGGGGGGTGCGCCTTCCTGTTGGTGTTGTCGCCAAGAGTGAAGACGGAGGCGTTCACCGAACAGTCGGCACAACGTAACCGATCAGGACCATCGACTGACACACTGCGTTCGGCCTAGAGTGCGCACCAAGCCGTCACCCCTCACCGGAGGTCAGGAATGTCCAGCATTCCCTCTCTGCTGCGCGACCGGATCAAGGCCACGCCCGAAGCCGAGGCCTATCGCCATCCAGCGGGATCAGGCTGGGCCTCGCTGACGTGGGCCGAGGTGGGCGAGCGGGTCCGCCCGCTGGCCCTCGGCCTGGCCGGTCTCGGCGCGAGCGCCGAGTCGCGTGTCTCCATCCTCTGCTCGACCAGGCTCGAATGGGTCCTCACCGATCTGGCGGTGCTCGCCACGGGCGCGGCCACCACGACGATCTATCCCTCCAACACCGCCGCCGAGTGCGCGTTCGTGATCAACGACTCGGGCAGCACGCTGGTGGTCGCCGAGAACGACGACCAGGTCGCCAAGCTGGTCTCGGTCCGCGACGAGATGCCTGACCTGCGCCACGTGCTGGTCGTCGACGGCACCGCGAGCGACGACGGCTGGGTCATCCCGCTCGACCAGGTCAGCGGCGAGGGCGACTTCGACGCCATGGTCGACGCGATCAAGGAAGAGGACCTGGCGACGCTCATCTACACCTCGGGCACCACCGGCAGGCCCAAGGGCGTCGAGCTGACCCACGACAACTGGCTCTACGCCGCGGAGGCCGTCCGCAGGATCGACCTCATCGGCCCCGACGACCTGCACTACCTGTGGCTGCCGCTGTCGCACTCGTTCGGCAAGCTGCTGCAGGTCGTGATGATCGACATCGGCGTGCCGACCGCGATCGACGGTCGCCTCGACAAGATCGCCGAGAACCTGGGCGAGCTGCGGCCCACCTTCATGGCCGCCGCGCCGCGCATCTTCGAGAAGATCCACAACACGGTGGCCGCGACCGTGCGCCGTGAGGGCGGCGCCAAGCTGCGCATCTTCGAGTGGGCCAAGCAGACGGGCATCAGGGTCAGCAAGGCCCGCCAGCGAGGGGCGGCGATCCCGCTGACCACCAGGCTGGAGTACGCCCTCGCCGACCGGCTGGTCTTCGGCAAGCTGCGGGCCCGCTTCGGAGGGCGCATCCGCTACTTCATCTCGGGCTCGGCGCCCCTGTCGCAGGACATCGCCGAGTTCTTCGACGGCGCGGGGCTGACGATCCTCGAGGGGTACGGCCTCACGGAGTCGTCGGCGGGCAGCTTCCTCAACAGGCCCGACAGCGTGAGGTTCGGCACGGTGGGGCCCCCGCTGCCCGGCACCGAGGTGCGCATCGCCGAGGACGGCGAGGTCCTCATCGGCGGGCGCGGCGTCATGCGGGGCTACCACGGCCTGCCGGAGGAGACGGCCGCGACGCTCGATGACGGGTGGCTGCGCACCGGCGACATCGGCGAACTGGACGAGGCTGGGCGGCTGCTCATCACCGACCGCAAGAAGGAGCTGATCAAGACCTCGGGCGGGAAGTACGTCGCGCCGACCTACATCGAGGGTCGCATCAAGGCGGCGTGCCCGTACCTGTCGCACGTCTTCGTCCACGGTGACAGGCGCAACTTCTGCACCGCGCTGGTGACGCTGGACATGGAGGTCGTCAAGCCGTGGGCGGCGGCCGAGGGCCTGCCCGAGGAGGCGGAGAAGCTGCGCGAGCATCCCCGGATGAGGGAAGAGGTCGCCAAGGCGGTGAAGCAGGTCAACCAGACGCTGGCCAGCTACGAGACGGTCAAGGAGTTCGCGATCCTGGGGACGGACTTCTCGGTGGAGACCGGGGAGCTGACGCCGAGCCTGAAGGTGAAGCGCAAGGTCGTGGAGCAGCACTTCGGCGACACGCTGGACGCCTTCTACAAGGACGCCAACCTCATCTGAGATCCCTGAGCCCGCGCCCTCTCCCGGACGCGGGCCGGGGTTCTTCAGCAGCCTGGGAAGCCCGGCCCGCGCCCCGTGGGATGGGGTCGTGGGAGGTCATCTGAAGACGTGGAGGGAGCGGGGGCGTTTGGTGAAGACGAGGGGGCTGTGGGCGGTGAGCGTCTCGCCGTCGCGGGCCAGCCGAATCTCCCCCGACGGCGTCTCGACCCGCACCGTGTCGGCCTGCCACTGGCGGTAGTGGCGCGACAGGGCGAGCCGTCCGGCCACCACGCTGCCGAAGGCGCGCACCCTGGGCAGGGTGCGGGCGGCGGTCATCAGCCTGATGTCCAGCACCCCGTCCTCCAGCCGGACCCGCCGTCCCGGGGCGGCGCCGCGCGAGCCGTACCTGCAGTTGCCCACGAACAGCAGCCACGCCCTGTACGGCACGCCGTCCACGACCACGTCGAAGGGCGCCGCGTCGCGGCCCAGCACCTCAGCCAGCGCCCACAGCAGCGCGGGCCACTTGCCGATGCGTTTCTGCCTGGCCTCGCGCCGGTCGACGAGCTCGGGGTAGATGCCGACGCTGGCGTTGTTGACGAAGACGCCTCCCGCCACTTCGCCCACGTCGACCGCGACCAGGTCGCCTCCCCTGTAGGCGGCGACGGCCTCGTCGGCGTCCTCGATGCCCAGCTCCGTGGCGAAGTGGTTGAGCGTGCCCGCGGGAACGACCAGCAGGGGGCGTCCGTGCTCGAGGGCGGCCAGCGCGCCGCTGTTGACGGTCCCGTCGCCGCCCGCGACGGCCAGCGCCTTGCCCTCGGCCTTGTCCATGGATTCCAGCGGGACGAACTGCGCGCGGGGAAAGGCCTCGCGCAGGGTGCGTGCCGCCTCGCTCTCCTCCTGACTGACCACGACGGCGAGGCCGTCGCCGAGGGGGTCGAGGTCGAAGGAGGGCGCCGTGGCCGAGGCTCTGGCCCTGCCCGCCTCCCCCGCCTCCGGCCAGATGCGGCGGGTGAGCAGGCCGGTGGCCACGCCGATGGCCACGCCGGCCAGCACGTCGCCCGGGTAGTGGACACCGGTGTAGACGCGGGAGAAGCACACCGCCCCGGCGAGCAGCGCGACGGGCGCGGCGACGACGGCGGGGGCCTCCAGCGCGACGGCGGTGGCGAAGGCCGCCGCCGAGGCGGAGTGTCCGGAGGGGAAGGAGGCCGACAGCGGCATCCTGAGCAGCCTGGTCATGGGCAGCGAGTCGGCGACGGGGCGTTTGCGGGCGAAGGCCTGCTTGCCCGCCAGGTTGACCAGGGGGCTGGCGAGGCTGACCGCCAGCAGCCCTCTGGTGGCCGCCCTGCGCAGGCGCCGCCTGCCGCTGAGGGCGAACCCGCCCGCGATGCCCGCCCAGAGCAGGGCGTTGTCGGCGGCCCGCGACAGCGGTGGCAGGACGCGCTCGAAGCCGGGCAGCCTGGCCTGCGCGACGGAGGCGTACAGGTGCTTGTCGAGCCGGTTCAGGCGTGATCGGAGTCGCATGTGTATCTCTTGCCCAGCTTCGTCGACGTTTACAGGACGCGTTTGGCTCCCGGCAGGGACCGCACCAGGTAGGCCAGGCCCCAGCACAGCGGCAGCGCGAGAACCGCGACGACGGCGAACTTGACGACCGCGGCCGCCTGCAGCCCGCTGAAGGCGTAGGAGAGGCCGACCAGCACGACGGGGTGGATGAAGTAGACGGTGTAGGCCTGCTCGGACAGCACTCTTGGCCGGAAAGAATAAAAACGACCGATCGGTCATATTGTGTTAGCGTGGACGCATGGCAGATGGGCGAAGGGTGCGGGGGCAGCGCAGCCGCGAGGCGATTCTCGGCAGCGCGGTGGCGCTGGCCTCGGTCGACGGCCTGGGCGGCCTCAGCCTGGGCAGGCTCGCCGAGGCCGCGGGGGTCAGCAAGTCAGGTTTCTTCGCGCACTGGCGCGACAAGCAGGAACTGCAGCTCGACGCGGTCGAGTGGGCCGCGCGACAGTGGGTGGAGCACGTCATCGTCCCCGCCTCCGCCGCGCCGAAGGGCGTGCGCAGGCTCTTCGCGCTGCACGAGGCCAGGCTCGCCTTCTACAGCGACGGCGTCCTGCCAGGCGGCTGCTTCTTCTTCGTCGCCCAGGTCGAGTTCGACGACAAGCCGGGCCCGGTCAAGGACCGGGTCGCGCAGGCGATGAACGACTGGCTCGGCTACCTGGAGCACACCGTCAGGGAGGCCGTCGACAGGGGCGAGCTGCGCGCCGATCCGGCTCAGCTGGCCTACGAGATCGAGGCGCTGGGCGAGGCCGCCGTCACCCACTCCCGTCTGCGCGACGGCCCCACCGCCTTCGCCCACGCCCGCAGGGCCGTCCTCGACCGGCTGCGAGCGCTCTCACCGACACCCGAACTCCTTCCGGAGGACTGACCTTGTCCCACACCCGCCCCGTCCAGGTGCACTTCGACGACCTCGACGCCATGGGCCTGCTGCACAACGCCCACTACTCCGTCCTGGTCGAGCGCGCCATCACGGCCTTCTGGACCGAGCAGGGCTGGCACTTCGACCCCGCCCGCTCTCGCTTCAAGGACGTCTTCTTCGCCGTCCGCGAGTTCACGATCACCTACCACGTGCCGATCATGGGCGCCGGCGAGCCGCTGGTGCACTTCTGGATCGAGCGGATGGGCAACACCAGCGGCGTGTACGGCTTCCGCGTCCTGTCGCCCGACGGCGAGACCGTCCACGCCGAGGGCCGCAGGGTCAACGTCAACATCGACCCCTCGACGCTGCGCCCCACCCCCTTCAGCCCGGAGATCCGCGACGCCGCACAGGTCCTGGCGGCGTGAGGAGGAACGGCGGGCCGAGCGGCCGCGGGGCGGCAGGCGCCGCGACGGGCGCCCGCGTGAGGAGAACCCGGTGGATCGCCGGGCCCGAGCCGAGAGGCGCCGATCCCGTCGTGGTCGCCCTCACCGCCTTCCGCCTCCACCGCGGCGCGCACCTGCCGCGCGCCTGCCTGGCAGGCTGGCGGCTCAGCCGCCTGTGGCCGGGGCTGGAGGGCGCGGTCGGGCTGTGGCTGTGGGCCGAACCTGGCGCGCGCCGCATCGGGTCGGTGTCGGTATGGCGCTCCGAGGCCGACCTCAGGGCCTTCGTGCGGCTGCCCGCCCATGTCGCGATCATGCGTGCCTACCGGGGCAGAGGCAAGCTCGTCTCGGCCACCTGGACGAGCGGAGCGCCTGACCTCTGGGAGGAAGCCAGGTCACACGGGGTGGAGTATTCCGAACCCCCCGGGTGACAATTCGCGCCCCGGCCTGCCTGGAGCTCCGCCGTACCGTGCCAGGATGTCGGCACGCGAGGCGGGAGAGGCTCATGTGCGAGGATCCGATGCTGCCCGAGTCGGTCGCGGGCGCGCTGCGCGACTACGGCAGGCTGCTCGACCGGCACGGCATCACCTGGGGTGAGCCGGAGAACCACTACGTCAAGCTCTTCGGGGTGCGAGGGGTGCTGCCGCCCCAGCTCCTGGACAGGTTCTGGGGGCTGGCCTTCACCAGGCTCGCCGACCGCCATCCTGGCGCTTCGGTCATGGAGCTCGGCGCGCGGCTGGGCGAGCCCGACTACGACGAGCTGCTGCGCGACACGCTGGAGGGCAGGCTGCCCGGCTCGCTGGCCGCGCTGCGGATCACCGACGAGGGGGTGCGCCTGGAAGGCGCCCCCCGCACCACGCTGGGCGAGGCGCCCACGGTGTCGCTGCTGGTCGACTCCTGGCGCGACGGTCCCGTCAGGGTGGAGGCGGCAGGACGGCGGCGGGAGCTCAGGGCGGCGGGGGCGTGGCTGGTCGAGGTGCGTCCCGACAGCGAGCTGACCGTCGACGGCGTTCCCGTCTGCCTGCGCCGCCTGGTCAGGACCGTGCCCTCGGCCAGGCTCAGGCTGAGCGCGGGCCTGCCCTGCCGCTGGAGCGTCTTCGGCGCCGACGGGCAGGGCTGGTTCCCCGAGGGCGCGCCGCGCCGTCACGACTTCCACGGCCTGCCGTACTTCCACGGCGACGACCTCGTTCTCGACGTCCCTGCCGACACCCTCACCGTCACCGTCACCAGGGGCATGGAGTACGGCGAGGCGCTGACGGCCGTCACGCTCTCCCCCGGCCAGGAGCACACCGTACGGCTGACGCCGCGCCGCCGCTACGACGCGGCCGCGCGCGGCTGGTACGGCGGCGACCTCCACGTCCACCTGAACTGGGCAGGCGACCACGTCGCCACCCCCGCCGAGGCGGCGGCCGTCCAGCTCGGCGAGGACCTGCACGTGCTCAACCTGCTGGCCGGCAACGTCTCGGGCTCGCGCGTCTACGACCGCGACGCGCTCGAGCAGTGGATGGGCGCCGACCTGCCGTGGTCGGACGCCACGCACGTGGCGCGGATGGGCCTGGAGTACCGCAACGACCTGCTCGGCCACGTCTACGCCTTCGGCCAGGCCAAGCCGCCCGAACGCTTCCACACCGGGTTCGCGGGCGAGGCCGACTGGCCGCCCAACGCCGAGGCGCTGCGCGAGCTGCGCCGGTCGGGGGCGCTGCTCGGCTACAGCCACCCCTTCGGCCAGCCCGTGGCCGAGAGCGACCCGCCCAAGCGGCTCATGCGCCCCGTCGCCCGCAACTGCGCGGCGCGCGAGCTGGTCGCCGACGCCGCACTCGGCCTGGTCGACAGCCTCGACGTGCTCACCCACGCCGACATCGCCGCCACCGCCGTCGTCTACCGTCGCCTGCTCGGCGCGGGCAACCGCCTGGCCGTCACCGCGGGGACGGACACGATGCTCTCCTTCACCCGCCTCGACCGCCAGTCCAGCCCGCCCGGGTGGGCGCGCGTCTACGCCCGCGTGGACGGCCCGCTGAGCGCCGACTCCTTCGCCGAGGCCGTACGGCGGGGCAGGACCTTCGCCACCACCGGCCCGTGGCTGGAGCTGTCGGTCGAGGGACACGGGCCGGGAGCCGTGCTCGACCTGGAGCGCGGCGCCAGGGTGGAGGTCACCGCGCGCACCGAGGGGCCGACGGTGGAAGAGCTGCGCCTGCGGACGGCCGACGGCGTCGTCGCGGTCTCCGAGGGACCCGTGGTGAGCGCCTCGCTGGAGCCTGGCGAGGCCACCTACGTCCTGGCGGAGGCGGTGGGCGGGCCTTCGCCCGAGTCGATGACGGGCCTGACCTACGCGCTGACCAGCCCGGTCCACCTCGACGTGGAGGGGAGGCGGGTGGCGCGGCGCGAGGACGTGCTGTGGTGCCTGGAATGGCTGGAGGCGCTGGAGGGTCTGGTGCGCGGGCACGCGGTCCTGCACGCCCCCGGCCAGCTCGACGACCATCTCGCGCTCCTCGAGCGGGCCCGCGAGGTCTACCGCGCCAGGCTCAGCGGCGCTTGAAGGCCGACAGCAGGCGGTCGGCCGCCAGGGAAGGGGTGAGGGAGCCGTCGAGCACCTCGCGCTCGACCTCCCCTGCGATCGCCGCCACGTCGGGGTCGCCGCGCAGCTCGTCCAGCAGCCGGTCGCGCACCAGCGTCCAGGTCCATCCCACCTGCTGGCGGCGGCGCCTCTCGGCCAGGTCGATCCTGTCCTGGTGAGCCAGCACCTGCGCCCACACCTGCTCGATGCCCGCCCCCGTCAGCCCGCTGCAGGTCAGCACGGGCGGCGGAGGGCCTTCGGAGCGCAGCATGCGCAGCGCGCCGGCCAGCTCTCTCGCCGCCTTCCTCGCGGCCACCTCGAACTCGCCGTCGGCCTTGTTGACCGCGATGACGTCGGCGAGCTCCAGCACGCCCTTCTTGATGCCCTGCAGCTGGTCGCCGGTGCGGGCCAGGCTGAGCAGCAGGAAGGTGTCGACCATGTCGGCCACCGCGATCTCCGACTGGCCGACGCCGACGGTCTCGACGAGCACGGTGTCGTAGCCGGCGGCCTCGACGACGACCATCGCCTCCCTGGTGGCCTTGGCGACGCCGCCCAGCGTGCCCGAGGTGGGCGAGGGGCGGATGAAGGCGTTCGGGTCGGCCGCCAGGCGCGACATGCGCGTCTTGTCGCCGAGGATGCTGCCGCCCGTGCGCGTCGAGGACGGGTCGACGGCCAGCACCGCCACCCGGTGGCCGCGATCGGTCAGCAGGGTGCCGAGCGCGTCGATGAAGGTGGACTTGCCCACCCCGGGCACGCCCGAGATCCCCGCCCTGCGGGCCTGGCCCGCCAGCGGGGTGAGCTCGACGAGCAGCCGCTGGGCCAGCTCGGCGTGGTCGGCCCTGGTCGACTCGACCAGCGTGATCGCGCGGGCGATCCAGGCGCGGGAGCCCGACTTCACGCCGCTGACGTAGTCGTCGAGCGCTCTCAATGGCCCAACCGCGAGGACAGCTCGCGCACCAGGTCGAGGGCGGCGTCGGCGATCACCGTGCCCGGCGGGAAGATCGCGGAGGCGCCCGCCGCGCGCAGCTCCTCGAAGTCGCCGGGCGGGATCACGCCGCCGACGACGACCATGACGTCGTCCGCGCCCAGCTCGGCCAGCGCCTCGCGCAGCGAGGGAACGAGCGTGAGGTGACCCGCGGCCAGCGAGGAGACTCCGACGATGTGCACGTCGGCCTCCACCGCCTGCCGCGCCACCTCTTCGGGCGTCTGGAACAGCGGGCCGACGTCCACGTCGAAGCCGAGGTCGGCGAAGGCGGTGGCGATCACCTTCTGGCCGCGGTCGTGCCCGTCCTGGCCCATCTTGGCCACCAGGATGCGCGGGCGCCTGCCCTCGGCCTCGGCGAAGGCCGCGCACGCCTGCCGTACCTGCTCGATGCCCTTCACCGGGCCGGCCTCCTCGCGATACACCCCGGAGATGGTACGGATCTGCCCCGCGTGCCGGCCGAACACCTTCTCCAGCGCGTCGGAGATCTCGCCGACCGTGGCCTTGGCGCGGGCCGCCTCCACGGCGAGCGCGAGGAGGTTGTCGCCGCCCGCCGCGCCCTTGGTGAGGTTCTCCAGCGCCTGCCGTACGGCCTGCGGATCCCTGTCGGCGCGCAGGCGGCGCAGCTTGTCGAGCTGCTGGGCCCGCACCGCGCTGTTGTCGACCTTGAGCACCTCGATGGGCTCGTCGGCGACCGGCCGGTACTTGTTGACCCCGATGACCGGCTGCCTGCCCGAGTCGATGCGCGCCTGGGTGCGGGCGGCGGCCTCCTCGATGCGCAGCTTGGGCAGCCCCGCGTCGATCGCGCGGGCCATGCCGCCGGCCGCCTCGACCTCCTCGATGTGCTGCCACGCCTTCTCGGCCAGGTCGTGGGTGAGACGCTCGACGTAGTAGGAGCCGCCCCACGGGTCGATGACGCGCGTGGTGCCCGACTCCTGCTGCAGCAGCAGCTGGGTGTTGCGGGCGATGCGGGCGGAGAAGTCGGTGGGCAGCGCCAGCGCCTCGTCGAGCGCGTTGGTGTGCAGCGACTGGGTGTGACCCTGGGTGGCCGCCATCGCCTCGACGCAGGTGCGCACGACGTTGTTGTAGACGTCCTGGGCCGTCAGCGACCAGCCAGAGGTCTGCGAGTGGGTGCGCAGCGACAGCGACTTGGGGTTCTTCGCGCCGAACCCCGACACCAGCCGCGACCACAGCAGGCGGGCGGCGCGCAGCTTGGCGACCTCCATGAAGAAGTTCATCCCGATGCACCAGAAGAACGACAGCCTGGGGGCGAACCTGTCGAGGTCGAGCCCGGCGTTCACGCCCGCCCGCAGGTACTCCACGCCGTCGGCCAGCGTGTAGGCCAGCTCCAGGTCGCACGTGGCCCCCGCCTCCTGGATGTGGTACCCGGAGATCGAGATGGAGTTGAACTTCGGCATGTGCTCGCTGGTGTAGGCGAAGATGTCGGAGATGATCCGCATCGAGGGCCCTGGCGGGTAGATGTAGGTGTTGCGGACCATGAACTCCTTGAGGATGTCGTTCTGGATGGTCCCCGTCAGCTGCTCGGAGGAGACGCCCTGCTCCTCGGCGGCCACGATGTAGAGCGCGAGGATGGGCAGCACCGCGCCGTTCATGGTCATCGACACCGACATGCGGTCGAGGGGGATGCCGTCGAACAGCTGCCGCATGTCGTAGATGGAGTCGATCGCCACCCCCGCCATGCCGACGTCGCCCGCCACACGTGGATGGTCGGAGTCGTAGCCGCGGTGCGTGGCCAGGTCGAAGGCGACCGACAGGCCCTTCTGACCGGCCGCGAGGTTGCGCCGGTAGAAGGCGTTCGACTCCTCGGCGGTGGAGAAGCCCGCGTACTGCCTGATCGTCCACGGCTGGTTGACGTACATCGTCGGGTACGGCCCGCGCAGGTACGGCACCGCCCCCGGATACGTGCCGAGGAAGTCGAGACCTTCGAGATCGGCGGCCGTGTAGACCGGCTTGACCGCGATGCCCTCGGGCGTCTCCCACGGCTCGCCGTCCTGGGCGCCCGTGGAGGCGGAGGGCGAGGACAGGGGGATGTTCGTGAAGTCCGGGATCATCGAGCCACTCCCAGGTCGTCGAAGGTCGTGCGGAGGACTTCCAGCGCGTCGCAGCCCGCGTACAGGCGCGCGTCGACGCCCTCGTGGGTTCCCTTCCCCGCCAGCCAGACCTTTCTCGCTCCCGCGCGTCTGAGCGCCTGCGCCACGGGGGTGGCGTGCTCGGCGTACAGCTGGTCGCTGGAGCACAGGCAGGCCACGGCCGCGCCGCTGGCGGCGAAGGCGCTCGCGATCGCCTCGGGGTCGGTGCCGGGGCCCGAGGTGAGGGTGCGCAGGCCGCCCGCGTGGAAGAGGTTGGCCGCGAAGGCCGCCCTCGCGGTGTGCGCGGCGACCGGCCCGATGGTGGCAAGGAACACCGCCGGCCGTTCGGGCTGGGCGTCGGCGAGGTCGCGCAGCTCCTCGTACGGCCTGGCGTAGCGCTCCACCCTGCCGCCGGCCGGGCGGCGCACCGGGCGCTCGCCGGGGTTGGGGAACTCGCTCACGCCCGTGATCGGCAGGCGCCGGTGGGCGATGTCGTCCTCGCGCCTGGCCCGCGTCGCCGCGATGCGCGCCGACACCAGCCCCGAGGCCGCCAGGATGCCGCCGACCGCCTCGATCTCCTGGAACCACGACCAGGCCCGCTCGGCCAGCTCGGCCGTCAGCCGCTCGACGTACCAGGAGCCGCCCGCGGGATCGGCGACCTGCCCCACGCCCGCCTCCTCCAGCAGCAGCGCCTGGGTGTTGCGGGCCAGCCGCCGCGCGAGGCCGTCCGGCGCGCCCAGCGCGGCGTCGAAGGGCTGGACCGTCACCGCGTCGGCCCCTCCCACGCCCGCCGCGAAGCAGGCGAGGGTGGTCCTCAGCAGGTTCACGTGGGGGTCGCGCGCCGTCATCATCGCCGAGCTGGTCACCGCGTGCTGCACCTGCTCGCCGGCTCCCCCGCAGACCTCCGCCACCCGCGCCCACAGCAGCCGCGCCGCGCGCAGCTTGGCGATGGTGGCGAACTGGTCGGCGGTGGCGGCGTAGCGGAACTCCAGCTGGCCGAGCGCCTGCTCCACCGACAGCCCAGCCGCGGTCAGCGCCCGCAGATGGGCCACCCCGACGGCGAGGGTGCAGCCGAGCTCCTGCACGTCGGCGCCGCCCGCGTCGTGGTAGGGCAGGCCGTCCACGACGATGGCCCTCAGCCCCTCGTGCTCGGCCGCGCACCGCCTGGCCAGCGCCACGGCGTGGTCGCCGAGCCCCGCACCCAGGTTGCCCCTCACGCCGGCGCCGAGGCTGAGCAGCACGGCGGCGGCCTCCGCGGTGCGCTCCCCCGCCTCCAGCACCACGGGCGCCAGGTCGAGGTGGACGCCGCGCAGCGTCCGCTCGAGATCTCGCGGGGCGAGCGCCAGCCACAGCGAGGTGACGCCGTTCTCCAGGTCGGCGAGCACCGCCTCGTTGTCGGGGACGGCATGGCGCTGCCGCACGTCCCAGCCCCGGTGCGCGGGCCTGGGGCCGCGCAGCTCGGGCAGGTCGCCCGCGTCGTAGAGGGGGGCGAGGCGCACGCCGTCGTAGGTGTCGGTGGCCAGCGCGGCCTCGGGATCGGCGTCCACGCCGGACCTGCGCAGCACGCCGAGCGCCAGAGCCCGCCAGTCGTCGCGGGTAGTCGACGGAAAGTCCGCGGCCAGTCTCATGCCTTGGATGGTAAGCGGAGCCATACCAGAACATTGCTCCGGGGGGTGTCTCGCGCGCGGCCGCGGCTCAGGGCAGCGGCGCCTCCCAGCTCAGGCGCCAGGTGGTGGGACCCACGATCCCGTCGTCGGGAATGCCCTGGTTGCGCTGGAACCTGCGGCACACGTCGCGCGAGTCGGCCCCGTAGGCGCCGTCGACGCCGAGGCTCCAGCCCCGCTTCTTCATCTGCTTCTGCCACGTGCGGACGTCCTCTCCGTGCATCACGGGAGGGAACTTCAGCAGCCTGCCGGGGAAGGCGGGGGCCTGCGGCTGCGGCGGCGTCGGCGGCTCCTGCCCGCCAGGTCTGGGCGCGCCGCGCCTGATCCAGGCGTAGAGACGGTCACCAGGGCAGTCGGTGTTGAACCCGTCGCGGTGCCCCTTGATCTCGCGCCCCGCCCCGCCCTTGTCGCGCAGGTGCTGGATGGCGTCGAGGACGGCGTGCAGCACGCCGTCGGGCGGCACCGTCAGCCCCGCGTTGCCGACCAGCCCGAGCACCGCGTAGTGGCCGGAGTTGAGGCCCGCGCCGTTGGCGGCGGGCAGATGATGCAGCCCCCGCCCCTCGAACACCTTCCGATGCGGACAGGCAATATACGTGTTGCCGGTGAAGTACACGCTGCCCTGACGGCGGGCCAGCCAGCTCTGGTTCTCGGTACGCGGACACCAGATCTCGCCCGTGTAGATTTCCCGCGTGATGGAGAACGTCGAGCCCCGCAGCGCCGCGGAACGAGGGGCGAAGTGCTGCTTGCGCCGTATGTTGACCTGCCACATCTCGCTGGGACAGCTGTCGGTCGGCGGACGCATCCGAAGGGAGGCCCCGCTACCCGACAGGAGCACGGCGAACATGAAGGCCTCGGCGGCGGCCCTGCTCTTCTGCGCCAGCGCGTCCTCGCCCGCATTGTCGGCGGCCAGGGAGACCTCGATGAACAGGGACAACTGCGCCCTGGTCAGCGAGAGCAGGAACTCCTGGGCCGGGACCCGGTCAGGCGCGACCTCGAGCAGAAGCCGCCCCGCGTCCGCCGAGAGGCGGAACTCCGCCAGATGACGGTTGCGGCATTCACGCCACCTGGGCACGCCGTCGGTCTGGACGCCAAGGCGAGGAAACGCCTCGACCGGTGGGCCGAACACCGCACTCAGCGCCGCCCTGATCCGCGCGACATGGCCTGGATCGGAGGACATCGACTGATAGACCGCCACGCTGGTGGACGGGCGCGCGCCGCGAAGGCGCTTGATGTGCCCTTCGGTCCAGAACCAGGCGACGAGCTCGACGAACGCGTCGGACCACTTGGCCTCGACCGGTAGATCCGCACAGGGAGCCGCGATCGGGATGCGATCCCAGTAACCGAGTGTCTCCGTTGTCACCCAGAGACGCTCACGCTCGGTGACCGAGCGGGGAGCCGCGCCCGTGGGGAGCCACCTACCGTCGGGCCCCTTCTGCCGCGTGGTCCCTGTACGCCTGCGGAAACGCTCCACCGGCCAGCGGTGTTGCGGCGTGGTGAGCGAGGAGTGGCTGACGCCCTCCATCCTCACCATCTCCCGCTCCCTGCTCGGGAAGACGCACACCTCCAGGACCGGCTGCCACTGCGAGACGCCCAGCTCATGGTTGAGCGTGAGCGTGAGATCGCCCACCTGGAGCTCACGGTAGGACTTCCAGCCCTGCTGGGTGAGGATCTCCGTCTCCTCATCCACGCAGTAGCCGATGTCGATCCAGCCGTTGCCGTCCATGTGGAAGTTCTGGATCGACTGCACCAGGGCGACGCACTTGGCGTGGTCGCGCACGATGGCGGGGTCGACCCTGCCGCCTGTGTAGTGGACCTTGACTCCCCTGGTGGAGTCGAGCTGGGTGTAGCTGCCGCCGGGGGGACGGGCACGCCAGGCGCGGCGCGAGACGAGATCGATGGCCACGGCGAACTCCAGGACGGGGATGGTGACGACCGAGCGTAACGCGGAGTGTACGGACAGATCCCGGAATTATTGATTATTGGTCTGGTTACGGCCGGAACACTCGCCGGTCGGTGATGATCGCGGTGATCAGGTCGTGGGGCGTCACGTCGAACGCGGGGTTCAGGGCCCGCGTGCCCGCAGGCGCCAGCCGTACGCCTCGCACGCTCACGATCTCCTCCTCCGCCCTGTCCTCGATCTCGATGTGCTCGCCCGAGGGGGTGGAGAGGTCGATGGTCGTCTCGGGGGCGACCACGAAGAACGGCACGCCCGCGCGCTCCGCGCCCAGCGCGAGGGAGTAGGAGCCGACCTTGTTGGCCGTGTCGCCGTTGGCGGCGATCCTGTCCGCCCCGATCAGCACCGCGTCGATCCCTCCCCTGGCCAGCAGGGAGGGGCCCGCGGAGTCGGCGATCAGCCGGTACGGCGCGCCCATCCTGTCCAGCTCCCATGCGGTGAGCCGCGCGCCCTGCAGCAGCGGCCTGGTCTCCAGCGCCAGCACCTCGGCCAGCCTGCCGCGCTCGTGCAGGGTCTGGATGACGCCCAGCGCCGTGCCGCGTTCCACGGCCGCGAGCGCGCCGGTGTTGCAGATGGTCATGACGCGCAGGCTGTCGCCCTCTATCAGGTCGGCGCCGCGCCCGCCCATGGCCACGCAGGCGGCGATGTCCTCGTCGCGCAGCCGTTCGGCTCTGGCCAGCACCGCCTGCCTGCCCTCCTCCAGGTGCGCGGCGGCCTGGTCGACGCCCCACGCCAGGTTGACGGCGGTGGGCCTGGCCTCGCGCAGGCGCGCGATCGCCTTCCTGTCGCCGTCGGCCAGCGCGACGCCGAACGCCGCCGCCACCCCCAGGGCGGGAGCCCCCCGTACGGCGAGGCGCTGGATGGCCTCGATGAGCGCGTCCACGGTGGTGATGCGCAGCATGACCAGCTCGTCCGGCAGCAGCGTCTGGTCGACGAGCTCGATGGCTCCGTCGACCCAGTCGATCGTCCTCACACCGCGCACGCTACCGCCTCGTCCCGCTGCGGTCAGCGCGCGCGGAGTAGGGCGACGGTCAGCACGCCGGGGACCTGACCCCGGCGGCCAGCGGGCCGGAAGTGCCTCGGCGGTCAGCGCGCCGACCGTGCCGCGACGGTCAGCGCGCCCGTGGTCCCGCGACGGTCGCGCCCGGCGTCGCCCGGCCGTCAGCGCTCGGACAGCACGATCACCGAGTCGCCCTCGCCGAGCGTCAGAGGCTGCGACTTGCTCGGGTTCAGCACGACCCCGTAGTGCGGCGGCTGGTTGACGCCCGAGGCGAGGCGGTAGCCGATCGCCGTCTCGCCCCTGCGCCTGGCCGACTCGATGACCGTCGAGAAGGAGACCGGAACGTCCTTCGTGACGTAGGACGAGGCGGGCCTGGGGTAGATCTCCGATCCGCGCGAGTCGAACAGGTAGCTGAAGACGTCGGCCAGGTGCCTGTTCTCGGCGAGCTGGGCCAGCAGCAGGCCGATCACGGTGTCGCTGATGACGATGTCGTCGGCCTCGGTGACCTCGGCCAGCGAGCGGTTGTTCTCGTCGTGCATCTCGCTGACGATCGAGTAGCGCTCCCCCGCCACCGTCTGCATGTCCCGCAGCTGCAGGAGGGTCATGAGCGTGCGGGTGTCGGCGTGCTGGGGCTTGAACCTGTCGTCGGACAGAACGATCACGTGCTGGTAGAGGCCGACGCCGAGCGCCTCGAGCGCGTACCTGTCGGTGGTGTCGCACTCCTTGACGTTCACGGTGAGGTTGCGCAGGCCGTCGAGGCCCGTGCCCGCCTTGGGGTGGCCCGCCGCGATCTCCAGCACCGAGCCCGGCGCGACGTAGCCGTCAAGGTAGCGGACGATGTGCTCGGCGCGGGCGTTCCAGTTGAGGACCAGCGTGCGCTCGGGTTCCAGGGACGTGGCGGGCGCGACCGTGATGTCCTTCTCGGAGAAGGAGGCCTCCCCCTGGGCCAGGTGGATGAGAGAGTCGTCGTGGGCGATGACGACGACCTCGTCCTCGGCGGTGATGACGGTGTCCATGGGCGGGTTGAGCACCACGCCCCCCGCCCTGCGCAGGCCGATGACGGTGGCCGTCTGGTAGGCGTGCAGCGCTTCGCCGTACGAGCGGCCCGTCAGGGCGGCGTCGGAGCGCAGGTAGATCTCGCCGTCGTCGAAGTTGAGCAGGTCCATGCAGACCACGGACATGCCCGACTGCCTGGAGGACTGCACGATCAACCTGGAGGCGGTGTCGTCGGAGTCGACGAGGTGGACCTGGCTTCCTCCCGCGAGGCGGGCGGCGGCCAGGTTGCGGCTGGAGGTGAGCGAGGCGACGACGGGCGGGTGGTCGCCCGCGCGCTTGGCGAGGGCCAGCAGGATCTTGATGACGTGCGCGTCGGGGTCCTCGCCGTCAGGAGAGAGCACGACGATGGAGCGCGCCTTGTCGAGGTTCATCAGCCTCAGGTCGCCTGGCTCGGTGGGCCGTCCCGTGCGGCAGACCAGCCTGGTCCTGCCGGTGTCGCCGATGTGCTCCCTGATCTCCTCCTCCATGTCGAGCTTGTCGCGGTCGGCCAGCACGGCGATGACCGAGCCCCGCTGGCTGGCGTGCGCCTTCACCAGCTCCCCGATGATGGTGAAGACCTGGTCGGACCAGCCGAGCACGACGGTGTGACCGCTCTCGGCGATCCTCGACCGGCCCCGGCGCAGCCGGTCGATCTTCTGCTTGAGACCGTTGGACAGCAGGCCGACCAGGATGCTGACGATGAAGATGCCGGCCAGCGAGCCGACGAACATCACGGCGAGGAAGGCGGTGCTGCCCTTGTCGCTGGCGACCTTGCTCGGGGTCATCGCGTGCATCAGCGACAGCCAGAGCACCTCACCGAACCCCGCCCCCTCGGGCTCGTCGGTCAGCCAGGCGGTCAGGCCCGCCACCACCAGCACTAAACCCACCGAGACCAGTGCGAGCCACCCTATGAGCGAGGCGGTTCCCCTGGACATCGTGTTGTCGAACCAGTAACGCATGCGCTCGCGCAGAGACACGCTTACCTCCCCGTGAATGAACCTCGGCCAACGGCAAAAGGTACAGGTGCTTTCTGGCGACGAAAAATCATTGTCACGGGCGCCCGTACCCTTGTTCCGTGACCACCGCGAACCTGGCCTACGAAAGGCTCAAGCGCCGCATCGTCGAGGTGGAGCTGCGTCCTGGCGAACGGCTGATCGAGCGCGATCTGGCCGCCGAGCTCGAGGTCTCGCGCATCCCGCTGCGAGAGGCGCTGCGCCTGCTGGCGGCCGAGGGACTGGTGGTGCTGGTGCCGGGCAGGGGCGCGCTGGTCAGCCCGTTCACCCCCGACGACGTGCGCGACCTGTTCGACGTCCGCGAGAGCCTCGAGGCGCTGGCCGCGCGCCTGGCCGCCGAGCGCGCCGACGCCGAGGGTCTTGCCAGGCTGCGCGCATGCATGGAACGTGCCCGTGAGGCGATCGCGCGCGACGACAGGGCGGCGATCGCCGCCGCCAACGCCGACTTCCACCACGAGCTGGTGGCCATCTCGGGCAACGCGCTGCTGGCCGACCTGATGCGTCCGCTGGACGCGCGCCTGCACCGGCTCTTCAGGCTCACCTCCGACCGCGACCCCGGACGGCAGAGCGAGGAACACGCCGAGCTGTACGAGGCCATCGCGGCGGGCGACCCCGGCAGGGCGGCCGAGCACGCGCTGCGGCACGTCGCCGACGGCAGGCAGGACTCCCTGGCCGTGGCGCGCGGCTGGTCGGTGGAGAACATCGACCCCGTCCAAGCCACGCATTCCCGGCGCAGGGCTCGCTAATGTGGCGATGTGTTGGTCCCCCTCACCCCTGACGATCCGCTGGAGCTGGGCGAGTTCCGGCTTGCGGGCCGCCTGGGCGAGGGGGGTCAGGGCGTCGTCTACCTCGCCCACGACCGCATGGGCCGTCCCGTCGCGGTCTGGCGCTTCGGGACATACCGGCCCTGACGGTTTCTGTCGGTGGTGCCTGCCACGATCTGGCGGCATGACGACCGATCCCCTCACCCCGTTCCGATGGCTGCAGGGGCAGGACTGTCCCCTCGACGATATCTACTCCGTGGCCTTCATCCGCGGGCGAGATCCCGCCGAGGCGCTGCGCCGTTTCTGCTCCGGAGCGGGGAGGGAGATGAGCTTCGCTGAGCTGACCTCGGAGGTCGGCGACTTCGTCATGGTGACGGGTGGCGGAGAAGGCGGCGGTTACGTCGGGGTGGCGGCGGCGGGCGACTGGTGTGTGGCGGTCGAGCCGTCGGGCTGGTCGGCGGTGATCGACGAGAGGCTGGCGCGGCTGTCGGCGGGCTCGGAGGTCGTGTCCGTCATGCGGCACGACTACGCGGATGACCACTTCGCCTACGCGGTGGACGGCACCGTGATCACCAGCTTCGGGCTGGTGACGCCGGACGATCGCTATGGCGCCGACAAGGACCGGCTCAACCACCTCATGCGCGAGGTCGGCCTGCCCCCTGATGACACTGAGGACGACGACGAGTGGGAAGCCAGGCTTGACGACCTGGCGCAGCACGGCCTGGCGCGGGCATTCGCGCTGGCGGCCCGACTCACCGGCGTGACGTTCACCGCCGGTCTGCTGGACGGGCCGCTGCTCGCAGGCCCGATCGCCGACACCTAGCGGGGGAAGATGACGCCGACCCTGGCGGAGATTCGGCGTTCCCGACACCGACTGGGACAGCAGCCATCAGCAGCACATCATCGAGCTCGCCGACGAACTGGAGGAGTTGGACGCCGCGCTGCTGGCCGAACTCGACCTGGTCGTCCGGGCCCGGCAGCTGCGCGCCCGCCGCGCGCTGTGGTGGAACGTGGCAGCTAAGTGGCGAAGGGTGACCGGCACGCTCCTTTGCCCCTCGCCGTAGCTTGAGGAGTTCCGGGCCATCCACCGTTCCGATGCATGGCGGTGCAACCCGGTCTGGCTCACACTGGTCGACAAGGCGTACCTGATCGCCGATTACCCCCATTCGAATGAGCCGCAGACCCCAGTGGAGTGATCAGTGCGCGTGACGCTCGCATTAGCGGCCTCAGCCGTATTTCTCCTAGCCATCTGGGCCGCCGTTTTCCCGATGAGAGGCGGCGACGAGCTGGGCGGGCCTAACAGCCAGATCGGCGCGCAATTGTCCTCTGACGGCACAGTTTTCTTGAGCGTTCGCGACATCGACCTGCGCGCACGTCAGGCGACCGTCAGTGCGGACCTGCGGCTGCGGCTACCCGACGTGGACGAAGAGGCTCTCGGGACGATGAGAGTCTGGTCGGGCGCCACTGGCGTCGCCAGATCGGGCATCACCACGCAGACGGTTTCCACTCAGATCCGCTTGCGTGACATGTACGCCGTGTTCGCGCCGCTGCCGGATTTCAAGGTGCCGCTCACGGGCTCCATGACCGCCTACCCGCACGACCGCTACTCCGCCAGGTTCCAGATCGAGATCACCGTCTCCGACGGCGTCGAACTGCCACCGCTGCCCGACGGGACGAAGCGGATGTCGCCGCGGACGCTCATGCTCTTCATCTCCACCATCAAACTTGACGACAACCTGAGCGACTGGACGCTCCCGCGCCTGGGCGACAACGCGCACAGCTACTACGTGGACACCGGAGGCAAGGTCGAAGGCACCCGGCCCGACAGCAACGTGGTTCACCGGCTACGCCTGGACACGGCCATCCAGGTCGACCTCGCCCGCCGCCCGAACGCGCTCGCCTTCGTGTACGCCATCCTGGCGACCCCTGTCCTGCTCGTACTCGCCCTCGCGCTGCGCCAACAGAGCAAGAACACCAGTCCCTTGGAGCTGGCGGCCGCTCTGCTGGCGGTCATTTCCCTGCGTCAGGTCCTGGTTCCGTCAGACATTTCAGGCTTCACCATTCTGGACAAGGTGCTGGGGATCGAGGTGGCGTTCATCACCGCCGTGACGCTCTACGCTTACGCGCGCGAAGACTGATCGCAGCCTTCAGACCCCGGCCGCCAGCCGGATCAGCCGCCCACACCGGCCAAAGGCGTTCCGTGGTTTCGTCACAGACCGGGCAGTGTTGAGCAACCTCGGACCGGTAGAGCGGCGCTCCGATTCCTCCCGGCACCGCTCGCCCGTCGCCTGAAACGCTTGAAGGTCCTGCCGTAGGCGCCCCACAGCATCAACCACCCCGGCGAGGTCGCGGTGAGCTGCGCGGCCTCGCCGTGGCGGTCGGGCCTGGTGTCCACCCCGGGCGGCGGCATCGATCCGCTGTGAGGCGTCGCCGTCCGGGCCGTACCTCGGTGTGTGGTCATGCTTGGCTCGCCGCCGGGCCCGGCTCTGCGGGTGAGGTGCCGGCGCGACGTGCCTGGGCTCGGCCTCGTCGAGCAGAGCGGCGACCTGCGCAGGAGCTGAGGCGTCAGCCGCCCGCCGTGGCGAGGGCCTGGTCGCCGAAGGCCGCCGCCACGGATCCCGCCACGGAGGCGGGCAGCAGAGGGAGCGCCTCGCGGACGGCCTCGGCGCCCATGGGAGAGAAGCGGTCGCTGTGCCTGACCGCCGTCCTGGCCGCCCTGCACTGCACGTCCCACGAGCCGCACGCGAACGCCAGCCCCAGCGCGGGCGCGAGAGCGTCGAGGTCGTCGAGCTCGTCGGCGGCCTCGTCCAGCCACCGCAGCCCCGCCGTGGCCAGCTTGCGCTCGGGTCGGGACAGCAGGGCGCCCAGCGCCTCGGCGACGTCGCCCTCGGGCAGGTCGCCGAGGCGGCGCAGGTGCCTGAGCGCCAGCTCGGCGACAGGGCCTGGCGCCGAGGGCAGCAGGCGCACGTAGTCGCGGGCGCGGGCGGCCACCTCGTCGTAGGCGGGTTCGATCAGGTCGTGCAGGCGGGCGAAGAAGCGCAGGTCGATGGCGGTGCCACCGCGCAGGAAGCGGCGGAGGCAGCCGTCGAGCAGCATCTCGCGGCTGACCGTGCCCTCGCTCTCCAGCACGCGGAGCGTGGCCAGCCAGGTGCCCGCGGTCAGGGGTGCGGCCTTCTCGTGCCGCAGCGCCCTGCCCACTCCCTCGGCCTCGAAGAGGCGTGGCAGCAGGACGGGAAGCAGGGGGTCATCGCGCAGCGCCCGCGCGGTCGGGGCGCCCGAGGCCCAGGCGACGACCAGGGGGTCGTGCTCGGGTGGGGTGACGCCGTTGGCGCGCAGCAGCTCCAACGCCAGGCGCAGGTTGCGGTTGCGGGCGTTGCGGGCGCGCCTGACCAGCCTGGCGGCGACGTCGGCCTGCCACGCGGCGGGCCTGACCGACAGCACCTGGAGCAGGGGTTCGAGGTCGTCGGCCTGTTCGGTCCACGGTTCGAGGTCGCGCCTGTTGAGCCAGGCCACGACCGCGGCGGGCCCGCCGAGCGTGCCGGCTCCTGCGACCCGCATGAGCTCCATCCAGGCGACCTCGTCGCCCCATTCCTCTTCCTCGTGCCAGAGCCGCCGACCGGGCCGCCAGTGCGCCTCCCACTCGTGGTCGCGGCGCTCCTGTGTCCAGCCTCGCCTGTCGGCCTCGCGCTGGAACAGCGCCCAGCGCTCCTGCGAGCGCCGTTCGACGGAGTCGCGGCGGGTCCGCTCCCTGGCCTGGAGCCTGGCCTCCGCCTGGGCGCGGGCGGCGGAGATGTGGCCGGGCAGCGCGGCGGCCACCTCGCGGCGGCCCGCGTCGTCGAGCGCCGCCACGCAGGCGGCGAGGCGGGTGACGCCGTCGGTGGCGAGCACGGCCCGCACCGACTCCCACGCGCTCACGCGGTCGCCTCGACGGCCGCGCGGGCGGCGGAGCGCGGGTGATGGGGCGTGCCCCCCGAGGCGGGGAGCGGTAAGCGTTCAAGGGCAGGAGTGGGGGGCACCGCGTTCGTCATGGCGGCGACGATAGAGATCGACTCCGACAGAACCGAGTACGTAAACCATCCGATGCGCCTGCGTCCGGCCTCCACCACAATCGGCCAGGTGATATCCCGTGTCGCCCTCCAGCCGATCACGCCGGGCGAGCGCGGCTCCCGCGGCTATCACGACCCCTTCGGCCATGGCGCGGCCGTCTGGGACTACACCAGATGGACCAGCGAGGAGATCGAGCTCGGCTTCCCCGCGGCGGAGCTGGTGCCCTCGTGGACGGCGCGCACGCCACCGGGCAGCTGGCTGGAGGTCGAGCTGCGGGGCAGGACCGCCGACGGCCGCCGCACCCGCTGGTACGTCATGGGCAGGTGGGCGGAGACCTGCGCCGACATCCACCGCACGTCGCTGCCTGGCCAGGGCGACGAGGACGGCGACGTCGCCGTCGACACCCTGCTCGCCAGGCGTCCCCTGCTCGCCTTCCAGGTGAGGATCACCCTGTACGGCGTCGGCGCGAGCGTCGGCTCGGTCAGCGTGATGGCCTCGGCCCCGCCAGGCCCTGTGCGCTCCACGCCTCCCGGCAAGGCGAGCGGCGTCGAGCTGGCCGTGCCGGCGCTGTCGCAGCGCGTGCACGCGGGCCACTACCCGCAGTGGGACGGCGGCGGCGGTTCCTGGTGCAGCCCCTCGTCGGTGACGATGGTGCTCGGCTTCTGGGGCAGGGGGCCCTCGGCCGCGGAGCTGGCGTGGGTCGAGCCCGCCGATCCGTGCCCCGCCGTCGACCACGCCGCCCGCGACACCTACGACCACAGCTACCAGGGGTGCGGCAACTGGCCCTTCAGTGTCGCCTACGCCGGGCGCTACGGCCTGACCGGCTTCGTGACGCGCCTGCGCTCCCTGGCGGAGCTGGAGTCCTTCGTCGCCGCGGGGATCCCCGTCATCACCTCGCAGTCGTTCAGGGAGCACGAGCTGCCGGGGGCCGGCTACTCCACGACCGGTCACATCATGGTCGTGGCCGGGTTCACCGCGCAGGGCGACGTGATCGCCAACGACCCTGCGACCGAAGGGGTCCGGCGGATCTACCCGAGGGCGGCGTTCGAGAACGTCTGGCTGCGGGGCGCGGGAAGCGGGGGCATCGTCTACGTCCTTCACCCTCCGGAGGTCCCCCTCCCCGAGTCCGACGGCAACTGGTGAGTCATGAGCATTGAACCGGCCGATGTGGCGCGGGTGGACGAGCGGCCCGGCTGGGTCGAGGCGGTGCGGACCCCCGCGGGGGTCGAGGTGTGGTGGGACGAGCCACGCCCCGCCGAGGGCGGGCGCAGGTGCGTGGTGCGCAGGCTCCCCGACGGCTCGCGCGCCGACGCGCTGCCCGAGGGGTGGAACGCGCGCAACAGGCTCGTGGAGTACGGCGGCCGGGCCTGGCGCCCGCTGCCGGACGGCGGCCTGGTGTTCACCGAGTGGTCCGACCGGCGCGTCTACCTGCTCGGCGCGGAAGGGCCGCGCGCCCTCACCCCCGAGAGCGAGTGCGCCTACGGCGACCTGTACCTGCCGCCGGGGCGCGAGGAGGTCTGGGCGGTCCGCCAGAGCGGCCGTCGCAGAGAGCTGGTGGCCGTCCCGCTGTCGGGCGGCGACGTGCGGGTGATCGTCGAAGCCCAGCGCTTCCTGGTCAACCCGCGCCTGTCCCCCGGCGGTGACCAGGTGGCCTGGATCGGCTGGGACCACCCGAACATGCCGTGGGACGGCACGGAGCTGTGCGTGGCCCCGCTCCTGCCGTCCGGGAGCGCGGGGCCGTACCGGGTCGTGGCCGGCGGGCCCGCCGAGTCGGTCATCCAGGCCGAGTGGCGCGACGACGGAGCGCTCTACGCGCTCACCGACCCGACCGGCTGGTGGAACCTCCATCTCGTGCCGCTCGACGGCTCGCCCACGCGCAACCTCACCCCGCTGAACCGGGAGTTCGGCGACGCGCCGTGGAAGCCGGGCCAGACGTGGTTCGCGGTGAGCGGCTCGCGTGTCGCGCTGGTGCACGGGCCGCCGGGCGAGCGCAGGCTCGGCGTGCTGGAGGGCGGGGAGCTCAGAGACCTGGGCGGCGAGGCGACGGCGTGGCTGGCGTCGCTGTCGTACGCGGGCGGCAGGGTGGCGGGGGTGTCCGCCTCGCCGTACACGCCGTTCGAGGTGACGCTGGTCGATCTGGACAGCGGCGCGCGCACGCCGCTGTCGGAGCCGAGGACGCTGCCGCCCGCGCACCTGCTGCCCACGCCCGAGGCGGTGACGATCGAGGGCGTCCACGCCCTGGTGTGGCCGCCCGCGGGGCAGGCGGGGCCCGCGCCCTACGTGATGTTCGCGCACGGCGGGCCGACCGGCTCCTACCCGCTGGCGCTCGACCTCGAGATCGCCTACTTCACCAGCAGGGGCATCGGGGTCGCCCAGGTCAACTACGGCGGCTCCACCGGGTACGGCAGGGCCTACCGCGAGCGCCTGCGCCACCAGTGGGGCGTCGTGGACGTGCAGGACTGCGCCAGGGTCGCGCGCGGGCTGGTCGCCACGGGCGCCGCCGACGCCGCCCGGCTGGCGATCAGGGGTGGCAGCGCGGGCGGCTGGACCACGGTCGCCGCCCTGACCTCCAGCGACGTCTTCGCCGCCGGGGTGGCCCACTACGCGATCACCGACCCGGAGAGCTGGGCCGCGGAGACGCACGACTTCGAGTCGCACTACCTCGAAGGACTTGTCGGGCCGCTCCCCGAGACGCGGCGGCGCTACCTCGACAGGTCGCCGCTGCTGCACGCCCACCGGGCCTCGGGCCCCTGCCTGATGCTGCACGGCCTGGAGGACGCGATCGTCGACGTCGGCCAGGCGGAGCGTTTCGTCAGCGAGCTGGACAGACACGGCAAAGAGTGCGCGTTGCTGACGTTTCCCGGCGAGCAGCACGGCTGGCGAAGGCAGGAGACTATCGTCGCGGTCCTCGAAGCCGAATTGGCCTTCTACGAGAAAATTTTCTGGGGATGATGTGAAGAGCGTTGCCGAGATCTGCTCCGATCTGATCAGATTCGACACCACCAACCCGGGCTCGGGCGAGCGTCCCGCCGCTGAGTACGTCGCCACGCTGCTGGCCGACGCGGGGCTTCAGCCCGAGGTCTTCGAGTCCGCGCCGCACCGCACCACGGTCGTGGCCAGGTTCGAGGGCGACTCCTCCGACGCCCTGCTCATCCACGGCCACCTCGACGTGGTGCCCGCCGACCCCGCCGAGTGGGAGCTGCACCCCTTCTCCGGTGAGATCGTCGACGACTGCGTGTACGGCAGGGGCGCGGTCGACATGAAGGGCTCGTGCGCGATGACCCTCGCCACCGTGCTCGGCATGCGGGCCAGGGGGCTGCGGCCCAAGCGTGACCTGGTGCTGGCCTTCCTGGCCGACGAGGAGGCGACCGGCGACTACGGTTCGCGTCACGCCGTCACCGAGCACCGCGACCTGTTCGACGGCGTCACCCAGGCGATCAGCGAGTCGGGCGGGTTCAGCGTCACCTCGGGCCCCTCGCGCGTCTACCCGATCGCGGTGGGCGAGCGCGGCACCTCGTGGATGAAGCTCACCGCCCACGGCGTGGCGGGTCACGGCTCCAGGCCCGCCGTCGACAACCCGGTCGCCACGCTGGCGCACGCGCTGTCGCGGGTGGCATCCCACCAGTGGCCGGTACGGCTGACGCCGTCGGTCGCCGCGCTCCTGCGCAGCCTGTCGGAGATCACCGGCCAGCCGATCGACCTGGAGCGGCTCGACGACGAGGCCGACAGGCTCGGCGCGCTCGGCACTCTGTTCGAGGGGCAGATCCGCAACTCGGCCAACCCGACGATGCTGTCGGCGGGCTACAAGGTCAACGTCGTGCCCTCCAGCGCCGAGGCGCACGTCGACGGGCGTTACCTGCCCGGGCTGCAGGAGGAGTTCCTGTCGACCATCGACGAGCTGCTCGGCCCCAAGATCACCCGTGAGTTCGTCAACCTCGAGGACGCGCCCTCCGCGCTCTACCCCTCCTCCTTCTTCGACGAGCTCGGCGCGGCGCTCGTGGCCGAGGACCCGCTGGCCAGGCCGGTGCCGTACGTGATGAGCGGCGGCACGGACGCCAAGTCGTTCGCCAGGATCGGGATCGAGGGGTACGGCTTCGCGCCGCTGATGCTGAGGCCCGACCTCGACTACTTCGGCATGTTCCACGGCAAGGACGAGCGCGTGCCGGTGGAGGGCCTGGAGTTCGGCACCAGGGTGCTGACCCGGCTGCTCACCCATCCGTAACGAGCTGCCCTCCTCCACGGAAAATCGGACATCTCGCCCAATTGAATACAGAACGTGGTGATAGCATCACATACTGTGACTACTCCAAAACGTGTAGAGATCGGCTGGCCCGCACTGGGCATCGCCGTGACCGCCGAGCTGGATGACCGCAACGCCGCTCTGGCGCAGAGCCTGTGGGACGCCATGCCGTACCGCAGCCTTCAGGGGCACGCCCTCGTGGCGGGCCATCACCTCTACCATGTGGCCCCTGTCCACAGCCTGCTGTACCAGGCAGCCACCTACAAGGTGGAGGACAGGCGCTACGAGCCGGACGGCACCATCTTCGCCTCCCGCCTCCAGCACCTCGGCATCAAGTACGGGGAGCTCACCGAACCCATGCCGGCCATCCCGATCGGCCGCGTCGTCCCCGACGACGTGGACTCGCTCGCGGAGGCCGGAAGGGCGGTGTGGGAGGCGGTGTACACGACCAAGAAGCCCGTCATCGCCGAAGTGCGCCGCGCGGGCGAGAACAACGGCCACAGCCTGCCGCGCCTGACCGTGACGGATCCCGAGGCCGACGCGCTGATCGGTGATCTGCACGCCGAGACCGAGCGGATCTGGCTGGAGGCGCCACAGGAGCTCGTCGACCTGCACGAGGGTCGCATCCCCTCGTGCGCGGGCAGCTACGAGACGGTCCTGACCACCCTGCTGTTCGTCAACGGCGAGACCCGTCCGCTGGGCTACGCCGCCTACGGCGGGCTGGTGCGGGCCGCCTACGAGGACGTGCCGCTGGATTCGCTGCGCCAGATGGCCCGCATCCTCACCTCGACACCCGCCGAGTTCCTCGCCTACTGCGGTCTGGAGAAGGTCTGGTACTTCACCAGAAGGACCCTCGACTGCATCGACAGGATCGACAACAGGGACGACTTCGCCGCGCTCATGGCGCACATGACGCTCTATCTCAACTGCCTGGGCGGGTGGAACCTCCACCTGTTCCCCTGGCAGCTGGGCGACCACCTGCGCCGCGTGAGCGCACCCGCATGAGCGCGGACGCGCAGGTCGTGGTCGTCGGCGGCGGGGTGATCGGCCTGTCGATCGCCTTCCACCTCGCGGAGGCGGGGGTCGAGACCCTGCTGCTGGAACGCGACGCGCTCGGATCGGGCGCGTCGCGGGCCACGGCCGACGTGGTGCGCTCCTACTTCGCGGGCAACCCGGTGAGCTCGGCGCTGGCCGTGCGCAGCCTCGCGGCCTACCACGACTTTCCCGAACGGCCCGGCCTCGACCTGCCGCTGCGGCAGGTCGGTTACCTGGTGCTGTTCACCGAGCGCGAGCAGGTCGCGGCCATCGAGGCCGACCTGCCCGCGCAGCGGGCCGCGGGCGTCGAGGTCGAACTGGTCGGCGCCGACGAGGCACGGGCGCTCAACCAGCTCGTCGGCGACGACCTGCCGCTGCTGGCCGCCGCCTGGTCGCCGGATGCCTACATCTCGGACACCGCCGCGATCGTCGGCGGTTACGCGCAGGCGGCCAGGCGGGCCGGCGCGGACCTTCGCACCGGCACGCCCGTCACGGCCGTCGACGCGGAGACCGGCACGGTGCGAACCGCCGACGGCGTGATCACGGCGGAGGCCGTCGTGTGCGCCGCGGGCGCATGGTCGGCGGAGCTGACCCGCTCGGCGGGCGTCGACCTGCCGCTCACCGAGCCCGTCGTCCAGGAGCTGCTGACGACCGACAGGCTGCCTACCGCGCCCGACATCCCCGTCACGCTGCACGCCGCCAGCGGCCTGCTGGTCAGGCTGCGCGGGGACCGGCTGCTGATCGGCATGGGCTATCCGGACGCCGACCGGCAGGCCTGGCGCGCCCGCGTGGCCGACAGGCTCGCCGCCGTCTATCCGAGCATGGCCGGGGTGGAGCTGCACACGGCGGTCACGGGCGTCCGCGACGCCAGTCCCGACCGCACCGCGTTCATCGGCCACCGCCCAGGCCCTCCCGCGTTCCTGTACGCGGCGGGCTTCTCCGGGCACGGCCTGTGCAACGCTCCCGCGGCCGGTGAGCTGGTCCGTGACCTCTACCTCGGCAAGGATCCAGGACTCGACGCGGCCGCGCTGTCGGCCACGCCGGAGAGGGTGAGGTGAGCATGGAGACCGAACGCACCGCGTTCGTGCTCGATCCCGCCAGTCATGACGTGCATGCCGACAGCGCGCGGCTACGGGAGGCGGGAGCGCTGGTCCCCGTCGAGGTGGAGGGGGTGCGCGCGTGGGCGGCCACCAGGCACGCCACCCTGGCGGCCGTGCTGGCCCACCCCGACCTGTCCAGGGACGTCCGCCACTGGGATCCGGAGGCGAGGGCCGCCGCCCCGCCGAACACCGCGATCAGCAAGATCGCCTCGGACCGGTCGATGCTGAACGCGGAGGGCGAGGAGCACCTCAGGCTGCGCTCTCCGCTGTCCAGGTCGTTCACCGCCAGGCGGGTGCAGGGGCTGCGGCCCAGGATCGCCGAGCTCGCGGCCGGGCTGGTCGACCACCTGGCGACGCTGCCGCCCGGACCTGTCGACCTGCGGCTCGAGTACGCCTACCCGCTGCCGCGCGACGTCATCTCCGAGCTGATGGGCGTTCCCGAGTCGCTGCGCGACAGGCTCCACGAGCTCACCGACGTGGCGGCCAGGGTCGGCGACGGGCCCGACGACGTCAGCTCCTCACGCGCCGAGCTGTACGACCTGCTGGAGGAGGTCATCGAGGTGCGGCGGCGCACCCCCGGCGAGGACCTGATCACCGATCTGATCGTGACCAGGGAGCAGGACGGCGAGCGGCTCACCGAGTACGAGCTCCTCGACACCGTCGAGCTGCTGTTCATCGCCGGGCACGTGACGACGGTCAACCTCATCACCAACGGGGCGCGTGTCCTGCTGACCCATCCCGACCAGCTCGCCATGGTCCGCTCGGGGGCGCGGCCGTGGAGCGCCGCGGTCGAGGAGACCCTGCGATGGGACTCCCCGATCGCGCACTTCCCGATGCGCTACGCCGTCAGGGACCTCGAGATCGAAGGGGTCATGCTGCGCAAGGGCGAGGCGGTGCTGGGCTGCTTCGCCTCGGCGGGCCGCGACCCCGACGAGTACGGCGAGCGGGCCGAGCGGTTCGACGTGACCGCTCCCCCGCCCAGCCACCTGTCCTTCGGGCACGGCCCGCACTTCTGCCTGGGCGCGCCGCTGGCCAGGCTGGAGGCGGAGGTGGCGCTGGCCACGCTGTTCGAGGCCTTCCCCGACCTGACGCTCGCCGACAGGGGCGAGGGCCGGCGGCCGCTCGGCACGGTGCTGGGCAACAGCGCCAGGAACCTGCCCGTGCTGCTCGGAAGGAGGGCGGGATGAGCCTCGGATCGAGCCTGCTCCAAGGGGTGCGCGCGGCGGGACCTCGCGAGGTGCTGGTGTGCGGGCCTCGCCGCCTGACCGGCGACGACGTGCTGGCGATGGTGGCGGGCGCGGTGTCCGCGCTGCACGCCAGGGGCGTGCGGCAGGGCGACCCGATCGCCGTCATGTACGGCAGGCAGCCCGAGTCGACCGTCGCCAGGCTCGTGACGCTCGCGCTCGGCTGCCCCGTCGTCAAGCTGCTGCCGGGGCTTCCCACGCGGGTGGCGGCCGAGACGCTGCGCGCGCTCGGCGGCTCGGTCCTGCTGCACGAGCCGTGCCGCCAGGACGACGCCGACGAGCTGCTCGACGCCTGCCATCTGCCCATCGAGTACCGGCTCGACGCCGACCTGTTCGGCACGCCGCACTGCGGCCTGGTCGAGGCGCAGGGCAGAGCGCCAGACGCGCTGTCGTCGGTGACGTTCACCAACGGCACCACCGGCGAGTGCAAGCCCGTCGCCTACAGCGAGCGCGCCGAGGCGGCCCAGCTGGCCGCGGCCAGGTCGATGTTCGGCCCCGCGCCCTGGCGCTTCCAGGTGCCGCCCGGCCACTTCCTGCCCAACCAGATGGCGCTGTGGACGCTGAGCACGGGCGGCACCGCCGTACTGCTGAGCGACTCCGAGCTCGGCCGCGAGGCCGAGGTGGCCGTCAGGGAGCGCGTCACCCACATGATGTCCGGCAGGCCGTTCGAGCTCTACGCCCTCGCCGGCGCGCTCGCCACGGCGAGGGCCTCGGGAGCGGACCAGCTTCGCCTGGTGATCTACGGCGGGGCGCCTGCCGTGGCGGCGAGAAGCGCGGAGGCGATCGAGGCGATCGGGCCCATGGCGCTGCAGTGCTACGGGCTGACCGAGGGCGGCTTCGTCTCCGCCCTTCAGCCCGACGCCCACCTGCGTCCCGAACTGCTGTCCTCCGTGGGAAGGCCGGTGCGGGGCGTGGAGGTGCGCGTGCGCGACCAGGACGGCGCCGACCTGCCCACGGGCGAGGTCGGGGAGGTCTGGGTGCGCTCGCCGCAGCTCATGACCGGATACGTGGGCGACGCGGTGCGCACCGCCAGGGCGCTGCGCGACGGCTGGCTGCGCACCGGCGACCTCGGCCGCCTCGACGCCGAGGGCTACCTGTTCCTGGTCGACCGGGTGGAGGAGCGGCTGGCGCCCGGCGTCTACGCCCGCCCGATCGAGAACGTCCTGACCGGCCATCCCGCCGTGGCGGACGCGGCCGTCTTCGCCCTGCCGGACGGGAGCGGGCAGGTGCCGGCCGGCGTGGTGGTGCGCAGGGACGGCCACGAGGTGGACCTCGAGGCGCTGCGCGCGCTGGTCCGCCGCGAGCTCGGCGCGCCGTGCGAGCCGCGGCGCCTGTGGCTGGTCGACGAGTTGCCCCGCACGCCCGGCGGCAAGCCCGACAAGGCGGGGCTGCGCTCCCGCTACCGGCTGGTCGAGGAGGAGGCGCGCGAGGAGCGGACGGCCGCTGTCACGTGAGCGGGCGTCCGGGCTCCTACACCCCGAAGGCCGCCAGCGTTCCCCAGGTCGTCGCCACGCCCACCAGGGCGCCCGCGGCGACCTGGGCGGCCGTGTGGTGGGCGAGGCGGACGCGGGCCCAGCAGACCAGCGCCACCAGCGCCCCACCCGTCAGGACGGTCGCCACGGGCGGCAGCACGTGCGCGAGCACCACCACGGTCCCCGCCGACACCGCGGCGTGGAAGGAGATCTTCCATCGCAGGGTCACAGGGACGGTCACCGCGAGCGCGGCCAGCATCGCGGTGACGGTGGCGACGAGCAGCGTGGGCGCGCCGAGCGCGACCAGCAGGACCAGTGCGACGAGCACCGCGCCGACCGCCGCGAGCAGCGGCCCCGTACGGCGGGCCCTGTCGACCAGGTGACGGGAGTCGAGCCGTCCCGAGCGCACGCCCAGCGCGATGACGGTGGCGGGGACGCCGCCGCACAGCGCCGAGGCCAGCAGGCCCCATGCCGCGCCCCTCCAGCCCTGGGCGAGCAGCCCGACCACCGGCGGCATGGCGATCACCAGCACCTGGGGGGCGAACACCTCGGTCAGCCACCCCGCCATCCTGTTCCTCACCGGCGGACCGCCGCGTCTCGGCTCATGGGTCACCAACCTGCCACGAGCCCGGCGCGGGAGGCAATCGGGCCAGACGATCTTCTTCCACCCCGGGGACGCCGGGGGCCTTGGGCCGGCGCGCCGATGCGAGATGATGTCGCGGTGGACCAGATCACGTTGAGCGCCTGCGCCGAGGTCGGCTTCCAGGTGGCGGGTCGCAAGGGGGCGCACGGCGCGATGCGCGCCCTGCGCCGGGTGATCCCCCTGGACGCCTACGAGTTCGTCGCCTTCGACCCGGTCACGGGGCGGCACACGAGCCTGGTCTCCGACGGGCTGACGGTCGCGCCCGCGCCGAGCGAACCGCCGCTGGAGGCCGGCCGCGGGCCGTACGCGATGGAGGGGGCGCTGCTGGCCTCCTACGGATGGCGGCGGGGGCTGACCACGCCGCTGCGGCTGGCCGAGGGCCGCTACACGGGGCTGCTGCACCTGTCGGCCGCCGACTTCCCCCCGCACGCGCCGGCGCTCCTGGCCGCGCTCTCACCGACGCTGGCCCACGTCACCGACCTGACCAGGTGCGTGATCGACCCCGTGGGGCTGCCGAAGGGGTTCGCCGCCGTGGCCTTCGACCGCGCGGGTGTGGTGCGCGACGTCGCGGGCGCCGAGAGGTCGCGGGTGCTGGCCGAGGACCGCTCCATGGCCGCCTGTGCCAGAGACTTCCTCGACTCCCGCGAGCTCAGCAGGCGCGGGCTGTGGCAGGACGGGAACGGCAGGTGGCGGGAGGTGCGGATGCTGCGCGCGGGCGTCGGCTCGCACGGCGCGCTGCAGGGGGCGGTGGTGGCCGAGCGGGCCTGCTGCCTGCCGTACGAGCTGACGGGCAGGGAGGTGGACGTCCTGACCAGGGTGGCGGCGGGCGACTCCAACCCGCAGATCGCCGCCGCCCTGGTGCTGAGCGTCCGTACGGTCACCACCCACCTCGAGCACATCTTCGCCAAGCTGGGCTGCGACAGCCGCACCAGGGTGACCACGAAGGCCCTCGCCGAGGGCCTGTGCAGGATCGGCCTCTAGACGCCCGCCGCCGCCCACCCTGCGGGCACGGTGACGAGCACCAGCTCGAACCAGACGGTGTTCACCCCGTTCTGCCTGGTGAAACCCCAGCGGTGGCTGAGCGCCTCCAGCAGCGGCAGTCCCCGCCCGCCCTGCGAGGTCAGCGAGGTACGGCAGGCGCACGGCGGCGCCTCCGAGCCGCCGTCGGTGACGCACACGCGCACCCTCGACTGCGACGACAGGACGCTCACGGTGAAGGTCCCGCCGTCGCGGGCGGCTGAGTGCACGACCGCGTTGGTGGCCAGCTCGCTGGTCAGCAGCACGCTGTCGTCGTGAAGGGGGTGGCTGGGTCCGAGTGCGGCTGTCACCAGGCGGCGGGCCCTGGCGACCTGGTCGGGTGCTCCTTGAAGGGTCCAACTGTCGTATTCCGGCGGCTCCACGGCGACCTCCCCGATTCCGGCGACCTTCTAAGGACGCGGCACCAGGGGAGGAGGAGGGGTCACGAAAAGGTAGGAATGCCCTTTCCGATGGAACCAGATCAGACCCTGTGCCATCGGGCCTCCGCCACGCAGTACGCCGCGAACAACACCAGCCCCAGGGCCACCGCCACCAGCAGCCACGGACCCGCCGGGGTGTCGGCGAGCGACTTGAGCGCGCCGTCGATGCCGACCGCCTTGTCGGAGTCGTAGGTGATCGCGGCCTGCCCCACGAGGATCCCCGCGGCGATGGCGACGACGCCGCGCGCGATGTACCCTGCCTGGCCGAGCCTGCGGACCGTCTCGCCGCCGCCTGTCATGTCCTTCATGAACTTCTTCGTCCAGCCCTCGTGGATCCAGTGGACCCCGAGTGCGATCAGCCCGAGGGCGGCGATCGCGACGAGCACCTGCCCGCCTGGCAGGTCGAGCAGGGCCTTGGTGGCGTCCTGCGACTGCGAGTCGGTGGAGGCGGCCGGCTTGCCGCGCAGCAGCAGGCCGAGCAGGGAGACCACGAGCAGCGCGTAGAAGGCCGCACGAAGGCCCGACTCGATCCTGTCGCGCGCCCTGCCCCTGCTGGAGAAGGTCTCGCGGGTCTGCCACACGGTCAGCGCCGCCAGCCCCAAAGTCATGATCCACAGCACCACGGTGCCGAAGGGCTGCGCGGCGACGATGCGGATCGCGCCGCTCTTGTCGGCCTCGCCGCCCTCTCCGAAGGCCACCTGCAGGGCCACGATCCCGATCAGTAGATACAGCACGCCCCTGGCCGCGTACCCCAGCCTGGTAAGAATCATGAAGACCTCTCTGCACCGGCAGGCGGGTCGTAAACCAGCGCGGGCGACCGAGTACGCTGCGATCGGATGAGGCGACTGGAAGGGGAACCTGGGCGTGAGCAGCCTGGAGGCCGTCTGGGTGAAGCCGTGCGAACAGCCGGGAACGGCGGTCGTGACGGGGGTCTTCGACATCCTGCACGTGGGGCATGTCCGCTACCTGAGCTCGGTGGCCGAGCGCGGCCTGCCGCTCGTGATCGGCGTCGAGGACGATCCGCGCGTGCGCGCGTGGAAGGGACCGAGCAGGCCGCTGAACACGGCCGCCGAGCGGGCGGAGGTGCTGGCGGCGCTGCGCTGCGTGTCGGGGGTCTTCATCGTCAGCGGCCCGCCCGAGGCGCACGGCCCCGAGGACTACATCGACCTGCTCGCGCCGATGCGGCCGGGCGCGCTGGCCCACACCGCGGGTGACCCGCACGCGGGCGGCAGGTGCGCGGCCGCCGCGCTGCTGGGTGCCCAGTGCTGGGAGCTGGAGATGATCCCGGGCCGTTCGACGACACGGATCGTCAACGCCGGGCTAGGATGACCGTCATGCAGCGCGCTTTCGTGACGACGACGCCGGACACGTTCCCGGCGCGCTGATCCATGCTCCCCGGGCGAACGCCCGGGGTCACTGGCCGTTCGCCCTCGTCTTCCGGAGGGTTTCCATGAACGACCACCGCAGGCTCGGCCGCGAGCTCGACCTGTTCGACACCCACCCCATGATCGGCTCGGGTCTGCCCTTCTGGCTGCCCGCGGGCGCCGCCATGCGCGGGGCGATCGAGGACTACGTGCGCGAGCTCGAACGCCGCAACGGCTACCAGCACGTCAACTCGCCGGTGCTCGGCAAGCAGGAGCTGTACGAGAGATCGGGCCACTGGGCGCACTACAGCGACGACATGTTCCCGGCGATGGAGGTCGGCGGTGAGCGGTTCGTGCTGCGGCCGAGCCTGTGCCCGCACCACGCGCTGATGTTCGCCTCCCGCCCGCACAGCTATCGGGAGCTCCCGCTGCGGCTGGCCGAGCTCGGCGGCATGTACAGGGGCGAGCTGTCCGGCGTGCTCGGCGGCCTGTCCAGAGTGCGGGCCATCCAGCTCAACGACGGCCACGTCTTCTGCCCTCCCGACAGGGCGGCCGACGAGGTGGGCGCCGTGCTCGACCTGATCGAGGCCGCCCACGACCGGCTCGGCGTCGTGCCCGTCCGCTACCGCCTGTCGCTGCGCGGCGAGGGCGCCAAGTACGTCGACGACCCGGCCATGTGGGCCGGCGCCGAGTCGGTGCTGCGCGAGGCCCTGCGCGCGAGGGGCCGCGCCTACGACGAGGAGCGCGGCGAGGGCTCCTTCTACGGGCCGAAGATCGACATCCAGATCGCCGATCCGCAGGGCCGCGAGTCCACCCTGTCCACCGTGCAGGTCGACCTGTTCCAGCCGGGCCGTTTCGAGCTGGCCTTCGTCGGCTCCGACCAGCGCGAGCACCGTCCTGTCATGGTGCACCGCAGCCTGGTCGGCAGCCTCGAACGCCTCGTCGCGCACCTGGTGGAGCTCTACGGGGGCGCCTTCCCCTCCTGGCTGGCCCCCGTCCAGGCGGTGGTGCTGCCGCTCACCGACGCCGAGGCGCCCGCCGCCGAGCGGCTGCTGCGGCGATGCGTGGCGGCCGGGCTGCGGGCCTCGATGGCCGCTCCGCACCAGGGCACCCTCGGCGCCAGGATCAGGGCGAACAGGCTGGTGCCCTTCCAGCTGGTCGTCGGCCCCTCCGAGGCCGCGAACGGCGAGGCGGCGCTGCGCTCGCGCGACGAGGGCAGGCAGGAGGCCAGGCCGATCGCCCAGGTGCTGGCCTGGATGGCGGCTAGAGCCAGCCCCTCCTTTTGAAGGCCAGATAGAGCAGCCCTGAGGCGGTGAGGATGACGATCGTCGAGGACCAGAAGCCCAGGCTCGTGCCGAACCCCGGGTACGGCACGTTCTGCCCGTAGTAGCCGGTGATCATCGTCGGCACGGCGATGATCGCCGCCCAGCTGGTCAGCGACTTCATGATCTCGTTGAGCCTGAAGCCCTGCTGGGACATGTGGGTCTCGCGCAGGTTGCTGAGCAGGTCGCGCAGGGTTTCGGTCCACTCGGCCACCCGCAGCACGTGGTCGTAGAGGTCCTGGTAGTAGGGCGCCATAGCGGGCACGACCATGTGCACGTCGCGCCTGATCAGCGTGTTGACCACCTCGCGCATCGGGGAGGCCGCCTTGCGCAGCCCGACCATGTTCTTGCGCAGGGTGAACATCCGCCTGGCGTCCTCCTTGGTCATCGGCCGCTCCTCGAACAACTGCTCCTCCAGGTCCTCGACGAGCTCGTCGAGGTGCTCCACCAGGTCGAAGTGGGCGTCGACGACGTGGTCGAGCAGGCCGTGCAGCAGGAAGGAGACGCCGTACTTGGCCAGGTCGGCGTTGGCGTCCCAGCGCGCGACGACCCTGTCGACGTCGAAGTGCTCGCTCTCCCTGACGGTGACCAGCGCGTTGCGGGTGGCGAAGACGTTGATCTCGACGGGGTGCAGCCTGCTGTCCTCGAGGTGCAGCCAGTAGACGGTGATGAACAGGTGGCTGTCGTACAGGTCAACCTTGGGCCGCTGGTGGTGCTGGAAGACGTCCTCCACCGCCAGCTTGTGCAGGCCGAGCTCCTCCGCGATCGTCTCCAGGTCGCCCGTGGTGGGTGAGCACAGGTCGAACCAGACGACGTTGCCGGGATCGGAGACGTGGTCGGAGACGTCCGCGATGGGGAACCCCTCGTTCACCAGGACCCCATCGCGGTACAAACGGGTGCGCACCATGGACGCCAACCCTAGACGAGGGCGGCGAATCGCTGGGCGTTCCTGACGGCGGCCCCTCCTGGATCGTTGTTGAAGTACACGTAGCTCTCGCCCCATCCGGCCTCGCGCACCCGGCGGGCCCACGAGCGGAGCGCGGCCTCGCCGTAGCCAGGTCGGGGCGTCGCCCTGCCCTCGTGCAGGCGCACGTATCCCCACGTGGTCGTGCGCCACAGCGGGTTCTGGGCGCGGCCTAGGCGGTCGGCCCAGCACAGCGCCGCGCCCCGCTTCTCCAGCACCGCCCTGACCTCGCCTGTCCACCACGAGACGTGCCTGAACTCCACCGCCACCCTCGTGCCGTCGGGGAAGCAGGCGAGACAGCGCTCCAGTTTGGCGGGGTCGGCGCGCAGCGTCGGAGGCAGCTGCAGCAGGATCGGGCCGAGCTTGTCCTTCAGCCCGGCGACGGCGTTCATCAGCCGCTCGACCGGCTCCTCCGGATCGCTCATGCGCTTGATGTGGGTGAGGAACCTGCTGGCCTTGACCGCCATCACGAAGTCGCCGGGGGTGCGCTCGGCCCAGCCCTCGAAGGTCTCCCGCGAGGGCAGGCGGTAGAAGGCGTTGTTGCTCTCCACGGTGGGGAAGGTCTCGGCGTAGGTCTCGAGCCAGAGCCGCTGGGGCACCCCTTCGGGGTACAGCACGCCGCGCCAGTCCTTGTACTGCCAGCCGGAGGTCCCCACGTGCGTCGCCATGCCGCTCCCCCTACCCAGCAGGCAGGCGTCAACCGGCTCCCGCGGGCAGGGAGGGGGAGCCGCCGCCGCGCAGGGCGCCGGGGCCGTAGGCGGCGCTCAGGATGCGCTCGGCGCGCGAGCGGCACTCCCTCGCCGCCTGCATGTCGGCCAGCCGCTCGTGCACGGCGGCCAGGTCGAGCAGGGCCCGCCCGACGTCGGGATGGCCGGGCCCGAGCGCCCGCTCGGTGCCGGTCACGGCGCTCTCCAGCAGCTCCCTGGCCTCGACCACGCGCCCGCCGAGGAGCCTGGCCATGCCGAGCCTGCGCGCGCCGAGCTGGGCGTGCGGGTGGTCGGGGCCGAAGACGGCGGAGAAGACGCCCATGGCGCGCTCCTGGTGCTCCTGGGCCAGATCGTGGTCGCCGATCTCCTGGTAGACCAGGCCCAGGTTGGTGAGCGGCATGCCGACCTCGCCGTGGCCGGGGCTGTAGCAGGCCTCCAGGATGGCCAGCGCCCGCTCGTGGCTCAGCCGCGCCTCGTCGTAGCGGCCCACCAGGCGCAGCGCGTAGCCCAGCTTGTCGAGGGTGTGGGCCACCTCGGGGTGCTCCTCGCCGTAGACGGCAACCAGCAGCGACAGCGCCTGCTCCTGCAGCTTGATGGCCTCCTCGCGGCGTCCCGCGTCCTGCAGCACCAGGCCGAGGCCCGACAGGGAGTGCGCGACGTCGGGGTGGCCGGGGTCGAGCAGGCTGCGCGAGGCCGTCAGTGAGCGGGTCAGCCACTGCTGGGCCGAGGTCAGGTCACCGGCGAGCCAGGCGGCGAAGCCCAGGTCGCGGCCGATCCTGGCCAGCTCCCTGCCGTCGGCGTCGTCGCGGGAGGCCAGGATGCCGTGGCCGCGCTCGAGTATCCGCCTGGCCTCAGGCAGGCGGCGCTGGCAGACCAGCACGTCGCCGAGGCGCTTGAGCACGTAGGCGACGCCGGGGTGGTCGGGGCCGAAGGCCCCCTCCGCCAGCGTGAGCGCCTGTTCCTGGGCCGCTATGGCGCCCTCGAGGTCGCCGACCACCTCCAGCAGCTTGCCCTGCTCGGTCAGGACGGCCGCCAGGTCGGCGTCGGAGCCGCCCGCGCGGCGCAGCAGCGTCAGCGACGTCTCGAACAGCCTGGCCGCCCGTTCGAAGGAGGCCCTGGTGGTCAGGTAGCGGCCGGCCCCGCACAGCAGCTGCGGCAGCGCCAGCGGCACGGTGCCGACGCTCTCGGCCTGCGCGGCCAGGTGGATGAGGCTGGGCAGCACCTCGTCCCAGTGCGGCCAGTGCGTCGGGTTGTCGGGGTCGGCGGGGGCGGTGGCCTCCACCAGGCGGATGCCGCTCATCAGCCACTGCCTGCGCGCCTCGGGCGACAGGGTGGCGACGGCGGCGGCGCCGACCATCTTGTGCATGCGCAGCCGTCCCCTGTCGCGATCGACGAGGGAGTGGCGCAGCAGATGGGCGATGGCGTCCTGCAGGCCCACCTCGTCGGCCACTGCCGCCTCGAGCGCGGGCGGCAGCACGCCGGTCAGGCCGCGCAGCAGGTGCAGCGACAGCCCGTCGCCGCCCAGCGACGCGCACAGGTAGAGCAGCTCGGTGGCGGCAGGCGAGGCCGAGCGCACCCGCTCGAAGGCCAGCTGCCAGGAGGTGGCGAAGGTCTCGTCCCGCTCGGCGGCGCGGGTCAGGAGCCTGTCGGCCCTGCGCCTGAACAGGTCGGTGTACTCCTCGAAGGTCATGCCGGTCTGCTCGCTGTAGGCGGCGGCCTGCTCCAGCGCGAACGGCAGATCACCCAGCTGGTCGGCCAGCTCGGGCGCGCCGCTCGAGCCGGCCTGCGGGCCGAGACGGCGCTCGAGGAAGGCGACGGACTCCTCGCGGGAGAACGGGTCGATGCGCAGTGGTACGGCGTGCTGGCCCCACGCGGGGTTGCGCGAGGTGACGATCACGTGCCCCTCGCCGCCGTCGGGCACCAGCGCCTGCAGCGAGGAGGCGTCCTCGGCGTCGTCGAGGATGAGCAGCCACCTGTCCATCCCCGCGAGCCTGTCGCGCAGCGCGCCGGCCAGCTCTGCCCTGTCGGCCCGCTCGCGCACGCCCAGCCGCAGCGCGAGGTCCTCCATCGTGCCCGCGAGAGCCAGCGGCTCGGCGGCCGAGGCGCGCCACACCACGTCGTAGTCGGCGGCGTGCCGGTGCGCGTACTCGACGGCGACCTGCGTCTTGCCGACGCCCGCCATGCCGTACAGGGCGACCGGGTGGCCCGACGACAGCGCCTCGCCCAGCTCGGCCAGCAGCTCCTCGCGCCCGCAGAAGACGCGGTTGCGGGCGGGCAGGTTGCTGACCCTCCTTCGGGGCGCGGGCCTGGCGGGCCTCGCGCTGACCGTCTCGGCCATCAGCGAGGGGTCGTGGGTGAGCACCGCCTGGTGCAGGGCCTGCAGGGTGGGCGCGGGATCGACGCCGAGCTCCTCGGCCAGAACCTTGCGCACCCTGTCGTAGACGTTGAGTGCGTCGCCCTGCCGTCCGCACCGGTAGAGCGCGGTGATCAGCTGGGCGGCCGAGCGCTCGCGCAGCGGGTGGCGGGCCACCCGCTGCTCCAGCCTGGGCAGCACCTCGGCGTGCCTGCCGAGGGCCAGTTCGGCGTCGGTGCGGCCCTCCTCGGCGGCGTAGCGCAGCTCCTCCAGCCTGATTGCGTCGAACTGCGCCCACGGGTCGGCGCTGAAGTCGGCGAGCGCGGGGCCTCGCCACAGCGACAGCGCGCTGTCGAGGACGGCGACCGCCTCGCTCCAGTCCTGCTTGGCCAGTTCGTCCCTGCCCCTGGTGACCAGGCGCTCGAACCTGTGGGCGTCGACCAGCTCGGGATCGATGACCAGCCGGTAGCCGGGCCCGTGCGACTGCAGCAACGCGTTGCCGCCGAGCGTCCTGCGCAGCCGCGAGACGTGCGCGTGCAGGGTGTTGGTCGCGCTGCGCGGCGGCCTGCCCGCCCAGATCTGGTCGATGAGCTGGTCGGCGCTCAGCACGTCGCCGTGGTTGAGCAGCAGCACCGCGAGGATGGCGGCCCTCTGGTGCCCGCCTAACGCGACAGGCGCGCCGTCGACCAGGACCTCGAGTGTGCCGAGGATCCCGATCTCCACGCGGGCTTCCATGCTGCGCTTCCCTTCTACATGCTTGCAAGCGACTGTAACGCGTCACACATTGGGCTCAAACCAAGCGAATCTGGAGGTGCGCCCCTCATGGCGACCGTCGAGGAGATCGTCGGCCAACCCGCGCCGCGCCGTGTCCAGGGGGCTCCGTGGCCGGAGCGGCAGGGCTACCACCCCTCCCCCTCGGACTGGCGGGACGAGGTGATCTACTTCCTGCTCCCTGACAGGTTCAGCGACGGCAGGGAAGGCGAGCGCCCGCTCCTGGACAGGTCCGACCTGTGGGCCGCCAGGCCGCAGGGCTGGCGCTGGGACCGGTGGGCCAGATCAGGACGGGAACGCTACCAGGGCGGCACGCTGTCAGGGGTCGCTTCGAGACTGGAATATCTGGACGATCTGGGCGTGACGGCCCTGTGGATCGGCCCGGTGTGGAAGCAGCGTCCCGTGGCCGGCGTCGAGGGCGGGCCCGCCGAGCCCGACGACTACCACGGCTACGCCGTCCAGGACTTCATGGAGGTGGATCCGCGCCTCGGCACCCGCGCCGACCTGGTCGCGCTCGTACGGCAGGCGCACCGGCGCGGCATCAGGGTCATCCTCGACGTGCTGCTCAACCACTCGGGCGAGAACTGGGACTACGACCTCGACGGACAGGACGTGGTGCGCCCGCCGTACAGGGCGGGCCCGCCGTACGACTTCGGGGCCTGGCGCGACGGGAAGGGCGGCAGGCTGCCGCGCGGGATCGTCCCGACAGGCCCCGACCACGGCGTGTGGCCCGAGGAGTTACAGAGCCCCGAGTCCTACACCAGGGCGGGCGGCGACGGCGGCAGCTTCGGGCCCGGCGGGGACGAGGACCCCGACGCGCCCTACCGCCGCGCCGACTGGTTCAGCCGCGACCTCGACATGGGGACGCGCCTGCAGACCATGATCGAGATCTACAGCTACTGGATCGCCCTCGCCGACCTCGACGGGCTGCGCGTGGACACGCTCAAGCACGTCCCCCTGGAGCACGCCCGCGCCTTCTGCGGGGCGATCAGGGAGTACGCCGAGCGCCTGGGCAAGAAGAACTTCCTCATCGTCGGCGAGGTCGGCGGCGGCGACACCATCCAGGAGAAGTACCTGAAGCTGGTGGGGCAGGACCTGTCAGCCGTGCTGGAGACCGGCGAGACCAGGGCGACGCTGCGCGCCGTGGCGGAGGGCAGGGCCGCGCCCGAGGAGCTGTTCGGCCGCTTCACGCTGCCGCTCGACCTCAGCCACAGGGCGCTCGGCAGCAGGTACGTCTCCATGCTCGACGACCATGACAACCTCGCCATCGCCCCCCAGCTGCGCTTCGGCATGGCCGAGTCCTCGCCCGAGCGGACCGTCGTGGGGGCGGGGCTCCTGCTGTTCCTGCTCGGCATCCCCTGCCTCTACTACGGCATGGAGCAGGGCCTCACCGGGCCCGAGCCGGAGGAGCGCGGGTGGCTGCCGGGGTGGGGCGTCAGGGACCTGGCCGGCGACATCTACCTGCGAGAGGCGATGTTCGGGCCCGAGCATCCGCGCGAGCTCGGCGGGCACGCGCCCGACCCCTCGACGCCGGGCTTCGGGCCCTTCGGCACCTCAGGCCACCATGTCTTCGACCAGGACAACGAGGTCTACCAGCGGGTGCGCATGCTGCTGAGGGCCCGTGCGGCGCATCCGGTGCTGTCGGCGGGACGCCAGTACCTGCGCGCGCTCGGCAGGGCCGACGGCTCCTTCACCGCGCCGGCCGCCGGCGAGGTGGTCGGCTGGTCGCGCATCCTGGCGGGCGACGAGGCCCTGTGCGTGGTCAACCCCAGCGCCACCGAGTCACGCACGGCGAGGCTGCACGTCGACGCCGGCCTCAACGCGACCGCGACGGCTTTCACCGTGGTGGCCAACACCGCCGAGGTGGGCGGGGCCACCAAGCACCCCGTGGGTTCGACGGTGCCGGTGCTGCCCTCGCCCGACGGCGCCCGCTACGTGGAGATCCAGGACCTGCCGCCGCTGTCGGTGCTGGTGGCCGTCAACCGTTGACCAGTCCGGCGGCCAGGCGCATCGCGAGGGCGGCGAGCGTGAGCGAGGGGTTGGCGGCGGGCGAGGTCGGGAAGACCGACAGGTCGCAGACGTAGAGGTTGCGCCTGCCGTACACCCTGAGGTCGGGGTCGACGACGCCGGTGGCGGCGTCGACCCCCATCCGCATGGTGCCGACCTCGTGGCCGACCGCGCCGAGCTCCGAGCGCACCGGCAGCGGGTGCAGCGGGGTGCCGCCGACGGCGTCCATCACCGCGGCCCCGATCCGCTCCAAGGCCTCGGCCAGGCCCTCGACCTCGACGTGCGCCATGACGAGGTGCGGGCGGGCGCGCCTGCCCTCACCGCGCACCTCCACCCTGTTGCGCTCCTCCAGGGGCACGGCGGTGAAGAAGACCACCTCGCACGGCATGTCGGCCTCGTCCAGGGCGAGGTCCTCGTCCACGTGGTACTGGTTGAGGTTCACGCCCATCTCGACCACGGCGTTGAAGGGGATGTCGCCTGCCGTACCCCTGAGCAGGACCTTCGCGGCGTCCTCGGCGCTGTAGCCGGGAGATCCGTCCTTGACGGAGAACTTCCAGTAATAGGTGGGGTGGTCGGTGATGCCGCGCCCGGCCAGCTCGTGCGAGAGGCCCGCGGCGCGGGCCAGCACGGGGGTGCCCATCGTGCCGGCGGACAGGATCACCCTGCCGCCCTCGGCCAGCCTGAACCTGCGCTGCACGCCGGCCACCAGGTCGAAGGCGTCGACGGCGGTCACCGCGTCACCGTCGAAGGCGAAGCCGCAGACCTGGTGGTGCAGGTTGACGTGCAGGCGCTCGTCCCAGCCCGCCCTGAGCCTGTCCTCCATGAGCAACGCGGCCGTGGAGAAGATGCCGGAGGGAATGCCGAGGCCGTTGCCCGAGGCGTGCTCGGCGGCCAGCATCGCCTGGTCGCCGGCCAGGTCGGGCAGCTCCTGCCCGAGCATGGCCCCCACTGTTCCGCAGAGGGTGTCCTTCGGCATGGCGCTGCCGTTGAGCAGGTCCTCGGCCATGTCGTACCAGCCGCCCTCGAGGTCCTGCCTGACCTCCTGAGGCCACCCCGCGAACTCGGCGGGCGCCATCCGCGGCACCAGCGCTCCCCAGAACACCGACCTGCCGCCGAGACAGAACGCCTGGGCCAGGTCGAGCGGCTGCTCGGAGCTGTAACGCCTGACCTTGAACTGGTTCCACAGCTCCCACACGCTGCGGTTGACGTACGGGCCGTGCCGCCTGGGCAGGTTGCCCACGTGCGTGGGGAACAGGTAGCCGCCCGCCTCCAGCACCAGCACCCTGGCGGCGCCGCCGCTCTCGACCATCAGCCTGTGCGCCAGCGTGCCGCCGCCGACGCCGCTGCCGACCACGATGTAGTCGAAGTCCTGGTCGGTGCCGACCGGAGGGAAGTGCGCGCGGGCGGCCAGCGAGTCGGCCACGGGGATGTCGTCGGGCTCCTCGAACAGCTCGTACCGCCTGCCCACCATGGTGGCCACGTGCTCGTTCTCGACGACCCTGTTGGGGCCGCGCTCCCATGAGCCGTCGCAGCGGAACTTGAACTCCACAGGGCCCTCGCCCTGGAGCTGCACCCGCCACTCGTCGGCGCCGCTGACGTACTCGCAGGGAACATCCTCCTGCCAGCCGTCGAGACCGCTGCGCACCGACAGCCTGGCATCCGGCCTGACGCTGCCGCCGCGCAGCACGATCGTGAGAGTCCCCATCGCCATACCTCCCGCGTTGGGGGTGATCTCACCGCATGCGACTTATAGACCGCTTGCGAATGAATGCAAGGTCCTGACAACCGGGGAAGGGAATGCTGGGAACCGGGCGGGAGCGCGAGCCGGCAGTGACACGGGGCGCCTTGGGGAGGCGCGGCTCGTCATCCCGCCCCAACAGCGACGGGGACCGGCGAGGGCGGCCGGGGCAGCGGAGCATCTCCCGCTGCCCCGGCACGAGATGGCACAGAACGGCCCGCCGATCGTGATAGTGTTTTCCACGCAAGGCCGCCGCGGAACACCTCCACAAAGGTTCCACGGAAGCTTGGCGGGACGTAGCGCAGCTTGGTAGCGCACTTGACTGGGGGTCAAGGGGTCGCAGGTTCAAATCCTGTCGTCCCGACCAGATATTCGCTGGTCGATGAGGGTGTCACTCGTAAGGGTGGCACCTTTTCGCATTCCTGAGTGACTAACTGAGTGACTACCGGGTGAAGATCTCGTCCATCACCCCAGCTCCACCGAGCAGGACGGGGCGGATCTGCTTGCGGTAGACCGCCTCGGTGACGGCCGTCCCGCTGTGGCCGACGAGCCGCGCGATCTCCTCCAGCGGGACGCCGGAGTCCGAGAGCAGCGAGACGAAGCTGTGCCGCATCTCGCGCGGGGTCCAGTAGTAGGCGCGTAGACCCGCATCTTTGATGATCTTCCGGAAGGCCCGCCGCACGTTGTGCGCGTCGAGTGGCGTGCCGACGAGTGAGGCGAAGACGAGGTCGTGATCTTTCCACTTCTTGCCCGCCTCAGCCTTGTCCCTCTGCTGCTGCGCCCGGTGTGCTTCGAGCGCCTCCACGCACCGCTTGGGCAGCGCCAGAGAGCGTCGTGAGCGCCGGGTCTTGGTGTCACCACCCGCACGCACCGACCGCCACACGGCGATCCACGGCGGGATGTCCTTGTCCGGGGCACCGACGAGATCCACCTCCTCCCAGACCAGCGCTCGCAGTTCCTCCGTCCGAGCGCCGATCAGCAGCGAGAGGACGACGTAGGCGTACATCCTGGTCCCCTCCGCCGCCTGCACGACGGCCACCGCCTGGTCCAGAGTCAGCGACTTGGACGGCCGCCCTTCCTTCCCTTCGGGGACCTCGGACAGGCCGACGACGTTGCGCTTGACCTTGTCACGCGCCTGGGCGAACTTCACCGCCCGATTGAGGCAGGAGTGCAGGAGCCGCACCGTGCGGGTGCTCAGCACCTTGGCCTTGCCGATCAGCCACCTGTCGACGTCCTCGGCGCTCAGCTCCCGCAGCTTTCGCGCGCCCAGATCGGGGATGACGTGCTTCTCGCAGAGCGTGCGGTAGTTGGCCACCGTGTTGGGGTCGCGGCCGTGGAGACCGTAGGTGAGCCAGCTCGTCACGGCCTCGGCGACCGTGTAGTGAGCAGGACCGCTGGCCAGACCGTCATCATGATCGCGGATGATCTCCTTCAGTTTGGCCTTGGCTTCGGTCTTGGTCTTGCCGCTGGCCTTCTTGACGATGCGCTTTCCGGCCGGGGTGTAGCCGACCGTCACCGAGGCGATCCAGCGCTGCCGTTGCTCGTCCCAGTGCAGGCCGCCGTCTCCCCTGCTACGTCGTGCGGTCATGATGCCTCCCGTTCGAGTAGGGCGATGTAGTCGTCGATGGCCGAGGCCGGGATCAGCCGGGTGCGGCCCTGAGTGACCGAGCGCAGACGGCCCGATCGGATCAGTTCGTAGATCACGCTGCGGCTGAGGCTGAGAATTCGCATGGCGTCGCACACGCGGTAGAGCCGCCGCGAGTGGATCAGGATGGGCGCGCTCATGGCTCCTCCCGTTCCGCTGCGATGCGGCGGGCGGTCTGGACGCGCTGGCGGATGTGTTCGGCGATGATCGCTTCGCCGGGGGTGTAGCCGATTCCGGCGAACCGCCAGTGGCCGAGGACGAGGGTGGTGGCGTCGTCGGAGGCGGGCAGGCCGTGTTGCTGGCGGGCTTGGGCGGCGCGGTGACGGGTGCGTGCGCTTCGCAGGTCGCCGAGGGTGAGGGAGTAGGCGCGGCTCTTGCTGGAGAAGTGGCCGCGGAAGCCGAGCATGTGCGCCCATGGCCGCAGCCGCAGTGCCTTGAACTCGGGTCGGGCACCGAGGTCCCAGCAGGTGCGGATCATGGTGCGGGCGTGCTCGCTGACCGGGAGCGCGTCCAGGTGCAGGCCGGGTTTGAGACCGGTTCCGTGGCATAACCCGCAGGCGGCCATCACGCTCATCCGGCCCCGCCCACGGCAGGCCGAGCAGGACAAACGGTGATCGACGGTGCCGGAGGCTTCGGCACCCTTGGTGGCGTACTTGGCGATGTAGCCCGCCACCGCGCGTTCGCTGAGCCCGTCGGCGCGGGGGTCGAGCAGGATGGGGCGGATGTCGAGCTGGTCACCCCACGCGAGCGTCCATCGGCCCAGCTCGCTGGCGGGCGACAGCAGCTCGACGGCTCGGGCGGCGACGGGAACCGCTCGCACCAGCAGATGGTGATCAGCCCAGTCCGGCGGTGACTGATCCGGTCCGTCAGGTCCGTCGAGGCGGATGATGGCGTGGAAGTGGACCAGGCCGCGCCGCTGGTACTCGGCGACCTTGGCGAAGGAGACGCGCACCCGCTGGGCGAAGGCGCGTCGGCTCATGCCCGCGTCGGCTGCGAGCTGTTGGCGGAGGGTCAGGGTGAAGCGGTGCCACAGTGCGCCCGCGTGTGCCTGCCACAGCACCGCCCCTCGATAGTCGTAGCAGCCGGGGCAGATCGGCTGACCGAGTCGGTCATCCTGCGGGTGGTGGTGGGTGCGGCAGCCGACCGGCCGCCCATGATCACACAGCATGCCGGGCTTGCGAGGGCGACAGGCGCGACCGTCGCGGTGGGAGTGGACAGGCCCGAACGAGGGGGCGGTCAGGGTGACGAACACCCGAGGGTGGCCGCTGACCGTCTCGGGGACGCCTTTGCCGCCGGACAGGCCCGCGCGGATGAGGTGGAAGGTGTCGGCCTGGTAGACCTGCGAGCAGGCCGCGCAGGCCGAGGCGCGGCGGTTGCCGCAGGCTTTGAGCAGGTGCCCGCCGGGTCCGTCGGCGGACTGGTAGTCGTGCAGGATCTCGCCGGTATCTGCGTGGACGATTTCCGAGCCGCCGCTCAGGTGGACGGGACGGGCGCAGCCGCCGGTTGCGGCGACCATGCGTTGCCATCGGGCGTATGCGGGGTCGTTGATCAGGCGCGCTAAGTCGGACATCCAGTCGGGTTGTGGGGCTGTCATGGCGCATCACCGTCCTCTCGTCTAGGCCGCTCCAGTGCTTCAGCATGTACTACAAGTTGTGTCATGCTTTGATGGTACGTCAGCCTGTAGTACAAGTGGAGAGACGAGCGGAAGGAAATGCATGGAACTCGACGACATTCCCGACGAGCCACCCGGACCCACCGACGACTCCATCTGGCGCGTCATCGCCTCAGCCCTGCGCGCCGACATCCTGGACGGCCACTACACCCCCGGCAGCCCCCTGCCCAGCGAGACCCAGCTCGCCAGCCGCTACAGCGTCTCCCGCCCCACCGTCCGCCAGGCCCTCAAAACCCTGGTCCTCGAAGGACTGGTCACCATCGTGCGCGGACGCGGCACCTTCGTCCGCACCATCCCCGACCGCTTCCTCATCCTGCTCGGCACCGAACCGCGCCTGGACCTGGTCGACCTGAGCTTCAACGAGATCAACCAGTCCTGGGGGTGGTTGCGTCTGCCCCTCCCCGGCGAAGACGACGGCCAAGGCGGCGAGATCTACGGCCGCTCCCTCACCATCCCGGCCAACCGTGAGATCGCCGCGATGCTCGGCACCCGCCTGGGCCACAAGGTCGTGCACCGGCTCAACCTGTGGATGCACGTCAAGAAGCGCTTCATCGAGGTCAACTCCTACACCAACGCCGACGTCATCCCCCCACCGGTGAAGAAGAACGGCCGCGTCCAACCCAGACACGAACCGTTCTACGAGCTCATCCAGGCCGACCGGGGCCCGATCGAGTGGTTCACCACCGTCACCGCCCGCATGCCGTACGAGACCGAACGCCTACGCCTGCGCCTGGAAGTTGGAGCGCCCATCCTGCTGATCCGCCGCATCATGCTCAGCCGCGACGGCCAGCCGCTGGAAGCCACCGAGATCAAAGCCGCAGCCGAAGAGTTCGAGACCACCACCATCAGCGAAGCCGCCACCGACCACTCCCCCACCTCGGCCAACGAGCAGAGCGGATGGCCGGAGATGAGCCCGGACGGCCCGATCGTGCTCGCGCTGTAGGCGGCTCAGAGTTTCTTTACTGGGTTCAAGGGCTCGCTCCGCTCGCCACGCCGCCGCCCGCTCCGGGCGGCTGCGCGCCGGGCGTGCGGCCTTGGGGCCGGTCCCGGCGCGCACCGCCCCCGCTCCACGGCGGCGTGACGATCAATTAGCACAGACCATTCAGACTGCTGAGTCCAGATAGCGACCTGAGCGCCGTACCGCCGCCGGCCCCCACCGCTACGCGGCCCTCAATCCAGCCATCGCTCATCGACGACCCACCGAGTCGACACGCGCGTGCTCGCTGCTCGACTCATGGAGACGGCTTCTCAGACATTCTCGGTGCGTGGCGATGGCGTGGCTGCCAGGGCCGTCAGCGCTCCTGACATCCATGACCACGCCATCGCCTCCCGGACTGAGGACGGTGGGCGTGCCGCAGAAGTCGCACAGCCATTGAAAGCTGTGAAGATCCTGAGATCGAATCGTCAGACGCACCCACGCCAGTGGACTCCATCGACGGATCTCTTGCACCACGGCGTCCACCTCCGTCCCGACAGCCGGATACTCGCCAAGCCACGCCCGGCCGGCGCCGGAGGGGCTATCGATCGCCGCACCATCGATCGATGCACTGATGCTCTCGTGACCGAGGATCTCCACCATGACACCCCATGAGTGCTGCTGGGTCACTCGGACTCGGACCCGTTGGCCAGGGACCAGGTCGGCTCCTGCTGCATCGAATCGCTTCACGAGATCATTGTGTCGCAGGGGCGACTCGAACCGTTTGCCTAGTTGCTATCGCCCAGTTCCAGCCTTGGCTGGACCTGGATGACCTGGGGTGATTCAGTCGATACGAACGCCGTCAACCCAGAGATTGTCGCACTCATCCAGTTCAGCGTTCTTTATGTGGACGATGCCGTCAGCCCCGGGTACGAGCGCTCCGCGAGCCAAGGCGCGCTCCACAGCCTGCGCGACGCGTTGCTTGGTTCGTTCGAGCAAGACTTGATCACTTGGCAGAGACGGGTCAATCGGCCTATCGGTCACGGCTTCCCCTTAAGGATCTTATGAGTGCTGCGCTCAGCCTGGTACTGCGGTGGCGGCGAGGTTGCCGAAAATTCCCGAAAAGACCAACGCAGCAGGAGTTACCCATCGAATGATCTTGTGCATAGGCGTCTCCAATCCATCCTCCTCAGCCTTTGTGAACCGCAAGCCGATGAACATGAGCAGATAGGACAGCCCACACCACCACATTCCCAGACCCGGTTCTACCGGGCTCAACGCAGCAATCCAGGGGTAGATCGTAGCCCAAATCCTCTTTGTCGAGCCGGACGTCACGTGGCATGCCGGCGGAGTGGCTCCTCGCCTCACGGCCCCGACGTGTTGATTGTGCGTCGTAATCTACCCTATGTAGACTACGAGCTATGAGAAGGACGCATGCGCTGATCCAAGTGGCATTGGCACTCATGGAGGACATCCAGGGTCGCCAGTGGGGTTACGAGCTGTCGAAACGGGCGGGGGTGCGATCGGGAGTGCTTTATCCGATCCTTCACCGAATGCTGGATGAGGGATGGCTTGAAGATGGCTGGGAGGAGGCAGAAGGGCTAGGTAAGCGACCGCCACGCCGGTACTACAAGCTGACCGACCAGGGCGTCAGTGAGCTCGGAGCTCTTCTCTCACAAGCTCGCAGCGACGTGAGATTCAGATCGCTCCTCGGGGAGCTCGCATGATGATCGCGGAACTACTAGATGCCATCGTCTCGTGGCCGGCCCTCGTCGTGGCCCTCGCGGTCTTCGGCTTCGCCCCTCGTCTCTTGCTACGCCTGATCGTTCTCGCGTTCCCCCGAGATGATCCCCGGCGGCAAGAGTTGCTTGCAGAGCTGAGCGCTGTGCCTCGGGTCGAACGGCCGTTCTGGGTCTGCGAGCAGATCGAAGTGGCTTTGATAGAAGGCGTTTGGGAACGTCTGATGTGGGCGGCGACCGGTCGGATCATCGATCGATGGAACCTGGGTTCAGGCGTCAAGCTGAACCGCGAGCACCCTGACAGTTTCTGGATTCCTTCAGAGGAAGAAAAGCAGGCGATCGCTCCGGGGATCAGAGTCAAGCTGATGTTCCGCATGAAGGACGGGTGGGGCGAGCGGATGTGGGTCGAGGTTGACGAGATCAAGAAGCGACACGTGACCGGCAGACTCATAAATCAGCCAATCGGCATCCCACGATTGACTCATGGCGACAAGATCAGATTCAAGAGAGAGCATGTCATCGATATCGACTGGGACGTACAGGATGATCATCGTTCCCCTGACGCTCTGCCGTCGGCGTCCGCGTGAGACAAGGCGCCAGCCGCTCAACTCCGACAAGTAAGCCCTGCCTCCGGCGGGGATTCCGGCTCCGGGATGATCAACGTCCAGTCGTCGAGATAGAGATAGTGGGTGGCCGAGAGGCTGATCGTCCCGTCTGCCGTCGCCCAGGCAGAGCCCAGCAGACCGGCTCCTCCGGCTCAAGCCTGGCCGTGCAGGCCGGATGACGAGCAGCCGAGAAGGCGGCGGCGAGAGTGAGTGAAGCCAGGCTTGACCCTCCGTTCCCGGCCCGCTGCCGCTTCGCGGTGGGACGACGGCAGACGGGAAGATCAGGAGAGGGTGGGTGTGGCGATGCCGTCCCTCCAGAACCCACACCGCCACACCCCCCTATCGGGCGACCCCGCACAGCAGATCTGCCCAGAGCGCCCGAGCTTCGCTGATCGACATCGGTGACGTTTCGTGCACGTCGAACTCGCCTTCAAGCTGGGTTGTGCGGCGGATGAACGCTTGCCCGCCGCCCGTACACAGCTCGTAGATGGTCGCCCGGCACGCGCACGTCCAGAGCAGCGTCCGCACCCGCTCAAGCCCAGCGCAGGGCAGTCGCCAGTCCACGGGCACACGGTTGCGCTGTGGCATGGCCACGTGTGGGCTCAGGCAGCCGTCAAGCTTGATCACGACTGGTCTCCGAAGCGGTCATGCCCGCATCTTAAGCCAATAAAGCTATAGCGCGCTATAGCGCACCTAGCGCGCTGTCCATCGCCATGGCGCGCGGTAGCTACCTAACGTTGCTCGAATGGTGGAGTTGAAGGCGAATCAACCCAGGTGGCGGCAGGTGCACGCGATCATCGCGGAGCGCATACGCTCGGGTGAGTACGAGGCTGGGGAGCGAATCCCGTCTCTGATCGACCTTATTGAAGAGTTCGGCATCGCCAACGCCACCGGCCAGAAGGTCATGCGGGCACTCCGGGCAGACGGCTTGATCCGTACGGAGCCCGGCATGGGCAGCTTCGTGACAACCCCCGAAGAACGTCAGGAGATCGAGTCCGAGCATGCGAAGGGCACGGATACTGCGTGACTAACTGAGTGACAATCACCCCGGACAGGACCGGACGACGGTGGATCACCATGGACCATGCGCCCAGGTCAGGGCGGGAATCGTCCATGATCCCGCCCTTCCATGATGTGCCTGGGGGCCAAGGGGTCGCAGGTTCAAATCCTGTCGTCCCGACCAGATTATCGCTGGTCGGCAGGGGTTTCGGAGATTCTCCGGAGCCCCTTTTTCGATCTTCGGGAGCCAAACGGGGAGCCACCCGGTGGGTGTCCGGCTTGCGGTGATGGGCGGCACGCTGCCCGATGTCCTGAAGTCGCAGGTCACGGGGCCGGCGTGGGATCAGGGGTGCTCGGGGAAGCGCCGCAGACCGCCCCACGCCAGCCCCCACCGCCCGCTCAGTGGCCTCATCCGACCTTTATGATCTCGCGGTGAGGATCTGGACGGAGCGCCCTGCCAAGACCGACGTCGAAGCGGTCGTTCGCCGTTACTTCAGCCTGCTCCGAGCTGGGAAGATCCCTGAGGCCGAACAGCTCGTCGATCACTCGTCGGTCCGGCATGTGCTCAAGTCGCTATGGTCCGGCTCGGTTGGAGCGAGCGCCGATGCGGACGAGGCGAGTGGCAGCCGTGCTGCCGACGAGTGGGAGCAGGACCTGTCTTGGCTCTGCGAACTCGATCTCGGAGGTTTCAACTGGGGCCACACCGGCAGCCATTGCTACGTCGAGGTCACCTACCGCGCGCGGATGATCGAGGTGTCATTGGGCTTCTGGGTCAAGCCCACCGACGCCGGCTGGGTCGTCGCGGGCCCGTCCACCCTCTGGTAGGACACACCTCTGGTAGGACACACGAAAGAGCAGCACGATCGGGGTGTCGGCTGGGTCTCCCGCTGACGGACGACCACCTGCCAACGATCAAGGTTCTGACCAGCCCGAGCGCTCCGCCCCGTGACCCACGTCGGAAGCCCCCGCACATGCCGGTACGGGCGGGACGCCGCAGGACCTGATCAGGAACGGGGCCACCGCCACGCGGTGTAGGCGTCGTTGCGCCTGCTCGCCTCGTCGTAGGCGCGCCGGGCGTGCTCGATGACCTCGGCGGCTTCCGCGGTGAAAGGTCCGTCGCGGTGCCACGCGAGCAGGTGCCGGTACCAGAGGGGGTTGCCGGCGATCGGCTTGATCGCAAGACCGGGCAACTGGCGGGAGGTCGCCTGGCACAGGCTGACTCCCCGCCCCGCGAGCACGAGGTCGAGCAGGACCGGCCCCTCCACCTCGTGCCGAACCCGCATGGTGAGCCCCGCGTCATGGAAGATCGTCGCCCAGTACTCCCTGATCCGGTCGTCGTCGGGCGGTGGCGCGATCCAGTCTTCGGCGGCCAGCTCCGCGAGGGTGACCTCGGTCTTTTCCGCGAGCGGGTGGCCGACGGCCATCATCGCGAAGACCGGTTCGGTGGCCACCGGCTGCATGACGACGCTGGGGCGGGCCGCGAGCTCGAAGCCGGGGCAGTCGCCCACGACCGCGAGCTCGAGCTGGGCGGCCTCGACCAGTTCGACGAGCCTGGTCGACGCTCCGCGGGTGACGGTGGTGACCACAGCCTCGGGCTGGGCGGCGTCGAGCCACGTCAGGAGCCCGGCCAGCAGCGGCGCGTTCACCGTGCCGATCCGCAGCGCCCTGTTCGGGGCGGGCGCGCGGAGCCCGAAGACCAGGTCGTCGATGGCGGGCAGGACGGCTCGTGATCTGGCCAGCACGAGTTCGCCGAACGCGGTGGGCCGCACGCCCTGCGGGGCCCGCTCGAACAACGTGCCGCCGAGCATGGTCTCGATGCGGCGCAGCTGCGCGGTGAGGCCGGGCTGGGACAGCCGCAGCGTCTTGGCTGCTCGCGTCAGGCTGCCGGACTCGGCGATGGCGCAGATGACGCGCAGGTGCCGAATCTCCAGGTCCATAACCCAATGTTATGGGGAAATAGGAGCTTTCGTCCTGGTGAACGGATGGATGACTATCGACCCACTCGGGAGGCCCATAACGATGTGTGCCATTTCATATGGCAGTGACGCGCAACGGAAGGTGGAGCGACATGTCAGGAAAACGTGCCCTGGTCGCGCTCATGATCGGTCTCGCCGGTGTCGCAAGCGGCTGCGGTCAGGGCGGCGGTACGGCTTCGGCTCCGCAGGGCACGGCTGGCGCGAAGGCCGGCGTGCTGCACGTCTTGGCCAGCATTGACCTCGAGCATCTGGACCCGGCGCGCAACTACGTCACCTCGTCGATGGACGTCGGCAGGCTGATCTACCGCACGCTCACCACCAACGCCGCGGCGCCCGGTCCCGCGGGCGGCGAAATCGTCCCCGACCTGGCGACCGATCTCGGCACTCCCACCGATGGGGCCAGGACCTGGACCTTCACCCTCAAGGAGGGCGTGAAGTTCGAAGACGGGCGCCCGATCACCAGCAAGGACATCAAGTACGGCGTCGAGCGCACCTTCGCCCCCGAGTTCCCCGAGGGCCCGCCGTACGCGCGGATGTGGCTGCGGGGCGGCGACACGTACAAGGGCCCGCTCAACGGAGAGGGCCTGAAGTCGATCGAGACACCCGACGACCGGACGATCGTGTTCCGGCTGAACAGGCCGGTCGCCGACTTCGGCTCGGCCGTCTCGATGCCGTTCTTCGCGCCCGTGCCCAAGGACAAGGAGGCCGGCGTCGCCTACGACAACCGCCCCTTCTCCTCGGGACCATACAAGATCGAGAAGTTCGAACCGAAGAAGCGGATCGAACTCGTCCGCAACGAGCACTGGGACCGTTCGACCGACACCGTGCGCAAGGGACTTCCCGACCGCATCGTCATCGACCTCAACCTCGATCCCGCCGTGATCGACCAGCGGATGATCGCGGGACAGGGCGAGGACGCCGACGCCGTGCAGTTCGAGCCGATCGGCGCCGCCTCCGTCGCCCAGGTGCTCACCAACCCGGCGCTCAAGGAACGCCTGGTCACCGGCGAGTCGATCAACACGAGATTCCTCTCGCTCAACACCAGCAGGAAGCCGCTCGACCAGGTGAAGGTACGGCAGGCGATCGCCTACGCGCTGGACAAGGAGGCGCTGCGCACCGTGCGCGGCGGGCCCATCGCGGGTGACATCGCGACCACCCTCCTGCCGCCGGCGATCCCTGGCCACCGCAAGGAGGATCCGTACCCTGCCAACGTGGCCAAGGCCAAAGCGCTGCTCGCCGAGGCGGGGTTCGCCTCCGGCATCGACCTCGTCCTCGACGCCCCTGCCACGCCCGGCGGCAAGGCGCAGGGCGAGGCGATCCAGGCCTCGCTCGGCCGGGCCGGCATTCGGGTGAAGATCAATGAGATCAGCTCGTCGGCGTTCTGGAGCACGGTCGGCAACGCCAGTCACCAGCATGACCTGGTCATCGACGGCTGGACGCCGGACTGGACGGGAGCCTCGACATACCTGCCGAACGTTCTCGACGGACGGTTCATCGTCAAGCAGGGCAACCAGAACCGGGCACACTACGACTCGACCGAGGTCAACAAGCGCTTCGACGAGATCGCCGCGATGACGGACGCCGCCGCCGCCGCGACCGCCTACGGCGAACTGGCCACCCGGATCATGCGGGACGCGCCGGTCGTGCCGTTCCTGTGGGACAAATCGGCCTTCCTCACCGGGGGGAACGTGACCGGCGCCTACGGGCACGTCGCCTTCGTCGGGCGGGTCGACCTCGCCACGGTCGGCCTCAAGAGTGCCCGATGACGCTCATCCGGGCGGCCGACATACCGGTGGCCGAACCCGCCGTCGCCGTCTCACCGGCCCGCCAGCTCGCCCGGCGCATCCTGGCCGACCGCGCCGCCACCGCCGGTGTCACGGTCATCGCGCTGCTCGTGCTCATGGCCCTCGGCGCTCCCCTGATCACCGCCCTCACCGGTCAGTCGCCCACCGAGTTCCACCCCGAGGCGATCGACCCCGCCTTGGGTGGCCTGCCGAAGGGTCCGTGGGGCGGTATCAGCGCCGAACACCCGCTCGGCGTCGAACCCGCCACGGGCCGCGACGTGCTCGCCCGCGTCGTCTGGGGCGCCCGCCTCTCACTGCTGATCTCCCTGCTGGCCACCCTGCTGGCCACCACGATCGGCACCGTGCTCGGCCTCGTCGCCGGATTCCAGGGCGGTTGGGCCGACATGGTGATCGGCCGCCTGATGGACCTGCTGATGTCCTTTCCGAGCCTGATCTTCATGATCGCCCTCATGTCCGTCGCCCCCGACGGCAACAGGGAGCTGATGCTGGTCGCCGTACTCGGCCTGTTCGGCTGGCCGTACATCGGCAGGATCGTCCGCGGCCAGGCCATGGCGCTGGCGGGCAGGGAGTTCGTCGAGGCCGCGAGGGTGCTGGGGGCGACCCGGAGGGCGATCCTGTTCAGGGAGGTCCTGCCCAACCTCACCGGGCCGATCCTGGTCGTGGCGACGCTGTCGATCCCCGGTTACATCGCCACCGAGGCGGGCCTGTCCTTCCTGGGGGTCGGGGTGCGCCCGCCGACGCCCTCGTGGGGCCAGATGATCGCCTCGGCCGTGCCCTGGTACGCGGCCGATCCTGTCTACTTCCTCGTCCCCGGCCTGTTCTTGCTGGTCACCGTGCTGGCGTTCAACGTGGTCGGCGACGCGCTCGGAGACCTCCGATGATCGTCTATCTTCTCAAACGGCTCGGCGCGGCCGCCGCGATCCTGCTGGTCATCTGCGCGCTCACCTTCACGATCTTCTATATCGCGCCGGACGACCCCGCGCAGAAGGCGTGCGGCAAGGCCTGCACCCCCGAGCGGATCGAGCAGATCCGCGGCCAGCTCGGCCTCGACACGCCGATCCCCGAGCAGTTCGCCTCGTATGTGCGGGGCATCTTCGCCGGGCGCACCTACGGCACGGGACCGACCGCGGTCGAGTGCCCCTTTCCCTGTCTCGGCTTCAGCTTCCAGACCAACGTGCCCGTGCAGGAACTCCTGGTCAGCAGACTGCCGGTGAGCGCGTCCATCGCGGTCGGCGCCGCCGTGCTGTGGCTGCTCGTCGGCGTCGGCGCAGGTGTGCTCGCCGCGCTGCGCAAGGGCTCGTGGTGGGACAGGACGGCGATGGGCGCGGCGCTCGGCGGCATCTCTCTGCCGATCTACCTCACCGCGCTCGTCCTGCAGTACCTCCTCGTCGTGGTGTTCGAAGTCCTGCCCTATCCGAGGGCGGTCGGCCTGCTGGAGGATCCGGCCGGCTGGTTCGCCTCGATGCTGATGCCGTGGATCGCGCTGGCCGCGCTCTACGCGGGCATGTACGCCCGGCTGACGCGCACGGAGCTGATCGGCGCGCTGAACCAGAACTTCGTCCGCACCGCCCGGGCCAAGGGCCTGCCCGAACGCACCGTCGTACGGCGCCACGCGCTGCGGCCCACGCTCACCCCGATCGTGACCGTCTTCGGCATGGACCTCGGCGCGCTGCTCGGTGGCGCGCTGATCACCGAGTCGGTGTTCGGCCTGCCCGGTGTGGGCAAGCTGGCCGCCGACGCGATCAACAGCTCGGACCAGCCGGTGATCCTCGGCGTGACGCTGTTCGCCGCGGCCTTCATCGTCTTCGCGAACGTGATCGTGGACCTGCTCTACGCGGTGCTCGACCCGCGGATCAGGCTGGGGACCTCATGACACTGCTCGACGTCAAGGACCTCAGGGTCTCCTTCGGCGAGACCAGGGCCGTGGACGGCCTGTCCTTCAGCCTGGAACGAGGACGCGTGCTCGGCCTGGTCGGCGAGTCGGGCTGCGGCAAGTCGGTGACCAGCCTCGCCGTCATGGGGCTGCTCAACGGCGCCACGACCAGCGGTGAGATCTGGTTCGACGGCCAGGAACTACTCGGGAGCGACCGGCGGGCCGTCCGCAGGCTGCGCGGCGACCGGCTGGCGATGATCTTCCAGGATCCGCTGTCGTCGCTCAACCCCTACTACCCGGTCGGCTTCCAGATCGCCGAGGCCTACCGGGCGCACCGCCGTACCAGCAGGAAGCAGGCGCGGGCGACCGTGGTCCGGATGCTGGATCGCGTCGGGATCCCCGAAGCGGAGCGGCGCGCCCGCGACTACCCGCACCAGTTCTCCGGGGGCATGCGGCAGCGCGTGATGATCGCGATGGCACTGTGCCTGGAGCCCGAGCTGATCATCGCCGACGAGCCGACGACCGCGCTCGACGTGACCGTGCAGGCGCAGATTCTCGCTCTGCTCGACACGCTGCGCGCGGAGTACGGCACCGCCGTCCTGCTGATCACGCACGACCTCGGCGTGGTCGCGGGGACGGCCGACGAGGTCGTCGTCATGTACGGCGGGCGGGCCGTCGAACGGGGCGAGGTGCACGCGCTGTTCGAGGACCCGCGTGAGCCGTACACCCGCCGCCTGCTGGCCGCCGTCCCCAGGATCGACCGGCCCGTGCCCGACCGTCTGGAGACCCTGTGACCCCCCTGCTGGAAGCCGAAGGCCTGGTCAAGCGCTTCCCCATACGCCACCCACTGACCCGCCGCGTCACCGGCCACCTGACCGCGGTCGACGGCGTCTCCCTGACCGTACGGCGGGGCGAGACGCTCGGCCTGGTCGGCGAGTCCGGCTGCGGCAAGTCGAGCACGGCCAGGCTGATCACCCGGCTGGCCGATCCGACCGGAGGCACGATCCGCTTCGACGGGCGCGACATCACCACGATGGGCGAGGCCACCCTGCGCCCGGTCCGCCGCGACCTACAGATGATCTTTCAGGATCCGTTCTCCTCTCTGAACCCCCGCATGACCGTCGAAACGATCCTGTCGGCGCCCTTCCGTTACCAGGGCCTCAAGCCCGAGCCAGGCCAGATCGCCGAGCTGCTGCGACGGGTGGGGCTGCGCCCGGAGCACGCCGAACGGCTGCCCCACCAGTTCTCCGGCGGCCAGGCCCAGCGGATCGGCATCGCCCGCGCGCTGGCCCTTCACCCGAAGCTGGTCGTCTGCGACGAGCCGGTGTCCGCACTCGACGTCTCCGTACAGGCACAGATCCTCAACCTGCTGCGCGACCTGCAGGAGGAGTTCGAGCTCAGCTACGTGTTCATCGCCCACGACCTCGGCGCCGTGCGCCAGGTGTGCGGCAGGATCGCGGTGATGTACCTCGGCACGGTCGTGGAGATCGCCGACCGTGACGAGCTGTTCGCTCATCCGGCCCACCCGTACACGGCCGCGCTGCTGGCCGCGGTACCGATCCCCGACCCGAGGATCGAGCGGGCCAGGCCCCGCGTCGTGCTCTCCGGTGACCTGCCCAGCCCTGCGAACCCGCCCAGCGGCTGCCCTTTCCGCACCCGGTGCCCGAGAGCGGCCGAGAGATGCGCGCTGGAGCGGCCCGCGCTGGCAGAAGGCGCGCCCGGCCATCGGGTCGCCTGTCATTTCCCCCTCGACACCTCTGTCGATCTCTCCCGCGACGGAGCCCGATGAGCGGGTCCGCAACCGGCGAAAGGAGCCCCGTGACCAGGCTTCACCTGGCCGACCACGTCTTCCCCGTCCCGCTCGACCACACCGATCCCGGCGGCCCTTCGATCGAGGTGTTCGCCCGCGAGGTGGCCGACGCCGCGCGGGCAGGGGAGAACCTGCCATGGCTGCTCTACCTGCAGGGCGGTCCAGGTGGTCGCTCGCCCAGGCCGCTGGGCGCGGACGGCTGGCTCGGTCACGCGCTCAGGACGCACCGGGTGCTGCTGCTCGACCAGCGCGGCACGGGACGCAGTACCCCTGCCACCCCGCGCACCCCTGAGCGGGTCGGCGACCTGGCCGGGTACCTGCGGCACTTCAGGGCCGACTCGATCGTGGCCGACTGCGAGCTGATCCGCCGGCGGCTCGGCGTCGAGCGGTGGGAGACACTGGGCCAGAGCTACGGCGGCTTCCTGACGATGACATACCTGTCGACGGCGCCCGAGGCGCTGAAGGCCTGCTACGTCACAGGCGGGCTGCCCGGCCTGACCGCCACCGCCGACGAGGTCTACGCCTGTACCTACCCGAGGGTCGCGGCCAAGGTCAGGCAGTACTACTCCCGCTATCCCGCCGACACCGGCCGGGTCAGGCGCATCCTCGACCGGCTGCACGAGGGCGGGGTCAGGTTGCCCGACGGCGACCTGCTCACCCCGCACAGGTTCAGGACGCTCGGCCTGGCCTTCGGCATGGGAAACGGGTTCGAACGGGTGCACTGGCTGGTCGAGGACGCCTTCGACGGCGACGAGCTGTCGCACGACTTCCTCTACCAGGTCATGCAGCTCACTGGCTTCACCGGCAACCCGCTCTTCGCGGTGCTGCAGGAGAGCATCTACGGCCAGGGCGCCAAGCCCACCGCCTGGGCGGCCGAGCGGGCCCTGGCCGACTTCCCCCACTTCGGCCGTGCCGCCGACTCGCTGCTGTTCACCGGAGAGATGATCTACCCCTGGATGTTCGAGGAGGTGGCGGCGCTGCGCCCCTTCGCCGAGGCCGCCGACCAGCTCGCCCGTGTGGATGACTGGCCCGCGCTCTACGACCTCGACCGGTTGGCCACCAACCAGGTGCCGGTCGCAGCCGTGGTCTACCACGACGACATGTACGTCGACGCCGGCCTGTCGCTGGAGACCGTCCAGGCCGTCGGCAACGTGCGCGCCTGGGTCACCAACGAGTGGGAGCACGACGGGGTCACCGCCTCGGGCGAGCGGGTGCTCGCCCGTCTCATGGAACTAGCGATCTGAAAGGCCTCCGATGCTGCGTCCATTAGTGCTGGCGACCGCGCTCGCCGCGTCCGTCCTCGCCCTCCCCGCGTCCGCCCACGGCGCCGAGCCCCAAGCCACCGAGGCCCGCGCCGCGGATTGCGCTCTGCCCGGCCGTACCGGCTGGACCGACGAGGGCCACGACACCGACCACCGGCAGTTCCGCGCCGCGACCGGCCGGATCAGGTCCGTCATGCTGTTCGTCGACTTCCCCGACGCGCCCGCCGAGAGCGGCACCGCGCAGTACGCCGATCACTTCGCGCCCGCCCAGCAGTGGCTCGCCGCCGCTTCGTACGGCAAGGCGCGGCTGAGCATCACCCCCGTGCGCAAGTGGTTCAGAATGCCGCAGGACAGCACCACCTACGGCTTCGAGAGGGGCATCAGCTACGAACAGCACCGGCTCTACGTCCGGCAGGCGGTGGCCGCGGCCGACGCCGACGTGGACTTCTCTCTCTACGACATCGTCTACATCGTCCCTTCACGGAACGCAGCGGCGGTGACCTTCTCGCCGACCTACCTGTGGGACCCGGCCCAGAGCGGCGTGGTCGCCGACGGCGCCGAGGTGAAGTGGGGCGTCACGTTCGGCCAGGACATGTGGCGCTGGGGGCACAAGGTGCTCGCGCACGAGACCGGCCACATCTTCGGCCTGCCCGACCTCTACTCCTTCGCCGGACCGGACTATCACCGCTTCGTCGGCGGCTGGGACGTGATGGGGCTGATCAGCGGCCCGTCGCCGCAGCCCTTCGCGTGGCACGCGTGGAAGCTCGGCTGGATCTCCGACGGCCAGGTGGCGTGCGTGCCCGCCTCCGGCGGAAGCTACCGGCTCACCCCCGTCGAGCGGCCTGGCGGGCGCAAGCTCGTCGTGGTCAAGACCGGCGAGACGAGCGCTTACGCGATCGAGTCGCGAAAGGGAAGCGCGTGCTCGGGCGGGATGGTGATCTACAAGATCGACTCGGCGGTAGCCACGGGAGAGGGGCCCATCCGCGTGATGGACGCCAAGCCCGACGCCATCCCCTCGGCCGGTTGCCACGCCCTCGACGACGGCGCCTACGGCTCGGGCGAGGTCTTCACCGACGGGTCGGCGAAGGTGCGCGTCGAGGTCAGGGGCGACGTCGTGCGTGTCGAGCGGCTTCGTGCGTAACCCCTGTCACCCACGTGGGGCGACTCTCCGCACTTGCCACGACTCAATCTGTCGATCATCTCGCTGGCCGGGTGGCCGCTACGCCCGAGCTTCTGGATCGGCCGCCATGACGCCCAGCAGGCGCCGCTAGGTCCAGACAGGCTCTCCGAGGCGCGTGGTGGCCGACAGTACCCTGCAGCCCATACGGCGAGCGGTGTCGTACAGCGTGACCCTGGCCCGCTGCTCGTCCTCGGGCGGAAAGGCGGCCAGGATCTGGTGGTCGAAGTCCGACGCGTAGGTCAGGCGCCACCCGAGGTGCGTGGCGGCGAAGTGGTCCTGCCGGTCGCCGTCCTCGTCCTCGTAGCCGCCTCTGTGCTCCGTGGGCGCGAGCGCCTCGCGCAGGATCCGCAGCCGTTCGTCGTACGGCAGCGCGCTGTCCGACAGCGTCAGGGTGACGTGCTCGCGGACGCGGAACGGCTCGAACCACAGCCCCGCCTGCCTGAACTCGTCGGACAGGATCCGCGTGGAGATCCGCCCGCCCAACCAGCCGTGGAGGAAGCGCGCCGCGCCTGCCTCGTGCTCGTCGTAGGCGACGGCGCGTGGATTCCAGACCACGACGCGCCAGTCGTCGGGCTCTCCCTCGGTCAGCCAGCACAGCGCGTCGCCGTTGTCGGTGCCGGCCCATTCCAGCAGTCCGCCGGGCTCGGGATAGAAGGGGTAAGGACATTCGGCCGGATACTTCTCGCGGAAGGGCCGCTCTCTGCCGAGCAGTCCCTGAGCGCGCTCGATCAGCAGGCCGTGGGCGCCGAACGGGGTGAGCGGCGTGATGTGGTCGACGAACTGGCCGAGCCCGTATCGCTCGATGAGCGCCTTGAAGTCGGCGGGCAGCGCGAGTCCGAGAGCCGCTTCGACCTCATGCCAGTCGCCTCGCGCGTCGACCGGTTCGGTGGGCGGCGGGACGAGAGCGACCAGGTCGTCGATCGTCGTCATGGCCCGCGAGTCTACCGAGGCCGCACGCGTCCGAGATCGGCCGCGGCCCAGGGCGGACGAGGCGGTCGACGCCCTGTCGCGCACCATTGCCTAGGCTCTCCCCTGTGATGGGACAGGGCGGACAGATCCGCAGCGAACGCGTGACCTTTACCGGATCAGCCGGTATCCCTCTGGCGGGCAGGCTGGAGCTGCCCGAAGGCCCGCCCGGAGCGGTCGCGCTGTTCGCGCACTGCTTCACCTGCGGGAAGGACGTCCACGCCGCCTCCCACATCGCCCGCGGACTGGCCAGGCTCGGCATCGCCGTGCTCCGCTTCGACTTCACCGGGCTCGGCCAGTCCGGCGGCGACTTCGGCAACACGGACTTCACCTCCACCATCGAGGACCTCGTCAGGGCCGCCGACCACCTGCGGGCCACCCTCGCGCCGCCTGCCCTGCTCATCGGGCACTCGCTGGGCGGGGCGGCGGTCCTGGCCGCGGCGGAGAGGATCCAGGAGTCGCGGGCGGTGGTGACCATCGGCGCGCCCGCCGATCCCTCCCATGTGGCGGGGCTGTTCCCCGACGCTCCCCTGGCCGAGGCCACAGGGGCGGCGGAGGTGAGCCTGGCGGGCAGGAGGTTCCGCGTCAGCCGCGCCTTCCTTGACGACATCGCCTCCCAGCCGCAGCGCGAGCGCATCGCGAACCTGCGCAGGGCGCTGCTCGTCATGCATGCGCCCACGGACGCGATCGTGGGCGTCGACCACGCCCGGACGATCTTCGAGGCCGCCCGCCATCCCAAGTCGTTCGTCTCGCTCGACGGCGCCGACCATCTCCTGAGCGCCGACGCCGACTCGGCCTACGCGGCCACCGTGATCGCCGCCTGGGCGAGCCGCTACGTGGACGCGCCCGCCGCGCCGCCGTCCGAGCAGCCTGACGGGGTCGTGGAGGTCAGGGAGGTCGGCCGCTACACCCAGGAGATCACCGCGGGCCGCCACCGGCTCACCGCGGACGAGCCGCTCTCGGTGGGCGGCGCCGACGCCGGGCCCACGCCGTACGACCTGCTGCTCGCCGCGCTGGGCGGGTGCACGTCCATGACCATCCGCATGTACGCCGACCGCAAGCGGCTGCCGCTGCAGGGGGTGACGGTACGGCTGCGCCACAGGCGCATCCACGCCAAGGACTGCGCCGACTGCGAGACCGAGGCCGGAACGCTGGACAAGATCGAGCGGGAGATCCTGCTGGAAGGCCCGCTGGACGAGGCTCAGCGCCGCAGGCTCCTCGAGATCGCCGACAAGTGCCCCGTGCATCGCACGCTCACGTCGGAGGTGGTCATCGAGACGGTGGAAGCGCCTGGCGATTCTTAGAGGTTTTCGGCGGCAAGACCGAGCTGTTCCCGCACGATCCCGGTCATCGGCCCGCCTCCTCACGAGCGGCGTCGAGGACCCTCTGGGCGTCGCGTTCGAAGAAGCCGCGCGCCGCGAGGCAGAGCAGCCCGCCCAGCACCATCGGCACGACCAGGATGTACATCGCGGTCACCAGCGAGCCGCTGCTGTCGGAGGAGATGCCCACCACCAGCGGCCCGAACGCCGCGCCCGCCGCGATGAAGAGCTGGAGCACGGCGAAGGCGAGCCCTCGGGAGTCGGCGCCGACCACGTCGGCCAGCGAGGCGGTCATGTTGGGGATGGCCATCGCCGACAGCAGCGAGGAGGCCAGCAGCAGGAGTACGAGCATGGTCAGGGAGTCCATGGAGATGGCCGCGGCCTGCGTCAGCGAGCCCAGCGTGATGCCGGTGCCGCCGACCAGCAGCCTGCCGCCCTTGCGGGTGGCGTGCATGCGCCTGCCGAGCCAGGCCCCGATGAGCGTGCCGCCCACGACGCCCGCCACGCTGATCAGGCCGGCCAGCGACGCCGCGGCGCCGGGGCTGACGCCGTAGCCCCTGACCATCAGGCTCGGCATCCAGAACGCGATGCCCGCAAGGCCGAGGGTGAGCACCATCAGCCCGACGCAGACCATGGTGAGGGTGGGGATCTTCAGGACGTCGCGGAACTGCCTGCCGAAGCGCAGGCGGCCGGTCAGCCTGGCGGCGACGCCCTCCACCTCCTCGGGGCGCGGACCGACCGCGTCGGGCACGGGCTGCGGCTGGGCGGAGTCGCGGGCGATCACCCGGTCCAGGAAGCCGCGCGAGGGCTCCCTGAGCCACCAGACCAGCAGCGCCGTCAGCACCCCAGGGATCGCCATGATCATGAAGGTGGCGCGCCAGCCCATCGCCTGGCCCAGCACGCCGCCGAGCGCGGTGCCGAGGCCACCGAGATAGGTGGTGATGCGTACCAGGCCGTAGGCCTTGGCGCGGGTGAGCGGGGGGTAGTAGTCGGCCAGCAGGCTGCCCGAGGCGGGGTTGTCGATGTTCTCGGCGGCCGCGAGGAAGACCCGCATGGCGAAGAACATCGCGAACCCGACGGCCAGCCCGGAGCCGAGCGTCGCCAGCCCCCAGCAGAAGACGACGATGGCGATGATGCGGGTACGGCTGTAGCGGTCGGCCAGGTAGCCGGCGGGCAGCGCGACGGCGGCCGCCGCGATGGCGGCGGCGGTCGGGATGGACCCCGCGGCGGTGTCGCTGATCCCCCACTCCCGCTGGAGCAGCGGCAGGACGCCGGACAGCAGGCTGTGCTCGACCCTGTCGACCAGGCCGACCAGGAACAGGACCACCAGGGGCGCCCACCCGTAGGGGGCCGGATCGTTCGCGCTGATCCCACGGGCGGGCGGCGCTCCCATGCGCCGACGCTTCTCCGCAACGACCTCGGCCATCGCACTCTCCTCCGCTGCGCCATCGGACAAAGCTAGAAGCAAGTTCTAAAATCTGGTTCTAGCCGAGAGTGACGTAAATGACAACGCCTCACTTCCCGGGAGGCCGGCTTGCGCCTACCTCGTCAGCAGCCCCGCGACGCGGGCGCGGACGTCGGCGGTGTCCAGGCCACGGATGGTGAGCGTGGTGCGGCGCCGTACGACGTCGTCGACGGTGGCGGCCCACTCGTGCTCGCGGGCGTAGACCGCCTGGGCCCAGATGTCGGGGCCGTCCGGGTGGATGCGCTCGCCCAGGCTCGGGTCCTCGCGGATGAGCCTGGCCACGTCGAAGGCGATCGAGCCGTAGTGGGCGGCCAGGTGGCGGGCCACCAGCGGGTCCATCCTCGCGCCCGGCTCCCGCTCGGTGAACAGGCGCATGGCCACCGCGTCGGGGCTGGCCAGGCCGGGCAGCGGCATGGCGGGCAGGATGGCGGCGAGGTCGTCGCCGAGGGGGCGGCCGGGCAGATGGGCCAGGATGTCGAGGACGAGCCTGCCGATGTGGCGGTAGGTGGTCCATTTGCCGCCCGCCACCGACAGCATGCCGCGCCTGCCGCGGGTGACGACGGTCTCCCGCTTGGCGGCGGCCACCCGGCCAGGCCCGCCAGGCAGCACCCGCAGCCCGGCGAAGGCGTAGGTGATGTCCTCCCGCCGCAGCTGTGAGTCCTGTACGGCGTGCCCCGCCTCGGAGAGGATCTGCGCGATGTCGGCGTCGGTGGCCCGCACGCCGGCGGGGTCGCCCTCGTACTCCTCGTCGGTGGTGCCCAGCAGCAGGTGGTCCTCCCACGGGATGGCGAACGAGACCCGGTACTTGTCGATCGGCGTGGTCAGCGCCGCCTTCCACGGCTCCTGGCGGCGCATGACCAGGTGGGCGCCCTTGGACAGCCGGATGCTCGGCGCGGCCGCCGGGTCCTCCATCCTGCGCAGGTGGTCCACCCACGGCCCCGTCGCGTTCAGCACCAGGTGGGCGTCGACGCCGAACTCGCCGCCGTCGAGGCGGTCGCGCAGTTCGGCGCCCGAGACGGTGCCGCGGGCCGTACGCAGGCCGACCACCTCGGCGTGGTTGAGCACGACCGCGCCCGCCTCGACGGCCGCCCGCACGGTCATCACCGCGACGCGGCTGTCGTTCATCTGGTGGTCGCCGTAGACGGCGGCGGCGCGCAGCCCCTCCGCGCGCAGCGCGGGAACCCTGGCCAGGGCCTGCTGCGGGGTGACGACCCTGCCGGGGCCGTCGCCGAAGGCCGACAGCGCCGAGTACAGGAACACGCCCGCGCCCAGCTTGGCCGCCCCGTGCGGGCCGCCCCTGTAGATCGGGACCACGAAGCTGAGCGGCGTGACCAGGTGCGGAGCCACGTCTGCGGCCAGCGCCCTGCGCTCGCGATGGTTCTCGGCGACGAGTTTGAGGTTGCCGGTCTGCAGGTAGCGCAGTCCGCCGTGGACCAGCTTGGAGGAGGCGCTGGAGGTGGCGCCGGCGAAGTCGCCCGCGTCCACCATCGCCACCCGCAGCCCCGCCTGGGCGGCCATCCAGGTCACTGAGGTGCCCAGGATGCCGCCGCCGATGACGAGCAGGTCATAGGTGGTCCTGGACAGTTCCGCGCGGGTCTCGGCTCTGGTGCCGCGCGTGGCGATGGTCATGGACGTGTCTCCTTCGGGGAACGCGGGGCAGGCGGGGGGCCGGTCACTGCTCGACCCAGTCGAGCGTGCGGGCCACGGCCTTCTTCCAGTAGTGGTAGTCGCGCTCCCTCGAGGGGCCGCCCGCCACGGGGCGCCACTCGGCGGCCCTGTGCCAGTTGGCGCGCAGGCTGTCGAGGTCGGGCCAGTAACCCGTGGCCAGACCTGCCGCGTAGGCGGCGCCCAGCGCCGTGGTCTCGGCGACCACCGGGCGGATCACCGGCACCGCCAGCACGTCGGCCAGGGTCTGCATGAGCAGGTTGTCGGCCGTCATGCCGCCGTCGACCCGCAGAGAGGTCAGCGCGAGGCCAGCGTCGGCGTCCATCGCGTCGACCACCTCCCTGGTCTGGAAGGCGGTCGCCTCCAGCACCGCCCGCGCGATGTGCCCCTTGGTCACGAACGCCGTCAGCCCGGCGATCACGCCGCGGGCGTCCGAGCGCCAGTGCGGGGCGAACAGGCCGGAGAAGGCGGGCACGAAGTAGCAGCCGCCGTTGTCGTCCACGGTCTTGGCCAGGGTCTCGATCTCGGCGGCGCTGGAGATCAGGCCGAGGTTGTCGCGCAGCCACTGCACCAGCGACCCTGTCACCGCGATCGCGCCCTCCAGCGCGTACGTGGCGGGCGCGTCGCCGATCTGGTAGCCGACCGTGGTGAGCAGCCCGTGCTTGGAGGTGACCGGCTCGTGGCCGGTGTTCATCAGCAGGAAGCTGCCCGAGCCGTACGTGCTCTTGGTCTCACCCGGCGCGAAGCAGGTCTGGCCGAACAGCGCGGCCTGCTGGTCGCCGAGGGCGGAGGCCACGGGGATGCCCCTGTGGTGGCCGTAGACCTCCACCGAGGGACGGATCTCCGGCAGCATCGCCCGCGGCACGTCCAGCACGGCCAGGAGGTCGTCGTCCCAGGCCAGCGTGTGGATGTTCATCATGAGCGTACGGCTGGCGTTGGTCACGTCCGTGACGTGCCTGCCGGTGAGCTTCCAGATCAGCCAGCTGTCGACGGTGCCGAACAGGACCTCGCCGCGCTCGGCCCGCCCGCGCAGCCCTGGCGTCTCCTCCAGCAGCCAGCGCAACTTGGGGCCTGAGAAGTAGGTGGTCAGCGGCAGCCCCGCCCGTTCGCGGAACAGCTCCTCGGAGTTTGCGAGCGAGCGGATCAGGCCATCGGTCCTGGTGTCCTGCCAGACGATCGCGGGGCTCACCGGCTCGCCGGTGAGCCGGTCCCAGACGACGGTGGTCTCACGCTGGTTGGTGATGCCGAGCGCGGCGATGTCGAGCCCGCCCACCGCGTCGTCCAGTACGGCCCGCACCGCCTCCCAGATCTCGGCGGCGTCGTGCTCCACCCAGCCGGGGCGGGGGAAGATCTGCCGATGCTCGCGCTGGGCGACGGAGATGATGTTGCCGCCCTGGTCGAACACGATGCATCGGCTGGACGTGGTGCCCTGGTCGATGGCTGCGACATAGTGCTGTCGAGGCACGGGGTTCCTCGCATGTCTCTCAAAGTGTTCGACAATGCCGAACGCTGAAGGGAATGGTATTCGGTCGCCGACTGGTGTCAACAGGGGTGGCGCGCCTCATCGCGCCAGGTCCCTGCTGATGGCCCTGGCGGCGTCGCGGACGTAGGAGACGAAGCCCATGTCCAGCCGCCCGTCGGCCGCCAGGCGCTCGACCGCCCCCCTGATGCCGATCGCGCCCACGGCCACGCCCCTGCCGTCCTTGATCGGGGCGGCGACGGACACCTCGCCCTCCTCGAACTCCTCCATGTCGGCGGCCCACCCCCTGGCTCTGGCCAGGTCGAGCTCCTGGTGGAGCGCCTCCCTTGTGAGGATCGTCTTCTTGGTGCAGGCGGCCAGCTGGAGGGGGGCCTCGCCGTAGGGGTCGAAGGCGAGCAGGACCTTGCCCAGCGCCGTGGCGTGGGCCGGCAGGTGGGCGCCGACCTGCAGGACCTGCATGCTGTCGTCGGGCCTGAAGACGTGATGGATCACCAGGACCTGGCCCTCGTGGAAGGTGCCGATCCAGACGCTCTCCCTGCTGCGGCCGGCCAGGCCGTCGGCCCAGTTCAGCGAGCGGGCACGCAGCTCGTTGACGTCGAGGTAGCTGCTGCCAAGGTGCAGCAGTGTGGCGCCGAGCCGGTACTTGCCCGTCACGCCGTCCTGCTCCACGAAGCCCACGTGGACCAGCGTGCGCAGGATGCCGTGCAGCGTTCCCTTGGGCAGGCCCATGGCCCTGGCCAGCTCGGCCACACCCAGCTGCCGCGAGCCGGAGGCGAGCAGTCTCAGGATCGCCGCGGCTCTCTCGACAGATTGAATCGTCTCTCCCACTCCGGCAACGATAGCCGTGTTCGGGATTGCCGAACACCGTGGGAGATCGTACGCTCCGGGCATGACGGAACTCTCCTTCACCGGCACCCGGGGCACGATCACCACCCGGGTCTGGCCACACGAGCGGCCGCGCTGTCTGGTGGTGCTGGTCCACGGATACGGCGAGCACATCGGCCGCTACGAGCACGTGGCCGACGTCCTGGTACGGCACGGCGCCGCGGTCTACGGCCCCGACCACCTCGGTCACGGCAGGTCGGACGGCGAGCGCGTCCTGATCGAGGACTTCGAGGACGTCGTCACCGACGTCCGCACGGTGGAGGAGCACGCCAGGGCCGAGCACCCGGGAGTGCCCGTCGTGGTCATCGGCCACTCCATGGGCGGCCTGATCGCCACCCGCCACGCCCAGCGCTACGGCAGCGGGCTGGCCGCCCTGGTCCTGACGGGGCCGGTGATCGGCGAATGGGAGGTGATCCCCGCGCTGCTCGCGCTGGAGGAGATCCCCGACATCCCCATCGACCCCGCCACGCTGTCGCGTGACCCCTCCGTGGGGACGGCGTACGCCCAGGACCCGCTGGTCTGGCACGGCCCTTTCAAGCGGCCGACGCTGGAGGCGTTCTCCAGGGCCTTCGAGACGATCGCCAAGGGCGGTGACCTCGGGCGGCTGCCGACCCTGTGGATCCACGGCGCCGACGACCAGCTCGTGCCGCTGTCGGCCAGCCGTACGGGCATCGAGACGATCAGGGGCGAGAACCTCACCGAGGTGATCTATCAGGGGGCGCGGCACGAGGTCTTCAACGAGACCAACAGGGACGAGGTGCTGGGCGAGGTCACGGCGTTCATCGACCGCGTCCTGGGGTGAGCGCTCGCCTCCGTCCCGCCTGGTGCGGCAGGAGGCACGCGGCCGTCCGGGCGGCCGTGAAGAACCCTTAAGCGGGTTTCGCCAGGCCGAAGGGGTGGCCGTAAGGAATCCTTAAGCGGGCTCCGCCAGGCTGGAGGCACAGCAACGGCGGGTCCCACGGATCCGCTCCACCCATAGCGCGAGAAGGACAACAAGATGGCGAGCAGGCTGGTGGTTTCGACCTTCGTGTCGTTGGACGGCGTCATGCAGGGCCCCGGCGGGCCTGGCGAGGACGACTCCAACGGCTTCCCGCACGGCGGATGGCTGCCCCCGCACGTGGACGAGGGGTTCGGCCGCATCATGGGCGAGCAGTTCGAGCGCGCGGACGGCCTGCTGCTGGGCCGCAGGTCGTATGACATCCTCGCCTCCCACTGGCCCCACGTGCCCGACGAGGAGGGCGGCGCCAAGATCAACAGCATGGCGAAGTACGTCGCCACCAGGAAGCCGATGAACGCCGAGTGGCGCAACACGCAGGTCCTGGTGGGCGAGGCCGCCCAGACGGTCGCCGAGCTCAAGCGGAGCGCCGACGGCGAGATCCTCGTGCAGGGCAGCGGCGACCTCATTCGCTCGCTGCAGGAGGCCGAGCTGGTCGACGAGTACCGCCTGCTGGTCTTCCCCGTCGTCCTCGGCCAGGGCAAGCGGCTGTTCGCCGAGGGGGCCACCCCTGCGGGGCTGAAGCTCACCGGCGCGACCGCCACCGACGCCGGCGTGGCGTACCTCACCTACGAGTGGGCGGGCAAGCCCGTCTACGGCTCCGTCGTCTAGCGTCCACAGCGACTGCTCCAACTATTCAGAATAGTGGAGCAGCGCGCCCGGGCCCTGACGACCCGGGCGCGAGGCCCTCCAGTTCAGAGCCGGTCGAGGATTTTCTCCATCTGCGCGATCTCGGCCTGTTGGGCGCTCTCGATCACCCTGGCCAGCTCCTTCGCGTCCGGATCGGCGCCCTGCGCCCGCTCGGTGCGGGCCATCTCGATCGCGCCTCTGTGGTGGGCGATCATCAGCTCGGCGAAGCGCCGGTCGAAGGCCGCGCCCTTGGCCGCCTTGAGCTGCTTCATGTCCTGCTCGGACATGATGCCGGGCATGTCGTGGTGCATCCCGCCGGTGGGCGCGGACGCGCCCCAGGCGGTGAGCCAGCCCTTCATGGTCTGGATCTCCGGGTCCTGAGCGGCCTTGATCTTGGCGGCGAGCTCCTTGATCTCGGTGTCGGCCGCGCGCGGCCCGGCCAGCTCGGCCATCTCCACGGCCTGTTCGTGGTGCGGGATCATCATCTGCGCGAACATCACGTCCGCGGCGTTGAAGGACGGCGTTCCTGCCGGAGTGGTGGCGGGAGCGGCGGAGCCGGACATCCGGCCGTGCCCCGCCAGGATGCAGCGCGACACCCGCGTCGCGGCACGCGATCCCCTCATCACTCCCCCTGCGACGGCCCCCTACTCACTATCTACTCTAGTAGATTGGATCAGGAGGTCGACCGGCCCGGTGCGGCCGGAAGAGGCTTGTCCGGGGGCCGAAGAATGCTTCGGCGGGTCGCTGGGGGCGAGCGCTTCGGCCGGTCCGGGGCCGACTTGGTTCCTGACGGGGTCGCGCAGCAGAATGAAGGCATGCGACCTTGGGTGAAGATCGTCTGCGCGGTCCTGATCGTGGCGATGGCCGGTTCAGCGCTGGTGTCGGCGGCGAACCTCCTCATGGGCGCCTTCTAGGGATCAGAAGCGCGCCGCGCCGCCTCGGCCTGGCCGGCGCGTCATGAGCCCTCGGCGTTGCCGGCGTGGCCAGGGCCTGCGGCCTGGGAACTGGTGAGGGATTCCGCACCAGGGTTGCCATGCGGGACGTCGAGGATGATGTCGGCGGCGCGGGCGATGACCGGAGCGCGGGTGCGGCCGGGGTGGTCGGCGGCGAGGAAGTGGCTGCCGATGGCCGTGCAGAAGGCGAGCAGGGCGCGCGCCTCGACCTCGTCGGGGTCGGCGCAGAAGGTGCTGATCGCGTCGCGCGCCAACTGCATGCGCTTGTTGTCCACGCGGCGCAGGCGGTCGGCGACGGTGCGGCCGCTGTCGCTGCCGGCGCTCCTGACGGTGGAGTTGACACCGAGCAGCAGGCCGGGCTGCGGCAGCGGCCCGGGCGTGCTCTGCCGCGTACCGGACGGCGGCGCTTGGAGCGCCTCCGGCTGCCGGGCCGGGGGTGATGGTGCCGGCCTGAGTGTGCCGCACGCCGCCGACCTGCTGGAGTGTGACCCGGTCACGGTGCGCGCGTCGTGCCGGACAACGCCTCCACGCACATCGGCAAGGCGCTCCAGGGCCGCCGAGACCCCCTAGACGCTCTTGTGGACGGTCTTGCGCGACTCGTACCAGGTGTCGCCGACGGGCTCGCCCGCCAGGTTCCAGCTCCACGAGACGGTCGGGGTGATGCGGATGAAGATGCCGGGCCCGACCATTCCGACCCGTTCGAACGGCTGCTCGGCATGGCCGTAGATCCTGATGCCCCGCGCGACGAAGGGGTCGAGGGAGACCAGGTCGTCGATGACCAGGGCGACCTGGTGGCCGCCCGCCTCGACGTTGCGGAACTTGCGGGTGGCGACGACGGTCGGACCTCCGCCGATCCAGAAGTGGGCGCCGTCGAACTCGAACGCGGTCGGGACCACGTCGGGCTGCCCGTCGGCGGCACAGGTCGCCAGGCGCGCGAGCGGCTGGGACCGCAGGTAGGCGATCTCCTCGTCGGTGAACGACATGAGGCCTCTCCTCGGGATCGTGCCGCCACCCGCCGCTGCGGGCGCGGCTGATTCGTACAAGAGCCGCAGGGGTCATGGTGCGTACGTTCGGCCGCATGACTGACAGGGACGACATGAGGGCCGGCGCCTCCGAGTCTGGCAGATCGGGGTTCGGGGAGCGCGGCACGACAGACCGCATGAGGATCGGCGTGGGTCTGCCCGCCGCGGTGCCCGGTACCGACATGACCACGCTGGGACAGTGGGCGGCCGACAGTCAACGCGCCGGTTTCGACGCCGTCGGCGTGATCGACAGGCTCGTCTACGACAATCTGGAACCGTTGACGGCGCTGGCCGCCGCCGCTGCCCGCACCTCGCGGGTCGAGCTGTGAGCGGCGGATGAGGGCTCAGCCGCTGCGGCGCTGCCTCAGCAGCTCCATCGCCCTGCCGACCCTGCGGCGGCGGGTCTCGGGCTGCTTCGCGCCCTCGACCGAGAGCACGAACCAGCGGCGCCTGCTGTAGGAGAGCGTGTCCCAGAAGGCCTTGGCCCCGGCGTCGGCCTCCAGCTCCCCGGCGAGGTCGGCGGGGACGTCGACCGTGCGCTCCTCGACGTCCAGCTCGACCTGGACGTCGAGGACGTCGCCGGCGGCGACGCCCGCCGCCTCACGCCGTTCCGCGCTGACGCCCAGCCAGTAGTCCCCGCCCATCCTGGCGATCGAGGAGCGGAAGACGAACCCGTTGAGCGTGACGGTGACCTTGGGACGACCGCCGCCACCCAGACCCTTGACGACCTCCTCCGGCACCTGGAGGCCGGTCGTGGTCTTGCCTGTTCCGATGAGTTCGGCGGTGAAGTTCACGATGCGCTCCTCAAGGTCGGTGCCCCGAGCCTCCCACCGACAAAATAATTTGTCAACGACCTCTCAGGAAGCGGCGTCGAGGCTCGATGTGGCGGCGCGCTGGACGGCCGTGGCGCGGGTCAGGAAGTCGAGGATCAGCTCCAGCTGCTCGTCGCTGTAACCGAGGTAGAGCTCGGTCAGCCCCGCCACCAGCTCGTCGAAGAGCTCGCCGAATCCGGCGAGCTTCTCGTGGTCCACCTCCACGATGACCTTCCGCCGGTCGCGGGCGTCGCGGGTGCGGCGCACCAGCCCCTTGGCCTCCAGCCGGTCGATCAGCCCGCTGACGGAGGCGGGAGCGAGTCCCGTGTACTCACACAGCTCCCCCGCGGTCAGCGGCCCGTGCCGCTGGAGCAGGTCGAGCGCCTTCTCCTCCGTCATGCCGAGCCCCATGCGCGCCCCCACGGCGGTGTGGAACATGACCGCAGCGTTGCTGTTCTCCCGCCCTGCCAGGAAGAGCGACTCGAGAAGTTTCTTTCGGTTCTCCGAAATATCCGTTGACACGCGCCGCCCTCTCCCGCATATATTTCGTTCGGCCGAACTAAATAATGTGGAAAGGATATCACGATGAAGGCTCTGATCATCGGCTGCGGCATCGGCGGTCCGGCAACGGCGATGGCGCTCCGGCAGGTGGGCATCGACGCGGAGATCTTCGAGGCCTACGACCGGGCCGCCGACGACGTCGGCTCGTTCCTGAACGTCGCCTCCAACGGCCTGGACGCCCTGCGTACCCTCGACGCCCACAAGGCGGTCATGGCGGCGGGGATCCCCACGCCTCGCATGGTCATGTGGAGCGGCACGGGCAGGCGGCTCGGCGAGGTCGCCAACGGCCTGGCCCTGGACGACGGCACCGTCAGCCACACCATCCAGCGCTCCGATCTCTACCGCGTCGTGCGCGACGAGGCCCTCGGCCGGGGGATACCGATCACGTACAGCAGGCGCCTGGTCTCCTACGAGGAGAGCGAGAAGGGCGTCACCGCCCGCTTCGAGAACGGCGCCGAGGCCACCGGCGACATCATCGTCGCCGCCGACGGCCTGCACTCGCGCACCCGTACCCTCCTCGACCAGGCCGCGCCCGCGCCCCGCTACAGCGGCCTGTACAACCTCGGCGGCATCGTCGAGGACGCCGGCGTCACCGGCGAGCCGGGCGTCTACAACATGGTCTTCGGCAGGAAGGCGTTCTTCGGCTACACCGTGGCCGCCTCGGGCCAGACCTGGTGGTTCGCCAACCTGCCGCGCCGGCTCGGCGACGAGCCCGCCGACTGGCGGGCCGCGCTCGCCGAGGCGCTCGCGGGCGACGACGACCGTTTCGCCGGCCTCGTCCGCCGCGGCAGCGTGGATCCCGGCCTGCCGATCCACGACCTGCCCCCTGTGCCGACCTGGCACCGTGGCAGGGTGCTGCTCACCGGCGACGCCGCGCACGCCACCTCACCCAGCTCGGGACAGGGCGCCTCGATGGCGATCGAGGACGCGATAGTGCTGGCCGCCTGCCTGCGCGAGGAGCCCGGCCACACCGCTGCCTTCGAGAGCTACGAGCGCCGGCGGCGCGCCCGCGTCGAGCGGGTGGTGGCCTGGTCGAGGAAGATCAGCGACCGCAAGGCGGCGGGACCCGTCGCCAGGGTCCTCAGGGATCTGATGCTCCCCGTCTTCCTCAGGAGGTCGGCGGGCGACGAGTCCCTCGCGTGGATGTACCGCCACCACATCGACCTGTGAGAATGGACGGCACAGAGAGCGTGGAGGGCGTGGTGGGTCGAAGGCCGACGATCGACAGAGCCGAGCTGGCCCGGCTGGTCGAGGCGGGGATGAGCGTGCAGGCGCTGGCGGCGCACTTCGGCGTCAGCGAGTCGGGAGTCCTGCAGGCCAAGCGGGCCGCGGGCCTGGCCAAGCCGCAGATGGACCACGGCGCGGCGCTGCCGTGGACTCTCAGCCGCGCGCACGCCCAGTCGGGGCCCGCGACGAACCTGCGCAATCTCTCCGTCGCCGCGCAGGGCGGACGGGTGGCTCCCGAGCGGCTCAACACCGCCGTGCGGTGGGCGCGCAGGCTTGCCGAACAGGGCCTCGATGTGGCCTACGACCCCGCGAACGGATTCACGGAGATCCCTGCCTCCCCGTCGGGCTCACATGTCGCCCGGATCTTGGAAAGCGCCTTGAAGGCCGTCGAACCAGGCTGATCGCGGCGTTTCGACACTTGTCTGCGGGGCAGTCGGATGGCCAATCACGGTCCATCACGACAGACCCGGAGGCGTCTGATGACCACGGAAACTCTGATCTGGGTGGCCGTCGTCGTGGTGGTGGTGGCAGCCATCGCCGCGATCGGCTACGTCGTCCTGCAACAGCAACGCCGGGCTCGCCTCCGCGACCGATTCGGTCCAGAGTACGAGCGCATGGTCTCCGAACACGAGAGCAGGCGTGAGGCCGAACAGGAGATGCTGGCCCGCGAGCAGCGCTTCGCCGAGCTCGACATCCGCCCCCTCGACTCCGACGCCAGGGACAACTACGCCAAGCGCTGGCTCGAAGTGCAGGAGCGCTTCGTCGACGCGCCGGGTTTCGCGGTGACGGAGGCCGACCAGCTGGTGACCTCGGTCATGAGCGACCGCGGCTATCCGACCAATGACTTCGAGGAGAAGGTCTCCACCCTGTCGGTGGGCCACAGCGCCACGCTCGACCGCTACCGCCAGGCCCACGAGATCAGCGGGCGCGCCGCCAGGAAGGAGGCCTCCACCGAGGAGCTCCGCCAGGCGATGGTGCACTACCGCGCGCTGTTCGAAGAGTTGCTGCAGAACGATTCCCCCCACCACACCCGTCACGACCCCGGAGGACGGTGACGATATGGATGAGCGCCGGCACGTAGAGGATGAGCTCCAGGTGCCACAACAGCGCGTCGACGATAGACGGGACGACCCCGACGCCGTGGGCGACCCGACCGATCGTGACTTCCAGGCGACGGCCGACACCAGGTCCGAGCACGGCCAGACCTGGGAGGGCCAGACCAGGGACGACCGGATCCAGGACGACCGGCTGAGGGACGACCCAGCCCGGAACGACCTGGCCAGGGACGACGTCGCCAGGGACGACCTGAGCCAGGACGACCAGACGCCGGACCCTCGCTACAGGGACCCCTACGACAGGACGGGTGACGTCCTGGTCGCGGGGACCACCGACGCCGGCACTCAGCCCATGGCGGGGCCAGGGGCGGGATCCACGACAGGGTCCGCAGCCGATGCCACCATCGAGCCCGCCACCCCGTCCACGACCGAGCCCGCCGGGACGGCCGAGCCGGCCGGGGAGCAGCCTGAAGGGCAGGCCGCGCCCGTCCGCTCGGGACACCTGCTCGACCAGGACCCCGAGCAGGTCCGCACCCGCTGGCGCGAACTGCAGGCCTCGTTCGTCGACGACCCTCGAGAGTCGGTCGAGCGAGCCGACCTCCTGGTGGAGGAGCTGGTCTCCACCCTGACCGCCCGCACGACGGAGATGCGCGACAGATGGAAGAACGCGGGTGAGGGCGAGACCGAGCAGCTGCGCCTGGCCCTGCGCGAATACCGCGAGATGCTCGAACGGCTGCTCACGCTCGGTTCGGGAGAGAGGTGATCTGACATGCTCGCCATCGTGGCCGCGATCATTTTCGGGCTGGGCTTCCTGCTCGATCTGCTCAACACGAGGATCGCGGGGATCAGCGGTATGGCCTTCGCGCTGCTCGGCCTGTGCCTGCTCGCCCTTCATCAGGCGGGAATCGGCACTGCCAGCGTCAGCAGCTACAGAGGAGGCGGCTGGCGCCGTACGCGCCGCTAGCACGGGAACGTGGAAGGGGCGCCCCCGGGCGGGGGCGCCCCTTCGCGCGTGAGGAGCGCGTCCGGCCCGCTGTACGCCCGCTCGGCTCGGTACTCTGCCGGGGTCCGGTCGTGGCCGGGAGCAGGAGCAGGTCCCGAGCACCCGGAAGCAAGTCCCAAGACGGGTAGCCCGGCGTTCAGACGGCGTAGCCGGGAGCAGGCCCCGGGACGCCTTAGCCGGGAAGCCTCAGGCGGCGTGCCGGGAGCGGGTAGCAGGGTAGGCCGGGAGCGGGTAGCAGGGTAGGCCGGAGCGGGTCCCAGGCGGGGTTCCCGAAAGCGGTTCAGAGGGGCAGAAGCGCCGTCATCGAGGGAGTCTGCGCGCGAACCTCATCGTCACCGTGCTGCCTTCGTGGCCGGTGCGGAAGGTGATGCCGTTGGTCAGCTTGCGCGCCACCCACAGCCCCATGCCATGGGTGGCGTACGGGGTGGGCGCCGCGCTGCCAGGGCGCCCCACCACGTTCCATCGTCCCTCGTCGTGGATCTCCACGACGAGGTCGCCCGGCTCGTTCCACACGCGCAGGCGGGCCTTGCCCGAGGTTCCGTGGGTCACCGCGTTGGTGGCCACCTCGTTGACGGCGATCAGCAGATCGCCGACGCTCTCCTCGGTCAGGCCCGCGTCACGCGCGTGGATCGCCGCGAAGTGACGGACCTCAGGAAGATCGGGGAGGCGGAAGGCCAGTTCCTTGACCGGAGGCCCTGCGTCCTCGTTCACCTGTGAAACCGCCTAGCGTTCCGAGATCAGTTCGGTCCTGAGCTGGTCGAGGACCTTGCGAAGGATACGGGAGACGTGCATCTGCGAGATGCCGAATTCGGCGGCGATCTCGGCCTGCGTCATGTTGCCGAAGAAGCGCAGCAACAGGATGTTCTTCTCCCTCGTGGGCAGGGCGTCGATGAGGGGCTTGACGGCCTGCTGGTCGACCAGGTTGTTGAGCGTGTCGTCGTCCTCGGGGATGACGTCCCCGAGTGAGGCGGCGTCGTCGTCGGCGCCGAGCGGCGCGTCGAGCGAGAGCGTGCTGTAGGCGGCGGACGCGTCGAGCGTGAGCAGCACGTCCTCCTCCGATATGTTCATCTTCGCCGCCAGCTCGGCCACGGTCGGCGAGCGGCCGAGGTCCTGGCTGAGGTCGGAGACCAGGCGGTTGAGCTCGGAGCGACGCTCCTGGTAGAGCCTCGGCACCCTGATCGCCCAGGTGCGGTCCCTGAAGTGCCGCTTGACCTCGCCGGTCATCGTGACGACGGCGTAGCCCCTGAAGGCGTGACCGAGGCTGGCGTCGAAGCCGTTGATGGCCTTCATGAGCCCGACGTAGGCGGCCTGGAGCAGGTCCTCCATCGGCTCGCCTCGGTAGCGGTAGCGCCTTGCGATCTCGGTGGCCAGCGGCCTGTGCATCTCGACCACGCGCTCGCGCAGTCGTTCCTTGACGGAGTCAGGAGTCTGTTCGCTGACCATCTCGGCCAGAAGCTCTTCGGCGGTCATCTCTTCGAGGGCGAGTTGCTGAACAGCCATCGCTGGGTGCTCCTATATATGTCGCCGGCCGCCCCTGCACAGCGAAAAAGCCCAGGCAGAGGCGCGCCTCTATCGAGGTCGCTCAGAAGCCCTCTGCTGGACTTCGCTTCTATTTTTCCCACATTAGGGTGGAGTATTCAACCCCTGTCTTCTGACAGTAAGGTTGCTCTGCCGGGGTTGGATCAATGGGAGGCGTTCGTGACGGTGTCGGAGAACGGTGAGTGGCCGGTGGCCGCCCTGAACCTGACGTCGTCGACCGCGGGTGGGCTCGCGGTGGTCGAGGTGGACGGGATTCTCGACGCGACGACGAGGGAGCAGTTCGCCGACTTCCTCTCGGACGTCGTGGCCTCGCACGGGCCCGACCTGGTTCTCGACCTGTCGGCCGTGACGTTCATGGACTCCAGGGCGCTGGGCCTGATCGTGCACCACTGGCAGACCAGCACGTCGGCGGGCGCCAGATTCGCGCTCGTGGGGGTGCGCTACTCCCCCTCCAAGGTCATGTGGATCACCGGGCTCGCTCAGCGTCTGCCGCTCTACGAGACCCTCGACGAGGCCATGGCCGCGCTGGGCTGAAGCAGGCCCTCAGCGCTGCTTGCGCTGGTGCTCCTCGACGAGCAGACGGGCGAGGTCGGCGACCTTGACCTGGTGGTGCTGGGAGACGCGGCGCAGCTCCTCGAAGGCCGCCTCCGAGCTGCATCCGCTCGACTTCATGATGATGCCCTTGGCCTGGTCGATGATCGCCCTGCCGGCGAGCGCCTCCTGCATCTGGGCGGCGTCGGTGCGGACCTCGTCGAAGTCCCACATGTTGGCCATGGCCACCCCGACCTGCTCGCTCAGCATCTCCGCCAGCGGTGCGGCCGCCTGGGCGGTGAAGGCTCCGGGGCGCACGCCGTACAGGCCGACCACCAGCAGCACAGGGGCGACCTCTATCGGCAGCAGGAGCACCGAGCGCACACCCCACCTGGTCGCCAGGCCGGAGTAGCGGGCCCAGCGCCGGTCGCGCAGCACATCGCCGATCACGACGCGCTGCCGCGTGTTACGCGCCTCGATGGAGGGGCCCTCGCCGATCTCGCGCTCACCCTCGACCAGCATGATCAGCTCGCTGTGCGAGCCGGACACCAGTACTCTGTCGTCGCGCCACAGCTCGGCCGAGCCGCCGGAGCAGCCTGGAACGCCCCTGGCCAGGGTGGTTGTGAGGCCCCGAAGTACGCTTTCACTCGAAGTGTCCTCACCCACCCGCCCGAGCGTCGCAAGATCTCGCGCCAACACAGAGGTGATCATTCTAGCCATGGCGAATCCCTTCCCGATGAGCCTAGATTAAACAGGTGACCGAACCCATCGGCCTGACCGCGCTCGAACACGCCCTCGACGACCTGATCGAGCGCGTGTCATCTCTGCGCGCCGCCAGAACCGCCTACCCCGGTGAGCTGGCGCAGACACTCGACGCCGCGCTGGCCGAGCTCGACACCGCCATCGACCTGCTGGCCGCCGCCAAGGCGGAGCTGAGCAGGGGGCAGCGCCGCCAGGGCGGCAAGCAGGGCGGCGGCTCCCAGCGCGAGCTGAAGCTGCTGCGCCAGGTGTTCAGGATGTTCCCCGTCCCCGTGATCGTGCTCGACGGCGGCGGCGTCATCAGGCGGATCAACAGCGAAACCTCCAGGCTGCTGGGCAGCCCCGACGGCTTCCTGGTCGGGCGTTCGTTCCCGCTGCTGGTGGACGTGCCGAGGCGGGCCGCCTTCCGTTCGCACCTGACCCGGGTGCTGCAGACCGGGCAGAACGCCGCCTTCGAGACCAGGCTGACCCACCAGGGCCGCACGCACGTGGCGCAGTTGTCGCTGACCAGGCTGACGATGCCGGGCGAGGCCCAGCACATGGTGGCCGCGGTGGTGCTGCCGATACAGGTGCAGCTGCCCGAGCCCGGCTCCAGCCGTCCCGATCTGTCCGACGCGTCGCTGCTGATGATGGCGGCCAAGCGGCAGGAGCTGCTGTCGCGCATGGCCGCGCTGCTGCTCGACGAGGAGAGCCTGCGCAGGCCCGTGGCGCTGCCCAGGACGGCCAGGCTGCTGGCCGGCGAGTGGGCCGACTGGGTGATCGGCGACGTGGTGCGCGACGGGCTGCCGCGCAGGTCGGTGGTGGTGGGGCCCAAGGACCAGCCGATCGGCGAGCTGGTCAGGCTGGTGGAGCGGGCCGATCCCGCCGCGGGCCCCGTGGTCGCGCAGGTGCTCGACCAGGGCTCGGGCGTCGTGCACGAGATGGTCGAGGACGAGTCGCTGCTCGGCTCCTCCCTCGAAGGGCCGCTGCTGACCGCGATGGGCGCCGGTTCGCTGGTGTGCGTGCCCATCGGGGCCGAGGGGTCGATCAGGGGGGCGCTGACGCTGGTGCGCTCACACGACCGCCCGCCGTACACGCTGGCCGATCTGGGGCTGCTCCAGGAGATCGGGGCGCACCTCGGGCTGGCGCTGTCGGCACAGGACCGCTTCCATGACCGCTCGCAGGCGGCGGAGGCGCTGACGGCCAGCGTGGTGCCGCGCGCCCTGCCCAACATCCCTGGCTTCGAGGCCGCGGCGATCTACCACCAGGGCGCCTCGGTGGGCGCGGAGTTCTACGACGTCTTCCCCGTGAAGGGCGGATGGGGGTTCTCCCTGGGCGGCGCCGTCGGCTCGGGCGAGGAGGCGGCCTCGGTGAGCGCCATGGTGCGCGGAGGGCTGCGCGTGCTGAGCGTCTGGGAGGACGATCCCGACCAGGCGATGCGCAAGGTCAACGAGGCTCTGGTCGCGCAGCGCTCGGGGATGTTCGTGATGGCCGTCGCCGGGTACGTGAGGGGCAGGCGCATCCGCTTGAGCTCGGCAGGACACCATCCGGCCGCGCTCGTGCAGCAGGACGGGAGCGTGCGCTTCGCCTCCGGAGGCGGAGTGCCGCTGGGCATCGCGGATGGGGCGGAGACCGCGGTGGAGGAGATCGAGCTGGCACCCGGCCAGACACTGGTCTTCTACTCGGAGGGGCTCATCTCCTCGCGGGGCGAGCACGGCGAGCCCTACGGGGAGGAACGGCTGGCCGACGTGCTGGCGCGCAGCGTCGAGCAGACGCCCGCGACGGTCGTCAAGACCATCGAGGAGGACAGGCACGGCTTTGCCGGGGGACGGATCTGGGACGAGATCGTGGTGCTCGCCCTGAAGGTTGCCTGAGCGCGCGAGGTTTACTTTCTCGCGGCTCTGGGGTATTCCTATGGGGTAGTTCGAGTGCCTAAGACGCAGGCACACCTGAAGGATGTTTTCCCTCCCAGGGGTGTGCCATGCATATTGCTATCGTCGCTTCCGACAAGCGCCGCACTCATATCCTCGCCGTCGCCCGTGAGCTGGGCCGCGAGCACCGAGTCACCATCTACAGCCGCCGCGACGGCGCCGACCTGAAGGCCAGGACCAAGCTGAGCCAGGGCGTCACCGTCGAGACCATAGACGCAGGCCCCGCCGAAGACCTTCCTGCGGACCAGGTCGCCCCGTTCCTGCCGGACGTCGGCGCCTATCTCATGAGCCGCTGGCAGCAGGACAGGCCCGATGTCATCCACGCCCACTCGTGGACCGGCGGCCTCGCGGCCGTGGCCGGCGCCAAGGGTCTGGGCGTGCCGGTCATCCAGACCTTCCACCACAGCTTCGGCACGGTCCAGTCCGCCAAGACGCTCAAGCTGGAGCAGGTGCTCGGCCGCAGGGCCGACGCCGTCGTCGCGGGGTGCGGCGACGAGGAGTCCGAGCTGATCAGGATGGGCGTGCCGCGCAACCACATCGCGGTCGTGCCGTACGGGGTGGACGTCGAGCGCTTCCGCCGCCAGGGCGCGGCGGCCGCGCGCGGCACCCGCAAGCGGCTGCTACACGTCGGCCCGCTGTCCGTCGACAGGGGCGCGCCCACGGTGGTCCGCGCCCTCGCGGCCGTCCCCGACGCCGAACTGGTCGTGGCCGGAGGGCCGCCGGCCGAGGGGCTGTCCGACGACCGCGACGCCAGGCGCCTGCTGAACCTCGCCGAGCAGGCGGGGGTGGCCGACCGGATCACCGTGCTCGGCCAGGTGCCGAAGGCGTCGGTGGCCAAGCTCATGCGCAGCGCCGACCTGGTGATGTCGCTGCCGCGCGAGGCCCCCGCCGGCACGGTCGCGCTGGAGGCCATGGCCTGCGGCGTGCCGGTCATCGCCTCGGCCGTCGGCGCGCACCTCGACTCGGTCGTCGACGGCGTGACCGGGCTGCTGGTCCCGCCGGACCGTCCCGCCCAGACCGCCAGGCTCGTCCGCGAACTGCTCGCCGACCCGACCAGGCGCACCGCCATCGGCTACGCGGGCGCCGACAGGGCCAGGTCTCGCTACTCGTGGGAGCGCGTCAGCCAGGAGTTGCTGAGGGTTTACGAATCTCTATAAGGTCTAGTGCATGCTTATCCACCCCTGGGATGCAGGCTCGCACGAGGACTCCCTCGCCTTCGTTCGTGACCACCAGTTCGGCACCCTGATCGCGGCAGGCCGCGGCAGGGACGTGCCGGTGGTGGTTCCCACCCAGTTCCTCCTCGCCGACGACAGCACGGTACTTCTGCACCTGGCCAGACCCAACCCGGTCTGGAAGGCCATCGAAGAGAACCCGAGAGTCGTGCTGTCGGTCACGGGGCCGTGGACCTACATCAGGGGCGAGTGGCGAGCCGAGCCGGGCACGGACCCGACGCTGGGGGTGCCGACGACCTACTACTCCGCCGTGCAGCTGATCTGCACGGCGGAGATCGTCACCGACGACGAGGGCAAGCTGGACGTGCTGAGACGTCAGCTGGCCGACCTCGAGCCCACCCTGGGCGACCCCTCGCGGATGCCCAGGCAGCTGTCGGGCATCAGGGGCCTGCGGCTCGCGGTCGACGAGGTGCGCGGGAAGTTCAAGTACGACGGGAACAAGAGCGAAGAACACCGCGAGAGGGTCCAAAGGGCCGTTACCAAAGCGAAATCTGTGCTTTCCTGAGACCCATGTCGATTCCTGGTTATCTCGTGGCGGCGTCGCTCCTCGTGACCCCCGCCCCGTCAGGGCCCTTCCAACCGGTCTTCACCGAGAGCTTCGACTCGCTCAGCACCAGCAGGTGGATGGTCTACGACTCCCCCGGCGCCGAGACGAACCCCCGCACGGGCAAGGCCACCTCGGTCTCCGGGGGCGTGCTCAGGCTGAAGGGCGGCTTCTACGGCGGCAAGGACCTGTCCGGCGGCATCGCCACCCGCACGTCGCAGGAGTACGGCCGCTGGGAGGTCAGGTTCAAGGCCGAGCGGGGCGCCGGCTACACGCCGGTGGCGCTGCTGTGGCCCGACAGGCAGAGCGACGGCGAGTACGCCGAGATCGACTTCGCCGAGATCATCGACCCCAAGCGCCAGGGCGGCGGCATCTTCGTCCACGCGGGCAGGCAGCGGGCGCAGAAGCATCTGCGGGCCGACTTCACCCAGTGGCACACGGTGGCCGTCGACTGGCTGCCCGGACGGCTGACGTTCTGGCTCGACGGGGAGAAGGTGTGGGACTACAGGGGCCCGCACGTGCCCGACGGCCGCAGGATGGGCCTGGCCCTGCAGAACGACGTCGTCTGCAACGAGTGGTCGCCGTGCAGGAACTCCTCCACGCCCGACACCGTGTCGATGTACGTCGACTGGGTGAAGGTCTACCGCTTCACGGGAGCAACCTGACCGCCTTGAGCCCGAGGTGGGCGGCGAGCCTGTCGTCGCCGTCGGACAGGTCGAGGCCGGTCAGGCGCTCGGCCTTGCCGAGGCGGTAGTAGAGGGTCTGGCGGTGGATGCCCAGCTCCGCCGCCGCCTTCTGGGCGTGACCCCCGAGGTCGAGGTAGGTCTCCACGGTGTGCGCCAGCTCGCCGTCGAGCGGCGCGGCCTCCTCGGCCAGCTCGCGCAGGTCGGCCGTGCCGAGCCTGGCCAGCAGCCGGTGCACGCCGAGCTCGGCCCATCTGGCGACCGGGTGGAAGCGGGGGAAGTGCTCGGCGATCCGCAGCGCGTGCCGCGCCTCGCGCCAGCTCTGCCAGGCGTCGGCGGGCTCCTGCCTGGGGCCGCCGAGGCCGGCCGCGGTGCCGTACGTGGTCTGGAGCTGGCCGGCGATCTCGGCGGCCAGGTGCGCGGGCGCCAGCACCGCGACGGGCTGGCCCGCGCGGGCCAGCACCCCGCGCGGCAGTGTCCAGAGCGCGGCCACCCGCTCGGCCGACTCCCGTACGGCTATCGCCGTCACGGGCCCCGTGAGGTCGAGCGCCGCTCCCGCCCGCTCCTCGGGGTCGGCCGACAGCAGCACGGCCAGCTCCCTGCCCAGGTCGTGGCGGCTGCGCGCCTCCTGGGCCAGCAGCGAGGCGGCCCTGGCGATCAACGGGCGGATGCGTTCGAGCGCGGCGTCGGCGAGCTCGCCCAGCAGCCACAGGTAGCCGTAGGTCACCCCCGTGTGCCTGAGCGGCACGCATACCCTGGCCATGAGCGTCTCGCTGGCCGGGATGTGGACCGGGCCCTCCGCCCTGGCGATGCCGAAGCGCTCGAAGTAGGCGCGTACCTCGCTGCTGGCGCGCCTGCGCAGGATGGACTCCTGGCGGACCGTGTCGATGTCGCCGTGCTGCGCGCCGTAGGCGAGCAGCCGGAAGGAGCGGTCCTCCAGCGTCGCGGAGACCCCGAGCAGGCGGGCAGTCTCGTCGACGATGTCCTGTAGGTCATCGGTCTTGTGCATGTGTATGACAGCCTGCCACATCGCGCGTTACGGACGTCAATGGGTCCAGCCTGAGCAGGGGTTTTAGCCTGTAAGCATGCTGGGTCAACTTCTCCTCGCCGGATCACGGAGCAGGCTTGTGCGCCGCTCGGTGTCCGGGCTGCCGCTCACCAGAAAGGTCGTCGACCGGTTCGTCGCCGGCGAGACCGTCTCCGAGGCAGGCGCGGCCGTCCAGCGGCTGGTCGACGGCGGCCTGACCGTCACCATCGATCATCTGGGCGAGGAGACGCGTGACGCGGGCGCCGCCGCCGCGACCGCCAAGGCCTACATCACCCTGCTGGAGGAGCTGCGCTCGCTGAGCCTCGGCACGCGCGCCGAGGTGTCGGTGAAGCTGTCGGCGGTCGGGCAGGAGCTGAGCGACTCGATGGCGCTCGACCACGCCCGCGAGATCTGCGAGGCCGCCGCGCTCAACGGCTCCACGGTCACCCTCGACATGGAGGACCACACCACGGTCGACTCCACGCTCGGGATTCTGCGCTCGCTGCGCGAGGACTTCCCCTCCACCGGCGTCGCGATCCAGTCCTACCTGTTCCGCAGCGAGGCCGACTGCAGGGACCTGTCCACCTCCGGCAGCAGGGTGCGCCTGGTCAAGGGCGCCTACCGCGAGCCTGCCTCGGTGGCCCACCAGTCCAAGGCCGAGGTCGACAGGGCCTACGTGCGATGCCTGAGGATCCTCATGGCGGGGAAGGGTTACCCCATGGTGGCCACGCACGACGACCGCCTCATCGCGATCACCGAACTTCTCGCCGACCGCTTCTCTCGCTCGATCGGCGACTATGAGTACCAGATGCTCTACGGCATCAGGACCGACAAGCAGGAAGCCCTCGCGGGCGCCGGTCACACGGTCCGCGTCTACGTGCCCTACGGCGACGACTGGTACGGCTACTTCATGCGACGCCTGGCCGAGCGCCCCGCCAACGTCGCCTTCTTCCTTCGTGCCCTTGGGGGTAAGTGATCATGGATGCGATCAGCAACGTCCCGACCCCGGCCAACGAGCCGGTGTACGGCTACGCGCCCGGCAGCGCTGAGCGCGCCACGCTGGAGAACCGGATCAAGGAGCTGGCCGGGTCCTCCATCGACCTGACCATGACGATCGGCGGCGTGGAGAAGATGGGCGGCGGCGCGGCGATCAACGTCGTGCAGCCGCACAACAAGGCCTCCGTCCTGGGCCGTACCAACGACGCTACGGCTCAGGACGTGCAGGACGCGATCTCCTCCGCGCTGGAGGCGGCGCCCATGTGGCGCGCGCTCTCCTTCGACGAGCGGGCGGCGATCTTCCTCAAGGCCGCCGACCTGCTGGCCGGGCCCTGGCGAGCCACGCTGAACGCGGCCACGATGCTCGGGCAGTCCAAGTCGGCGCAGCAGGCCGAGATCGACGCGGCCTGCGAGCTGATCGACTTCCTGCGCTTCAACGTCGCCTACGCCCGCCAGCTCTACTCCGACCAGCCGGTGTCCTCGCCCGGGGTGTGGAACCGCATGGAGTACCGCCCGCTCGAGGGCTTCGTGCTGGCGATCACGCCGTTCAACTTCACCGCCATCGCCGGCAACCTGCCCACCTCGGCCGCCCTCATGGGCAACGTCGTGGTGTGGAAGCCGTCGCCCACTCAGCAGTTCGCCGCGCACTTCACGATGCGGCTGCTGGAGGCGGCGGGCCTGCCGCCTGGCGTCATCAACCTGGTCACCGGCAACGGCCAGGGTGTGTCTGAGGTGGCGCTGTCGCACCCCGCGCTCGCCGGCATCCACTTCACCGGCTCCACTGCTACCTTCCAGCACCTGTGGGCCACGGTCGGCGCCAACATCTCCCGCTACCACGGCTACCCGCGCCTGGTCGGCGAGACGGGCGGCAAGGACTTCATCCTGGCCCACCCGTCGGCCGACCCCGCGGTGCTCTCGACCGCGCTGATCCGCGGCGCCTTCGAGTACCAGGGGCAGAAGTGCTCGGCGGCCTCGCGCGCCTACATCCCGCGCTCGATCTGGTCGCTCATCAGGGACGACGTGGTCGCCACGGCCGAGTCGCTGACCATCGGCGACGTGGCCGCCGACCTGTCGACCTTCATGGGCGCGGTCATCGACGACAGGGCCTTCGCCAAGCACAAGGCGGCGATCGACAGGGCCTCCTCGCACGGCTCGCTCAACCTGCTGACCGGCTCCTACGACGACAGCGTCGGCTACTTCGTGAAGCCGACCATCGTGGTGTCGGACGACCCGACTGACGAGATCTTCGTCAAGGAGTACTTCGGGCCGATCCTCGGCGTGCACGTCTACGACGACTCGCGCTACGACACGGTGCTCGACCAGATGGAGTCGGCCTCGCCGTACGCGCTGACCGGTTCGATCATCGCGCAGGACCGCTACGCGATCTCCTCGGCGTCGGAGCGGCTGCGGTTCGCCGCGGGCAACTTCTACGTCAACGACAAGCCGACGGGCGCAGTCGTGGGGCAGCAGCCGTTCGGCGGGGCCCGGGCGTCGGGCACCAACGACAAGGCCGGCTCGATCTTCAACCTGATCCGCTGGGTGAACGCCCGCACGATCAAGGAGACGTTCGTTCCCCCGATTATCACGCCACCATATAGGGGTGACATTCCGCAGAACGGTTATGAGCAGCCCGACCTGAAGACGCTCGGCTACTAATCGAGCTGCGCGAATAGCGGCCGCACAAAACGAAAAGCCCCGGGATTCGAATACGAATCCCGGGGCTTCGGCCTTTCCCGCTCGCCCGCGCGTCGCCGCCCATCCCACGCGGATCGCGGTGGTGCTGCTGCGTCGCCGGCCGCCGCCCGCACGCTTCGCACACGCCCATCGACCGCGACCGGATCGCCGCCCTCACCGTCGGCGGGAACCCGGTCGCGGTCACCCGGCCTCCTCGAGCGCGGCCAGCACCGCGTCGGCGATCGCCATCGCGTGCGCGTCCGGCGCGGCCGCCACCTGCTCGCGCACCCGCCGATCCCATTCGGCGATGGAGGCCCGCCGAGCCGCCATCTTGCGTGACCTGCCCTCGTCGCCGGGCAGCTGCCGCTCGCGCTGCTGGAACGTCCACACCGCGTCCGGCGTCTCCAAGTCGACCAGCGCCTTCGCCTCACAGCGCTGGCACGCGAACGCGTGCCGCGACCGTCCCGGCCCCGGCCGCCAGCCCTCGAACCGGTTCACCGTCCACTGCATCGCGCTGATTTGGTGGGCCATCGGGACACCGCAGTGCCGCAGGTCCACGCCGCCGCCGGGCGGCAGGAACATCCCGCCCTCATCCGCGCGCTGTCCGCTCCGGCCTTCGACCTCGCGGGCCGTCATCGTCGACGCCCCCACCCGCAGTCCAAGCACTGTGCCACACCGGGGAACCAGAAATGCCCGAACGCCATCAGGCACCAGATCATCCGCCACGGCCGGAACGGCAGCGGCCTCGCCTCCACGGGCGCGAGCTGGCGGTAGTCGACGGGCGCCGCCACGATCACTGGAAACTCCGCGGTGTCGTGGTGGGCCGTGGCAAGGTCACGCCTCGGCGGGATCGTGATTCGTGGGATCACCTCTGTGATCGCGTCGGGGCTCACGGCCCAAGTGCTGGTCATGGCCCAGAACCTAGCGAGCCGCGCCCCGAGGTGCGGGGCGCGGCTCGCGTTCCTTGACCTTGACGATTGATGCCGTCACCCGGCCAAACGTCGATCTGTTCCTGATGTCGGAAACTGTCTGGCAAACAGCGCTGTGCTCGGCCGATACCAGGGCCGGGGTTTCACGTGGCAGAGCCGGAGCGGCGACGCTGGAGCGGGACGACGTTGCTCGGCCGCCCCTCGATGGCCGCCTGCTGACGCTGGGGCAGAGCGCGCGGCGACGACTCGACGACGATCCCGGTGATCTCCTGCTGCTGCGGCTTCCAGCCGGGGCAGGTCTGCGCATGCGGGGTGAACCGCCGCTCGAGCGGATGCGGCGGGTACTCGTCCGCGTCGGCCGCCAGCAGCGACCGGCACCACCACAGCCGGATGCCGCGCCGGTACGCCGCGACGCTGCCCAGCGCCGGCTCGGCCTCCGCGTCCAGCGCCTGCCACTGCCCGTTCTTCGTCAGCGCGAAGAAGATCCGGCGGTGGCAGAGGTTGCACTTGCGCACCTCGCGGGAGTTGGGCTCCATCGCTCATCCCTCCTGGACGGCGTCGAGGTCGGCTTCGGTCAGTCCGAACGCGTCCAGCGTTCGCGCCCACTGCGCCTGGTCCTCCTCGGTCCACGGGGCGTCGAGGAGGACGGGGTCGGCGACCGCTGTACGGCAGGGGCAGTCCGCGGGGGGACGCCCGCAGTTGCGGCAGGCGTGGCCGAGGGCGACGGCCTGCCCCAGCAGGCGGAGGGCGTGCCGGAACTCGGGGACGTGCTGGTGGTCTTTGAACATGCCGGGCTTGACAGTGCGGGCGAACTCGATGATCGCGTCGCGCCCGAAGCTTTCCAGCGTGGCGGTGGCCATGTCGGCGAGGCGGGCCTTCGCCCAGCCGGGCGCCTCGCGGTAGCGGGGCACGGCCGCGATCAGGCTTCGGCCTGCGAACGAATTCTTCGGTTGCGCCGAAGGCGCCTCGCCCGCGTGCGCGTTGACCACGGTTAGCTCGCCTACGGCGAGAACCGGCGGGGTTTCTACTTCTCTGTTCTCCGTCTCTGTACTACTAAAGGGCCCTGGCCCACCGGACTCCGGTTCACCGGGGCCTGGTTTCCCGTGTTCGGTAGTGTCCGTTTCGCCCGACCCGCATGATCCGCTACCGGACCCTGAAAACCCGTTTCCGGTGGCGTCCCTTTCGCCCGGATTCTTGATCACCTCACCGGACCCTGAAAACCCGTTTCCGGTTTGACCTGGGCTTTCCATTCCTTGACCCCCAGCATGCTCGGGGCCGAACCCGTCAGGCGTCAAAGAATCGTCGGCGTGCAGAACCATGTACGACCCGTCAGGCTGCTGCACAAGCGGGATTGGCTTGCCCCCGAACTCCACGTACTCCGCCGCCCAAGAGGCGACAGGCTCGTCGCTGATCGCGTTACCCATGGAGAAGCGACCGCTTCTCTCCCGGCGCCGCTCCACCCGGTAGTAACCAGCGGCGGCCAGCTCGCGCAGCGCCTTGGCGACAGCATCTCGGCCTTCGCGACCGGCCCCGGCTGCGAGCGCCTCCGCGCGCACGACCCAGTCCTCCGGCAGATCCAGGATCAAGGTCAGCACGCCCAAAGCGCGGAACGACAGCCTGTCGTCGCGGATGGTGGAGCTGTACAGCTTCGTGTACGGCCTTACGCGCTTGCGCGTCGCGGGGGTCTCCTTCATTCGACGTCCCGCGGGCATTCATCTGTGCGGGGGCACAGCGTGAACTCGGGGAACCCGCGGAAGACCACGTATCCGCGTAGGCGGAGAGCCCCGATAGCGGAAAGCCGCGCCGCGAGATCGTCGGCGAAGATCTCCGTACCCACGGTCTCGATATCGAAGACATGACCATCCGGGAAGCTGGCCAGGTATGCCAGCATCCCGACCTGCTCGAAGGTGAGCCGAGGATCAGCAAGCCATTCCGCGGGGATCAGGATGGCTTCGCTCATGCCGCCACCGCTCCCCGTCCGGTGGTGGCAACCATGCTGGATCCACGGGCGCCATCGCGACTATCGACATGCTGGATCCGAGCCGTGTTATGTGAGGGTCTGTCCCTTCGGATCGCCTGTGTGGCAGGCACCCATACGGGTACAGTGGTGCTCAGCACCGCGACCTCCTCGACTAGGTCGTTCATGGCCCCGGACCGCCTGCCAGCGGACCCCGGGGCCGAACTCTTTTCTGGGCTGTGTGCGGCTCCCCGCCAGTAACGCTGCTGGGGGTCATTGACGGTGAGCCGTGAGGGAACAGTAACGATCGTCAGCCATATACCGCCAGGGAACCTGGTCAAGATATGAGCTGCACTCGGCTGGCCGGCCGGGCGAACAGCGGGATGTTCTGCACCGTGATGTCGACCGACCAGCGCGTCACGTCGGGCCGGCTCCCCCGCTGGGCGGCGATCCACCGTTCGGCGTGGGCGCGGGTGTTGTCGACGGCGACGGCCAGGCCCTGGCCGTGGTTCTCGCTGAGGCACACGCAGGTGCAGCGGACGTCGTCGGCGTCGTAGCAGCGGTGGTCGCAGCGGCCGACACAGACCGGCCCGGCGTAGACAGCCAGCAGGACCGTCACCCGTCTCCGACCTCCTGCTCGTCTTGTCCGCCGGCGGTTCGGGCGTCCAGGTCTTCGAGCCAGGCCACGAGCGTCGCGGCCGCCTGCAGGACGCCTGCGCGCAGCTCGGCCGGGTCGTCGCGCTGGAGGGCGTCGGCGAGCACGGTCCGGGCCCGGAGCGCCCAGGTTGTCTCGTCGCGTTGCTCGGCGACGATCTCCTCTCCGAGTGCGTCGCTGGCGGCCTGCCTCCATTGCGGGCCGGTGCCGTCGTCGTGGCTGCGGCGGCCGGTGCGCTGGTCGCGGTTGCCGCGCGCCAGGTCGATCTGCAGCAGGATCTGCTGCCGCGCTTCGGCCTGCGGCGTGAGTGGCGGCTGGTCGGCCGGCGGGCCGATGTAGACGTCGCAGTCGAGCGCTCGTGCCAGGTCGACGAGGTTCTCCACCGACGGCGTCCGCTCGCCGGTCGCCCAGCGGCCCACCGTGTTCTTGTGCACGCCAGTGGCTTCGGCGACAGCGATTTGGGAGACGCGCCTGGCGTGGCGGATCTGTTCGAGCTGAGCCAGGAGCGGGTGCACGCGCGGCGGCCGCCTACGCTCGGCGCGCGGCCGCCGCGGGGCAGCGGCGACAGGGTCGTCGAACGGTTCTTCGGGTGCTTCGGCGAGGCCGGTGGTCCAGCCGACGGCGGCCGCCCAGCCGATGAGGCCGTCGAGCGGGAGCGGTCTGTCGCCGTTGGCCCACCGGTTGAACACCGCCGGGGAGACGCCGACGGTCTGGGCGACGGCCCGGCGGGACACGTTCCGCCGTTCGCGGCGGCGCTCCAGCACGACCCGGAGCCGTTCGGGCGGGTCGTCGCCGACGAGGATGGGCACCTGGTCGACGAACTCGATCTGCCCGTGCTCGTTGGCGAACGCGAGCCGCCGGCCGAGCAGGGCGGCGTAGCCGACGAACTGGCGCAGCGTCGGGGTGCGCAGTCCGGCGGCCCACCAGCCGACGTCCATGGCGTCGACGCCGACGACTTCGGCGACGATCTGTTCGGCCAGGCCGAGCTCGACGCGCAGGGCGTCGAGCTCGGCGACCATCGGGTGCAGCGCCACCCGTTACGCCTCCTTCCCGGCGGGCGCGTCCGGGTCGGGTTCGGGGCCGGCGCCCAGGGCGAGGACGTCGCCCATGTCTCCGGCTCGGAACATCCGCTCGATGCGCTCCTTGCCGGAGGGGCGGCCCTGCTTGGCGCTGGTGTAGCGGATGATGAACGCGCCGTTCCGCTCGCCCGGTGTGACCTTGGCGAGCTTCACCACCTCGCCGGTGCGGGGGTCGGCCTTGCACCCGTCGTCGTCGATCTCCGACTCCAGGCGGGTCAGGTAGGCGTCCCGGACGCGGGTCTTCACGTAGTCGGGGTGGGTCATCGCGATGTAGGCGACGACGTCGTCGAGGGCGAGCGCGCCGGGCAGCACTTCGGTGTACAGCTCGGTTTCGGCGTGCTGGCGGCAGTAAGCCTCGACCGCGTCTCTGATCCACGTGATGGTCGGTTTCACGTCCTGGATGTGGATGGTGGCGACGGGCGGCCCGTCGTCGGCGCCCATCACGTCCAGCGCTTTCATCCCGTGGACGAGCTGCGCGGCGGCGAACATGCGCTCGGCCAGCTCACGGGTGCGTCGGACCTGCCTGCCGAGCGCCTTGTGCACGCCGTCGAGGTAGCCGTAGGCGTGCGCGACGTCCAGCGGAGACTCGCCCCGCTCTTCGGCTTCGGCCAGCAGCTTCCTGGCCTCCGCGATCTCGTCCCGCATGACGACGCCTTCGAGTACCTCGCCCGCTCCCGGCGGAAGGGCGAGGCCCGCCTTCCCCGCCATCTCGGCGAGTTCAGCGAACGACAGGTTCTCGAAGCCGGGCAGCGCCAGGTCGCCGGTGAACACCATCGGCTCGTCCTGGAACGGAATGCCGTGAATCGTCGTGGTCTGCGCTTCCTCGGTCGCCGCCGCCTGCTCCGTGTCGACGTCCGGGGCGTGCTCGCCGACCGCGGGGGTGGCCGGGTCGTACGGCTGGTCGTCGATGATGAGGAGGTCGGGCTGGTGCCCGCGGGCGGCGTTCCGCGGGGTGGCCTTACCCTTGCGAGCTTTGGTCTTGGCGGTGCGGCGGCTCATGCGGCAGGCCTTTCCTGAGCGGCGGTCGGGTTCTGGGCGGCCATCAGGGTGGCCATGCGCTCCTGCATGACTTCGGTGAGCTTCTCGCTCGGGTTCGGGTCGGCGATCGCGCGGGCGAGCAGCCCCATCACCATCGCGCCGACCTGGTTGGTGAGCTGCTTGGTGGAGGTCAGCCGCCTGCCGGTGAGGACCTGCAGGACGGTGAGCCGCCGGTCGGGGGTGACCACGCCGCACTGGGCGAGCATCTGGTCGAGCGCCGTCTGCAGCTGCTGGGAGATCGTGTCTTCCGTGCTGGGCGGGGTCGGCGCGGGCGGCGTCTCGGCGGCGGGGGCAGGGACTGCCTGGGGGCGGGCGGCGGTCGCGCTGGAGGCGGCCGCGTCGGCGCGGCCGGACAGGCCGCGGATGCGGCGGGCGATCAGCTCGGGCAGGCTCTCCTCCTCGCCCCACTCGTTGTCGAGCGTCACGCCCTGGTGGGCGGGGTGGGCGGCCTCGGCCAGCAGCTGCTGCAGCCGGTCGCGGTCGGTCGTGGCCATCGCCTCGTCGCGGATCTGCTCGGGCAGGCGTTCGCGGCCGAGCCGGATCACCGGCCGGGGCGTGCTGGTGTTCGAGACGCGCAGCGTCTTGAACACCAACACACCCAGGTCCAGGTCGGGGACGACGCGAGCCTCGTCCTTGCCGTAACGGATGTTGAGGTACTTGGATTTGGCGCCGATGATCGTGGGCGGGGCGTCCAGGCTGAGCCGGATCCACACGGTCGCCTCGTGCGGCAGGTCGCGGTGGCATTCCACCTTGTACGCGTTGACCTTCGGCACCGGGTCGGTGGGGTCTTCGGCCATGTAGGTTTCGCGGCCGCGGGCGGTCACCACGGCGATGCCCGGGAACGTGGTGAGCAGCTCCATCAGCCGGTTGTGGCGGGCGTGGACGTCGTCCCAGATGTTGTTGGGGATGCGCACGTCGGCGTTCGGGTCGAACGCGAGGAGCCGCTGGTTCTTGATGGAGCCTTTGGCGCGGGCGCCGCCCCACGTCTTGAGCATCTCCCACAGGCGGGAGCCGCTGTCGACGCCGAGGGCGTACGGCTTGCCGCCGGCCGCGAGCGCCTTTCCGGCCTCTTCGTGGGCGGCTTCGAGCTGGGCGATGATCGACGCCCACGAGCCGTCGTGCTCGATGATCTCGTAGGTGGGGGTGCCGTCGGCGGCGTCGCCGTACTCGTCGCTGTTGCCGTCGCCGAGGTCGAGCATGAGGGCGCGGCCGACGAGCGGGGAGGCTGTCAGCTCCACCCACATGCGGGTCTTGCCCGAGTCGGCGGGGCCTTCGATCAAGAGCAGCGGGAACGGGACGACACAGGTCGGGGGACGTGTCTGTAGTGCCATCGGTGCTGAGCCCTTCTCCACAGAGAGCTACATGGGGACTTTCCTCGACTGTCCCCGTATAGCTCAAAGTCAGAGTTCGCCCCAGGCTGGGACGAACGGTGGTGCTATCTCACGCTGGGCAGAGCGATGGGTCTGCCGGTGCGTTTGGCGAACTCCTCCCAGGGCGGGATCGTCCAGATACGCGTCTGGCCGACCTTCCACTCCGCCTCGGGGGCGCCGTTCTTACGCCGGAACCAGATCGTCACGGTCTCGGGGTCGACGTCGAACATCGTGCCGACCTCCTTGACTCCGACGACGGGCGGCAGCTCGGGTAGCGGCTCACCGGGGCTGGTCCAGCGGGCTTTGAGCCAGACCGGGGTCCCGGAGACGACCGCGTCCGCGTCGGGCAGCTTGTCGAACTCCTCGCGGTGCCGCCAGGAGCGGAGCGTGTCCACCTTCACGCCAGTGATCTTGGCGATGTCGGGGAGTCCGACCAGCTCAGGGCGACCCTGCGGGGCTTGCGTCACATTCTCACCTCCTTGATGCTTGCAATTCTCACACTATACCGATAGGGGGACCATGTGCAATTCTTACCGGACAGAGGGTGGTAAAGAAGAGGCAACGGGGTACCCTGTAGTTGCTGGGCGCGATTGTGCGCGAGCTTCCTTCTCCACAGGGAGCGAAAGAAGGGCCTGCCACCTCGACGGCGGGCCCTTCGCCCTTTTCTGCCCTACCGCGTGAACGACGCCGTCTCGTGGTCGCCTTTGCCGGACGCCACCAACGACAGCAGCAACGACACCAGCGCCCCACCGCAGGCCAACGCCGCCGCCGCCCGCAGCGACATCAGCTGCAGCGTGCCGAGCCGGTCGGCTCCGACACCGGCCAGGACGGCGGCAGCGCTCGCCCGGACCGCCCGCTCGAGCGCGTCCCGCCACCACGACCGCGACCACATCCCGCCCCGCCGGCAAGGATCCTCCCCCGCCCCGTCGACGGGCCTGCGGTGCCGGCCTACGTGATCGGAGCCAGCCACGCCGCCCGCCAGTCATCGCGCCCCACACGTCCCGTGACCCGGAAGCCTTTCTCCTTCTGGAAGGCGCGGGCGACCTCTCTCGAGGTGGGTCCGAAACGGCCGTCGACGTCGATCCGCCAGCCTCGCCTGGCCATCTGCCGCTGCCAGGTCCGCACGTCGTCGCCCGTCTGCAGCGGCGGATACTCCAGGACGCGGCCCGGCCACGGCGGCGGCTGCGACACCGGCCTCGGGCTGCCCGCGCCTCCTGGCCGCGGATGCCCGCGCCTGATCCAGTCGTACAGCCAGTCGCCGGGGCATTCGGTGCCGTAGCCGTCGCGGTGGCCGAGCACCTCCCCGCCGCACGGCTGCTCCTCCTCCCGCAAGCCCATCAGCCAGGCGCGGGCGTCCAGCAGGCCGTGCAGCATGTCGTCGGTCGGGACGACCAGGCCGGAGTCGCCGACCAGCGCGAGGATGGCGTAATGCTGGGCGTTGAGGCCGGGCCCGTTGGCGGCCGGCACGACGCCCGGCCCGCGCCCGATGAAGATCTCCCGATGGGGACAGCATTGGACGCTGTAGCCGATGTCCGCCCACAGGTTGGTGTCCATGTGGTGCCGCTGGATGCTTTTGACCAGCGCCACGCACTGGCCGTGATCCTTGACGATGTCCGGCTCCACCCGGCCGCCCACATAGTGGTACTTGACGCCCCGCGGGCGTTCCCTCAGCGGGGTGTGCCCCTTGTGGGTGCGGGCGTTCCACTGGTCCCTGGTGACGAGGTTCGCCATCAGCGTCTCCCCCTTGACGCTCGTGCGGCGCGACGCCGCGCCGCCTGCTTGCGCCGGTCCCGGTGCGGCCGTCCGGCCAGCTGGAACGGCTGCTGCGGCGGCGGCCCTCCCGCCGCCGACCTGGGCGCGTGACGCTCCGGCGGGACCGGCTCGATGATCTGCCAGAACGCCTTCCACCCGCTCACGACCAGCCCTGCCACAACGCGACGAAAGCGATGAGCAGCGACACGAACGCCAGCAGCGTCGGCAACCCCTTGGGCCACCGGTTGGCTTCCAGAGCGCGGACGCGGACCTGCAGGTCGACGGTGTCGGCGACGGCGACCTCGATGGCGGCCTCATGCTTCTGGTCGACCGCCTCCAGCTCACGGACGCGGGTCTGCAAGTCGGCGACGCTGGCCACCACCCCGTCGACTTTCTGGTCGACGGCGACCACCTGGTGCGCGACCAGATCCACCTTGTGGTCGACCTGGCCGACGCGCTCGCCCACGTTGACGACGGCCGTGTACACGGTGGCGGCGGTCACCACACCCGAGAACGGGTCCTGCTCAGCCATCCGGCGCCCCCTCCGTCAGCCCGCGGTAGCCGGACAGGCGGCGCGCCGTCTCCTCCGGCGCGCCGAGCGCCACCAGCGCGTCGAAGTCGCGGCGGCGGATGACGTCGGCTGCCGCGTTCTGCTCGGCCACCCATCGCCGGACGTCGGCGGCGTAGCCGGCGCGGATCTCCTCGGCCCGCTCCTCGCTGATCTCGACCGCGTCCGCAGGGATGGTGACCTTCATCGGGTAGGAGCCGTCGACCTGCAGCGAGCGGGAGATCAGCGTGCCGTCCCCCAGCTGAAACCACTTCGTGCTCATCACAGGCCCGCCAGGACCAGCACTCGCATCTGCCATCTGATCTCCCCGTATTGGGCTCCGCCCTGCCCGGAGCCGACGTCGATCGGCGCCGTGAACGTGTTGCTGCCGCCGGCCGGGATGGTGCCGCTGACGAGCGTCTGGGTGAGCTCCCAGTGGATGCCGGTCTCCTGGGTGCCGCCCGCCGGGGCCGGGTTCTCGTTGGCCATCACCGAGTTGCCGTTGATGCGGAACCCGGCCCGCGAGTCCGTCCCGGCCGGCAGGTACAGGTCGACGTCGACCTGCACCCACTGCACGACGATCGCCGCGTAGCAGTCGCTGGGGTTCTCCACCTCGATCTCGGCCTGGGCGACCTCGGTGAACCCGGCCGGGACCGTCACCAGGGCTCCGCCGGTCGTGCCCGACGCCGACGCCCGGCCCGCCTTCGGGTACGGCGGCACCCACAACCCGCACGTCGGGTCGACGCGGAGCGGGTTGTGCGAGGTGGGGCACGGGTACGGCCACGCCTGCTCGGCCGGGCTGCCGCACAGGTCCAGCCGCAAACGGCCGTTCGGGTCGACGGAGAACTCGGGTCCGACACACACCTGGGGCATGACTACAGCTCCCCGGTGTAGCCGGACATGCGGCGCGCGGTCGCCTCCGGGATACCTGCGGCGCGCAGCGCGTCGAAGTCCTCGCGGGTGCGGCGCTCGTCCTCGGCGCGCAGCCCGTCGACGTAGGCGGCGTGCTCACTCTTCAGGACGGCCAGGCGCTGCTCGTACTCCTCCCGGCTGATCTCGACAGCGCCCTCGGGCGGCTGCAGTTCGCCGCCTGCGTCGACGCCTTCGACGACTCCGCCGTTCGGGAGCGCCCACCAGCGGGTGACCTCGTGCGGCGGAGACCACTCCGGCACCACGGCCGGGACGTCTTCGACGACCGACGTGTCTTTCCTCTTCGCCATCACGGCCCCCTACAGGATCCACAAGAATGCGCGGTTGAAATGCTGGATGCGGTTGTACGTCGCGCCCCCCGAGCCGCGGCCCATCGCGACCGTCAGCGCCAGGTTGGCGTTCCCCCCGGGCGCCAGCGGGCCGATGAACTGGCCGACCTTCATCACCTGGACGTGGAAGTCGGTCTCCGTAGTCGAGCCGCGGTTGGAGTGGTAGACCATCTCGTCGGTGCCGAACCCATAGGCGGCGCCGGCGTTCGAGGGCAGCACCAGGTCGACGTCGAGCTCCTGGCTGCACAACACGTAGGCGGTGCGGCAGGTGTCGGGGTTGGTGACGACGAGCGTCCGCGTGTCGACCGGGGTGTCGATCGCGGCCGGCACCGCGGTGGCCGCCACCTGGGTGTTCGCCGAGTTCTGCTGCGCGTTGAACGTGGCGCGCGGCTCCGACCGGAGCGTGCCGGTCGAGTCGCAGTAGACGTTGCCGGCGAACGTGTCGACCGGCGTGCACGGGTACGGCCAGGCGGCCACCTTCGCCGCGAGCGGCGCGGCGGCGCTGCCGTCGCCGGACAGGCCGCACGTGGCCAGCGTGAGCGCGGCCCGCAGACCCGTCGGCGTGCACGAGATGAGGTTGCCGGCCGCCGCGTTGAGGATCGGCGCGGCCGTGATCGGCGAGCCGCCCGCGCCGTTGCCCGACATGTCGATGCAGGAGCTGTCGGCCACCGACACGGTCGCGGCGCCGGTCGGCACGAACAGGCCGGCGGCGCTCTGCTGCAGGTTGTTGCCCGGCGCCGGATCGAGGCGCGCCCGGAACTGGTTGGCGGCGTCGTCGTACTGCAGGCCCTGGACGAACCCGGCTCCGACGCAGTCCTGGACCGCTTCGCAGTCGAAAGAGCCGGTCGCCGACACCACGTACGGGTTCGCCGACGACCCGTTACCCGATACCGTCGCGCCCGGCCCCGCTGTGACCAGGCAAGAGCAGGAGCTTGCGCATCCACATCTGGCGATCGTGACCACCCCGGTTGTGTCCGCAGGTCGGCCCGGCCCTCACGCCAGCAGCATCACGGCCAGCGTACCGGGGCCGCCGCGCCTGCCCTGGTGGCCACGGCGCAGCCTCTACGATCGGCGCATGCCGACGAGCTGCCCCGGACCGCTGATCTGGTACGACGCTGGCGAGTCCGCCGTCGTGGGGTGCACCCGCACGGCGCTGCAGCGGGAGGACTTGGCGTGACCTCGACGCTCTCCCCTCACCTGGCCGCGGTCGTCGACGGGGTCCGGCGGCACGGCTGGATCGTGCAGGCCGTGGAAGGCGAAGGCATCACGCCGTACGCGCACACGGTCGGGCTGCTCAGCATCGGCATGCCCGAGCTGCTCGTCGTCGGGCTGCCCGGCCCGGTGGCCGCGCATCTGCTGAACGCGGTCGCCCCCCGGTGGATGGCCGGACAGATCCCGCTCGGCGGGCGGGTCACCGTCATGGTGGGAGACACGCCGCGGACCGCCGACGTGGTGTGGCACACCGGCGGGTTGGCCGTTGCTGCCGCCGCGGTGTACGGGCGAGAGAACGTGGCCGCCGCTGAGCTCGTCTGGACGCGGGAGAAGTAGCGATGCTCCCCGAACGGCGGGCACGCACTGTAATCAGTGTTCTACTGTGGGCATTCACGGGGGACCGAAGACAGAGTAGGGCGCACCCTTGCGCGCCGGGTGCACACCACCGTGACGCCCCGCCCTCTTTGTGAGGGCGGGGCCAGAGCAAGCGCCGCGAGCACTGCGGAGGGCGCCGCCTTCTGGTTCTAGTAGAGCGTGAGCTTGAGGTCGACCAGATCCGGCAGCGGCAGCTGCCCGTCAGGCCCAGCCGTACCTTTCCGGAGGCACCGTTTGCAGGTGATCGGCCGACTCGTGAACCGCAGCCGTCGAACGTCCCAGCCAGCGATCCCGGTGTGGCAGTCCGGTGCGGGTAACTCCTCGCCTCGGTGATCGATAGCAGTGCCGGGCCGGTGAACCACTCGCGACCCGTCGACGCGTAATCCGCGATCCTCCACATACACAGCGTAACAAGATCACCGCTCTGTGTGTGGTCTCTAGAGTATTGTCAGCAATTTGTTGGATCACTGGTTTGCCTGTAGGCCAGGAGTGCTGCCTCCGTAAAGGCATTAGCACTGCGAGGCCCTCTGCGTTCGTCTATTCCGAACTTGTACAGGTAGTCCTCAACATAGAGGCGACTGCTGGGTCTATTGTCGTCACAGACCCAGTAGACGACCTTATGGGCAGCATCGATAGCTTGCTCGTCTGAAATCCGAGCCTCCGTAAATCCAGCCGCACGGAGCTGCCTTAGGAATGAGGCGTCTTCTCTTGACGGCGAAGGAGGGTTGGCGTGGGTCGCCTCCATCGTCGCTGTATGTGTTTCGGCTGGAGCCGGCCTTGCCATCGCGTTGACCCCTACTGCGGCTGTGACGATCATTGCGGACAACGCGAATACAGACCTTGACTTCTGTTCGTCCTTCATGAGATTGCTCCCTGCAAGGACATCGAGCGGCTACCTAGGCACGAGTTCTGCCGCACACATAAGTCCCGCGTGGCGTCCATGGCGACTTTCCCGCATTATTGAAGGCTCTTACCCTGAAGCACTTGTAGGTGCGAGGGCGATCGACATGCCATGCATCGGCCGTATCGTTCCGGCCGGTTCTCCGGTAGGAGATGCCATCTGTGATCTCGAAACCTGCCTCATTTCGAGAGTTGTCCTGCCAGTAGAGGAGGAACGTGTTGGCGGCGGTCTCCCTAACTCGCAAGCCCGACGGCGGAGATGGAGGCTGTTGGCGGCCTTCTTGGCTAGCTACACCTCGTTGAGCCGCCACTCCCTCCGCTGGGAATGGTGGGAGTGCCAGGGAAATGGTTGCCGTCAGCAGAGACGCGCAAAACTTGGTCACAGTGGAACACATGTTCCCACCCCTTTGCACGAGAACGAAGACGCTGAACTCCGCCCTCAGATTCCAGATTCTGACCTGCGATTAATACACTGCAAGTGCAGCCTGAATGAATGCATCGACATGGTGGTCGTACACCCCGAAGTCTCGGACGACCTCAGACAGCGTCGTATAGCTGGCACCTGACGCGCTAAGGCGCGCAAGTTTGCGGCCCACAGCAACGGCTTGTCCATCGGGAGCGACGATTCCAGCCGCATGGATACGATTCAGGAATTCCTGGTCTGGACTCGGATCGACGACTGCGTGCACTGAGATTGCCGCTGACCCTGGCTTGATAGGCAACGGCACAGCCGAGGCATGTGCTCCCGTTACACCCATGGCGACAACAGCCAAGGATACAGCCGCCGACAGGACGACAGATCGTGTGAGAAGCATTATTGACCTCCCCCTCGAGAGACTGCCATCGAAGATCCGTAAGATCTACTCCGACAACAAGCGCTTTTTCGCATAGGCTCTTCGCGGAGTCGCTTCACCGTCTAGCAGGAGTAGAATGCGCGCTGGTATCCCATGCCGTATCCACGCGCCCACTCGCCGAATCCTCGGTTCTGATTAGTATTCCTACGGTTGCCCCGCAGGCAATCCTGATAACCGTCCCGATATCCCTGCCGGAAGCCCGCCTTGCAGTCCCTTCTACACGGTCTTTCCTGTGCGCTGAAGCTCCCTACATCTTGCGTGAGAGCTATTTGCCTTGCGGGTTCCGTACTCACCGAGGACTGGGCGGTCCCAACCGGCACAAGGACGATAGCAGCGAGAAGAACTGAGCTTGGCAGCATAAAGCGCTCTCTGCCATGCATGTCTACCTCTTTTCTACGACAGGGAAGATGGAGCATGCCCTGTCGAGACTTACTCTGACCCCGTCGGCTTTCCCTGCGGCAGGTCCTTAACCACATCGCCTCACGTGATTTGTTGCTGGCAAAGTGGTGTTACATCCTTACGGAGGCCGCTCATGGCCGCCCTTTCCCCCATGTCTGGAGCTTTAAGGGTCGAACCACTTGGGAGGCCAGCCGGGCCATTTAAGGTTGGGAAGATCTTTCTCCCATGCCTCCAGTAAGAGCTGATTACTCCCTACGTTACACCTCTGCAAGATAGGCCTGAAGTACTTATAGCGTTTGTTGCCTAACCAAGGACACCGATCTCGCGGGCAGGGGGTCCGGGAAGCGACCGCAAGCAGCCCCCAAGGTCGCGTCCAGGTAGGGGGCGATGGACGGCCCGGCAACACGTTCACGCCGAAGCCCCGGCCGGGGCTGAGCTGACATCCTGGCGACGCGCGGGTCATCATTCCGCCGCCCCACCGCACGCTGGTTCGCTTGCACACGTCATTGCGCCCAAGCGGGCTGAAGCGAGACGAGTGGCGTCACCACGATGCGAGGATGGTTACTGCGCCGGTAGTGGCGTGCCGAGCGGTCAGCCGCCCAACGTCGTCGACCTCGATGACGTACGCATTCGGCGCAACCCCGATCACCACGCTGTTGCGCTGCTCCAGGACTCGAATGCGGTCGTCCAGGTCGCGGAGGATCTCCGCGGGTGTCTGCGGCCGCGTCTTCAACCTCGCCATGCTTCCCTCCTGTTCTAGGCCACGATGGCGGGAGCCGTGTCGATGCCAAGCGGCGCCAGCGTGATACCGACCTTCTCGCCGTCGTGCTCGGTGAACGACATCTTCACCCGGACCAGCCGCAGGTCCGCCGCCACGGTACGGCACGTCGCCTCCGACGTGACCGGGACGACCACGCCCGGGATCAAGTCGTTGATGCCGACCGGCGCGTCCGGCGCCAGCTGCGAATCGTCGGGCACCTCCAGGAACAGCGGCGCCGGGTCGGCCGCCGCCACCAGCGCGTTCGCCTCCGCCTGAGCGGAGGCGACGTCCTGGATCTCCTCCTCCTGGGCGATGAACTCCAGCAGCCCGCACTCGCCGACGCCGCCGGCTTCGGCCATGACGCCCTTGCCGATAACGGTCGCGTGTGTGATCGCGGCCAGGCCGTCCTCGATGACCGACAGCGGGCCGACGAAGTGCTCGTCCGACAGGCCGGGCAACCTGCCGAGCGGCCCCTCCCCCATCAGCAGGATGCGCCGGCCGAGCACCGTGAAGTCCAGCCCGGTGCGTGCCAGCTCCCGCAACTGGTCCAGGACGTAGCCGGAGTTCGTGGCGTATTTGCGTTCGCCGACGATGCCGGACGCTGACACCAGCAGGTAGGCGAGCACGTTCGGGTCGTCGGGCGCGAACCCGTGCTCGACCAGCTTGCGGGCGATGACGGTCAGGTCGGCTCGGCTGCTGCCGGTGAAGTCCAGGAGGGCGCGGATCTTGCGCCGGAACAGCCACTGGGTGACGTCGCGGGCCTGCAGCAGCGTCTCGTCGCCGCGGTGCAGGATCTTCACGATGGGGCCCTGCCAGACGAGGGTCTGGTCGCGGAAGACGGCCAGCTCGTTGCACCAGCTGCGGGTGTCGCCGAGCAGCTGGCAGCATTCGGGCCCCTGGTAGGGGACGGTGACGTTGGCTTCGGAGGTGTCGTCCAGGACGCGGGACCAGTCCAGCGCCGACGCCTCGGCCGTGCCGTACTGGCGGCCGCCGGTCCGGTCGTAGATGCCGACCGTGTACTCCTCGGCGCAGCCGAGAGGCCCCATGTCACACCTCTCTCACGATGGTGCGGACGGTGACGGAGGCGTCGGCGGCGATCGTCGTGGAGTCAGCCGAGATGCACGCCAGGTACGGGATGCCGCACTCCAGGACCGGCCACGACAGCGGCCTGCCCTCCGGCCCGGACACGATCTGCTCGGCCGGGGTGTCGGCGCGGCCGGGGCACTGCACGTAGATGGTCCGCCGGGTCGAATCCATCGTCAGCCGCGCCCCTTCCGGCAGATAGCTGATGTTGATCTCAGAGCACCAGGCGCACGGGTCGAGATCCGCGTAGGCGGCGCCGAACGGGTTCGGGTAGAACCTGATGCGGATGTTGCGCAGGACACCCGACCCGGAGTTGATCTCCAGCAACGGCACCACGTCCGCCCAGATGGGCGCCGCGTTCTCCGGGATCTCCACGCACACCTGGCGGCGCGTCCACGGCTCGCACAGGCAGGGGTTGTCAGGCAGCGGCGGCTCGGGCAGGACGGGTGGCGGGCAGTTCGGGTCGAGCGGGCAGGGCTGCGGCAGCAGGGCGGCGCATTCGCCGGCCTCGTCCAGGCAGTCGGGGCTGGTCGACCACTGGATGCATTCGTCGTCGGGCGACTCGGGCGGCCACGCCACGCCTTCGGCCACCGTCACCGCCGGGCGCAGCGCGTGCGGCCGACCGGCGACCAGCTGGAACTGGATCTGCCGGATCTCGCCGGGGCAGCAGGCGCAGCCCGAGATGCGCTGCTGCACGGTCGGCTCGGCCAGCAGGGCGACGTCGCGCAGCGTCCGGAACACGCCCGCCCCGCACGTCTGGCTGGTGCACGGGCCGGGACAGCATTCGCCGGGCGCGGCCGGCACCGTCGGGCAGCACGTCATGTACTCGAGGTCGTCGCCGCCGCACGCGCCCGCCCCGCAGGACAGGGAGCCTTGCAGCACCGACGACAGCCACCGTTGCCCGTAGTCGACGGCGCACGCGGTACGGCCGACAAGGACGCCGGTCACGGTGATGGTGCGCGGCCCGTAGCGGGGCGGCCCGATGACGGCGCCGCCGGTGAGCCGGTTGGTCACCGACCGGGAGACCGGCGCCGCGTCCAGGCCCTCGATGTCGGTGATGAGGAAGCCCGCGAAGTCCGTCGACGACGGCTCGGCAGGGTCCCACCAGGGCGCCTCGTCGGTGCCGGGCAGCGTGTATGCGGGGTCGCCGAGAATATCGGCCAGGCCGTCGCAGCCGCAGTCGCGCACCGAGGCGTGCGCCGGCGCGAGCCCGGCCTGGCTGTAGGCGTACACCCGCGCCGAGTTGGCCACCTCCACGCCTGAAAAGCACAGCCAGTCCCTCGAGGCCACGCTGCCCCTCCTATCGGAGCGCCGCGGCCATGCGGCGCTCCTGCTCGGCGACGATCTCGTTCGCGCTCGTCATGACCTGGTGGAAGTGGTTGTTGATCGTGAAGTCCCGCACGTTCTGGGCGGACGGCGGCTGGGTGCGCGGCGTGACCCGCCTGGCCGCTGCGCTCGCTTCGCGGGCGGGCCGGAACGCCGGCGTCCGCGCCGGTTCGATCGGGGCGACCAGGCGGGCGGTCGCCGCCTCGACCTGCGGGGCGATGTCCTTCAGCCCCAGCAGGTAGCCGCGGGCGGTGTTGCGGCCGTCTGCGCGCAGCACCCCCGACGGCGACTTGATCTTCAGTTCTTTCTTCACGGTCGCCGACACCGTCTTGGCGATCTCCGCCATCAGCGCCTTGATCTCCTTCTCTTGGCTCTTCAGGCCGGTGAGGAAGCCGCGCCCGGCGTTCACGCCGGCGTCGTAGAGGAAGTCGGCGGACTGCTGGCCGAAGAACTTCGAGTTGGTGTTGATCCGCCGCTGCAGCGAGTTGATCTCCCGCAGGGTGGCCGCGGAGGCGCGCGACAGGGTGTCGGCGACGGTGCCGGACTGGTCGGGCCCGCCGGTGACGAGCTGTTCGATCAGGCTCTTGTCCAGGCCTCGCTTCTGCAGCCGCTGCACGTCGGCCTGGAACTCGTCGATCGCTTTGAGCCGGTTGCGGAGGGCGGCCGCGATGCCCTCCGGGGTGGCGCGCTCCTCCTCCGACAGGGTGGACAGCGCCGCCGACGAGCGGGCCCGTTCAGCGACGTCGGCCGCGGTCTGGGTGGCCTTCTCCAAGGTGGCGGCGATCCGGTCCCGCTCCGTCGCGAGCTTTGACAGCGCCGAGTTCAGCGTCTGCAGCCGGGCGACGAGCAGGTTGTCGACCTTCGTGTTCGTCTTCTTCAGCGCCGCGGTGATGGACCGCTGCAGGTCGCGCAGCTGCCGGTTGATCTCCTCGGGGCTGGCGGCGACCAGGTTGCGGACGAAGTCGCCGCTGACGGTGCGCAGCACCTCGGCCAGCTTGTCCTTCACGCTCTTGGAGATCTTGCCGAGCGCGGCGTCGATCGCCCGCTGGGAGCGGCGCAGCCCGCGCGCCAGGTCGGCGCCGAGCAGCTCGCCCAGGTCGATGACGGCGCTGCCGCCGCGGATGATGCCGCCGCTCGCGTACCGGGGCAGCCGGTCGCCGACCTTCCCGCCCGAGGCGAACTTGTTGCTGTTGATGGCGCGCAGCAGGTCTTCATACCGGCGGGTGGCCTTGGCGTTGACGACGAACTCGCCGGTGCTGAGCCTGGCCAGGATCGAGTCGGAGGTGCCGGTGCCGGGGCCGCGCAGCTTCCCGCCGGAGGCGAAGCCGGGGAAGGTGCGGTAGCCGAGCTCCTGGGCCATGCCGCCGGTGGCGCCCGCCCGCGCGGTGGTGCGGCCGATCCGCAGCTCGACGTCGACGATCTGGCCGGAGCTGTTGCGGATGAACGACTGGACGGCCGCCTGCGCGGGCGCGGTGTTGGCGCGGACCGTGACCGTCTTCGACTTCAACCCGTTGATGCTTTTCGCCAGGTTGGACACCTTCGGTGCTGCCGCGGCCGCCGACCCGCCCGCGCCCTGCGCTTGGACGGCCAGGTTCGCGACCTTGCCCGCCGCGCCCTGCGCCCGCTGATCCAGCACGCCGGCCTGCCGGGCCGCTTCGCTGATGCCCGACGCCGACGCCGCCGCCTTCTGGCCCGCACCACCCAGCGAGGTGCCGGCCCTGTCAGCCGCCGTCTTCGCGCCCGTCAAAGCCGCGCCGAGCTCGCGCACCAGGTCGCGCGCCGAGCGGCTGTTCCCAGCCAGCGCCAGGAGCGTCGGCAGCTGCCGGTCGAACGCGGCCTTCGTCGCGTTGACCGACTGGTTCGCGGTGAACTCGGCGTTGGCCTGATCGCGCAGCGTTGTGACCAGGTTCTGCAGCGCGACCCGGCGGGCCTGCGAGGAGGCGTCGCTGTCCTTCATCACCTTGGCCGCGGCGGCGAAGGCGTCCCGGACCCGCGTGGTCGCGGTGAACAGCGCGAGGCTCGGGTTGATCGTCAGGTCGAACGCCGTCTGCAGCGCCTTCACCCGGTCGGTCAGGTTGAGCGCCTCGTTGGCGGTGTTCGCGAACGCCGTCTGGATCGCCAGCGTCGGGTTCTGCGCCGCCTGCACAGCCGCCGCGTAGGCGGCGAACTTGCCGGCAGCGTCCGCGCTCAGGTTGCCGCTGTTGGAGATGCCCGTAGAAAGGTCGACGCCGACCGCGTCGGCCAGCGCGATCGCCTGCTGGGTGGTGATCCCGTAGGTGCTGGCGACCGCCTTCGCGCCCGCGTCGATGTTCTGCAGCGCCACCCGGTTGCGTTCCAGCCCGGCGAGAGCCGCGGAGTTGGCGTCGTTCAAGCCGCGCTGGGCCAGCGCGCCCTGCGCGAGCGCGACGGTGTTGGCGTTCAGGTCCTGGTTGACCGCCTTCAGCGCCAGCGCGATGCGTTCCTCGGTCGGCGCGACCTGCGCGGCCAGCACCTTGTTGGCGTTCTGGTAGCCGGCCACGTTGTTGCGGATCGCCAGGTTCTGCGCCTGGATGGAGTCGACGAGCTCCTCGCCGCGGGTCTTCGCCATCGACAGCGAGACCGCCAGCACGCCGAGCGCGGCCGCACCGGCAAGGTAGACGTTCGGGCCGGCGCTCGCCGCCGCGGTGAGCGCCTTGGTGGCCAGCGACGCGCCCTTGGTGTCCTTCAGGAACGACTTCGTCTTGCCCGCGGTGCTGGTGAAGGCGCCGCCGACCGCCGACACCGGGCCCTTCAACGCGACCGCGGTGACCACAAGCTGCACCAGCTCGGGCGACAGGTCCGACACGGCGGTCAGCAACTGCAGCACGCCGGACGCCAGCCCGCCCACCACGGGCGCGAGCGGCGCCAGCGCCTGGATGAGGCTGGCCGCGGCGGCGCCGCCGTCCTGCACGATCGACACGATGCCGTCGATCGCGACCGGCGCGGACGCCTCCAGGAAGTCGAAGAACTCACGCGCCCGGGTCGAGTCGAACCCGTCGCCGAGCGTGTTCACCGCGTCCGTCAGCGCGTCGGTCACCGAGCTGGCCAGCGGCACCAGCTCCGGCAGCAGCTCCCGCGTCTCGGTGAGCGCGGCGTTGTAGACGCGCAGCACGTCCGGCGCGAGCGCAGCCGACAACTCCTTGTACTCCTGGACCAGAGCGTCGGTCGAGACGGCTGCGATCTTCTGATCTTTGGTGAGGGACTGCCACTCGTCGGCCATCTCGGTCTGCGCCTTGATGACCTTGGCGATGGTGGGCACCGCGAACAGGCCGAAAGCTCCTGCTGCAGCGCCAGCGGCCGCGAACGCGGGCCCAAGCCCGGCGGCCGCCGCGATCGCCGAGATGATGGCCTGCCGGGTGAACGTCAGCCCGCGCACCGCCCGCTCGGTCATCGGCGGCAGACCCGCCAGGTCGCGCAGCAGGTTCCGCAGCCCGCCGCGGCCGCCGTCCCCGATGCCCCTGACGCTTTCGCCGACCTTCTGGCTGGCCTTGGCCGTCTTGTTCAGCTCAGTCGTCGCCGTCTTGGCGCTGGACTGCACCGAGTCGATCGCCACCTGCGCGGCACGGCCGGAACGCTGCGTCGTCGACCCGACCTGCGAGGCGGCCTTCTCAACCTTCGACAGCTCTTTGGCGGCGACCGCGGCGGCCGCCTTGACCCGCTGCTCCAGGCCCTCCCGCAGCTCCTCCGACAGGCCGTCGAAGTCGAGGATCAGCTCGACCTCTGCGCGCGAGATAGGACCGTTCGCCATGAGCCGGGCACCCCAAGCGGTCGCTGGTGCCCGGCCCTCAGCTCAGTCGGCGACTCTTAGGCTACGGCGGCCGACGCCCGTCCTCCCGCATCGGCTTGCGACCGCATGGCGGCCATGAACGACCGCCCGGCCTCCTCCGGCGACCAGGCCGCCGCCGCCTCCCGCTTCGACATGCCGCGCGGCGGCCTCGTGAGCCGCATGTCCAGCTGGCGGCGCGCCTTGTCGTCGGCGCCGTCGACCAGCCACCCGTACACCAGGTTGCACATCCGGGCAGGGGTCTGCAGCAGCGCTGCCAGGTCGACGCCGCGCAGCGACAGCCTCCCATCCAGTTCGCCCCATGAGGCGGCCAGCGTCGCGTACAGCCGCTGCGCGACCCACCATTTGCGCCCGGTCGCCTGCTCGACGACGCGTTCGGCCATCGCGCGGACCTCCTCGCGCGACAGCGGGTCGCCCAGGTCGTCGAGCCGGTCCGACAGGCGTTCGGCGTCCAACGGGTGCAGCAGCCCGTACAGGACGTGCATGTGCCAGCGTTGGACGGGCAGCCACTCCAGCAGCACCATCCACGAGCCGGCCAGCTCGTAGATCTCGTCGTCGATGACGAACGAGGCCGGCGGTCCCAGGACTGCCGGCCGCCACTCCTCCACGCTGGGCTACCCGCGTGCCGCGCCGCGCCCAGCCTTGGCCCTGGCCGGCCGCGGGCCCGCCGGGGCCGCCTTGCGGCCGTTCTCCCGCGCCGCCAGCTTGTGAATGATCTGCGGGATGAGCAGGAACAGGTCGGCCCGCTCCAAGTCGTCGTTGTCGTCCTTCACGCGGGCCAGTAGCCTGCGCAGACTCTCGGGGACGATGACGCGCTCGAGGAAGTCCCAGCCCGTCCACAGCACGTCCGGGCCGGTCGCGCGGCGCGCCTGCGTCTCCTCCAGCTCGACGAGCAGGTCCTCCCACTTGCGCGGCTTGACCAGGTAGTAGGTGGCGTCGTCCAGCTGGAAGGCGACCATCCGGTCGGCGGCCGACTCCTGCGACAGGTGCGGCTTCGGCTTCGTCGTGAACACCAGGTCGGGGTCGACGACCACCCCGTCGATCGCGCCGGCCGAGTCTTCGGCTTCCTGGTCGGCCGCTTCGGCGTCCTTCACCGCGATGTCGCTCATCGTTACCCCCGGATGACTCGCTGCTAGATGGTGTCGCGGACAGGGTACGGGCAGGCGACCGCGAACGCCCTGCGCAGCCAGCGGTCACCCTTGATGCCCTTCACTGACGCGGCGAACACGACAACGTTGGAGCCTTTCGGCGTGAACGCCAGCACCTTCGCCCGCTTCGGCGTGATCGGCTTACCGGAGGGGCCGTAGATGCCGGTGCCGATGTCGAGGTAGGCCGAGTAGTGCGCGTACGAGCCGGCCCTGCCCACCATGCGCGTCGCGTACGGGAACACCAGGTGGTAGACCTGCGAGCGGGCGAACCCGGAGTCGACACGGATGTTGCGGCGGCCCAGGCTCGCCGTCTCGCGCATGATGCCGTCGACGTGCCGGTACACGTCGCCCTGCGGCGAGCGCAGCAGCCGCTGCAGCGCCGCCTGATTGTTGCGGACCCGCACCCGATACCTCGCCACGTCTCCCCCGCTCCTGCTGGTCAGGCAGCGTCGTCGTAGTCGGGCTCGCGCACCTTCAGCGCGACCTCCGGCTCGGGCGGCAGGCGCAGCGCTTCGAGTTCGGCGTCGGGGTCGTCGACCAGCCGGATCACAGGCCCTCCTCCGCGCTGCCGCTGTCCTCGTCGCCCCCGCCGGCATCGACCCCCTCGCCGGCCTCGGCGGCAGCGGCAGCGTCGTGGTCGACGAGCAGCGTCAGCTTGCCCTTGTCGATTGTGCGGCGCATGAACGGCGAGTCTGTGACGACCCGCTCCTCACGGTCGCGGAACCCCAGCACCGGGGCGTTCGCTCTCACCGTCAGTTTCCCCATGTACCTCAGGAAAGCAGAAGCCGCCCCCAGCCGAAGCTGGGGGCGGCTTGGGCGGCCAGCGTGTCGCAGGAGGCCGCGGGAGCGCAGCCCTATTCGGGGTCGACAGCCTCGTACGGCCGGAGCGAGGCGGACGGGCCGGGCATGCAGTCGCTCCAGTCGAGGGCGAGCACATCGTGCAGGTCCTCAAGCGAGGCCTTCGCGTGGGCCAGGGCGGCGGCGATGCGGTTGCCGCCGTGGCGGCCGGACACGTCGACGCCGCACCGTTCCAGGATGCCGGACAGGTGGCCGAGGTCGAAGAGCTGGCGGGCGTTCAGGTAGTGGGCGGAGGCCCGCGTCGCGGGAACCTCGACCGGCTCAGGCCCCGGCTCCGGCTGTGGTCGGCGGGCGCGCTGATCATCGGTGAGGGTGGCGACGCGCACGTGGCTGTCGTCGGCGCCCTTGTCGACGAGTTCGAGGGCGTAGCCGGCCATGTCGCAGGTCCGCCAACGCCGTGGTGTGTCGGCGTCGGGCACGGCGCTGAAGGGGATCAGAGGCGGCGTCGGCTGGCCGACTTCGCCGAGCTCTTCGGTGAGCGGTTCCCATGCGCGCCAGACGTCCCCGTCGGCCTTCCAGGTTTCACCGTCACGGTCCATAACCGTCGGGTGGGTGACAGCGTCCATGATTGTTACTCCCTCGCGAGGTCGCGTGCATCGGTCAGTTCGGCTTCTTCGTCCAGCCGCACCCACGTGGTGGGAGTCTGGGTGGTGAGCCGTACGGCGGGGATCAGCCAGTCCGACCGCATCCGGTGGCGGACCGGCCGCGTACGTCCGTAGGACGACGGGCTGCCGTCCTTCAGGTCCTGGAGCGGTAGCAAGCACTCAAGGTGCGGCGTGGTCAGGAGCTGGTGAAGCTGGTCCTCCGCGATCACGCCGGCCACGTACAGCTTGTTGGAGACCACGTGGGCCTCCAGCACCTGGCCGATCTCCCATCCGGCGCTGTCCAGCAGGGGTGCGGGCAGGGACCCCTCGCGGGGGGTGCAGGGCCAGGGCGCTTCCACCCAGCCGCACCATTCCGCGTCGTCTTCGAACTTCAGGAGCTGGCCCGCCCACTTTTGCATCGGCGTGTCCGCCGACCACAGCCGACGGCCGGGTGCCGCGTCGTTCACCTGGTGGCTGGGGTGGCCCATGTCGATGACCAGATACTGCTTGACCCGCTTGCCGTACTCGCCGGCCGCCTGCTCCGAGCGCGTCCGCAGCACGATGCCGCGCCGCTCCAGGAGCAGGACCAGGTGGTCCACGTCGGCGGCCGCCGCCTCCAGGCGCACGTCCACCCATCCGTGTTGCCTGGTGGGCCCGGAGATGGCCAGCCCGAGCTTGGCGGCTTCGGCCTCGAGCGCGCTCCGGCGGCGCTCCCACTCGTCCGGAGTGATCGGCATCCTGGCGGCCATCAGTACTCCGTCCCAGCCGCCGGAGTGCCCGGCGCGGGCCCGGCTCCGGGAGCCATCGGAGAGAAGTCTTGAGTCATGTTCGGGTCCTTAGGTGAGGTCGGGTTAGTCGGCCAGCAGGCCGGGGGCGCCGCGCAGCGTCTGGGCGGTGCTGGCGGCGTTCTCGGCCGGAATGGCGTACGCGCCGCGGAGAAGGTTGACCATCGCTGTGCCGACCGTCCCCTGGTTCAGTCCGGACGCCCGGCATGCGCCCAGCGCGATGACGACGCCCGTCTGGCCCATGGCGGCGCTGGCGTGCTCCAGCTGGGTGCGTACGGGCGCGTCTTCGTCCGCGGCCCGCGCCTCAAGGGCCGTCACAACCACGTCCAGGTACGGGCGGACCAGCTCGACCAGTTGCCCGCAGGAGGTGGCGGTGGAGCTCGGGGCCCAGTAGACGTCGTGGGTGTTGTCGGTCAGGCGCGGGTCCTCGGGGCCGGTGACGACGAACTCCACACCCACGCCCTGGTCGGTGCCGATGCACACCGGCGCCTTGTCGACGCGGTGGGCGGGGACGTGGCAGGAGTACAGCTCCCGCACGGGTGCGGCCGGGACGGGTGCAGGCTGGAGCAGGTGGTAGACGGTCGTGCCGCCCAGCGCGACCACGGCAAGAGCTGCGGCGGCCAGGGTGGGGGTCTTGGAGAAAGCTGGGCGGCGCATGGTCGGGTCCTTTCGGGGGGACAGATGAGCCCCAGGCGTGGGGCTGAGGCCCTGCTCAGCGGTAGGCGTCGCAGTCGTCGGGTTCAGGGTCGGACGCGTCCGGATGGGTGACGCCGTACTTCTCGGCGACACGGATCGCTGACGCTCTGCGACCGCGCTTGCACGTGCAGTGTGCATCGACCACCTGGGGGGCGAGGACAATTTCCAGCACAGCGGCGAGGCCGGCTCTGGTGGCGATCCAGGAGTTCTTGCCGACGTAGTTGCGCAGGAACAGTTCGGCCATCTCGTCGAGCAGCCCGCCGGTGATCTCCCGCTCCGGGATGGCCCGCGTGGTCACCCTGCAGGCGTCGCCGCAGCGGCCGCAGTCCGGAGCGGCCCGCCATCCGCTGGCGAGGTTTTGCCTGCGGACGGGGAGGGTCTTGCCGCTCGGCAAGCGGATGTCGCTCGGGTCGAGAACGTGCGAGCCTTCGTCGGCCACGAGCACGAAGGGCGGCGGGAGGGGCGGGTCTTCCCGCGCGTGGGCATTGCCCTGCCCGGCGACGATCGCCTGAGTGGTGTCGTCGGCGTCCACGGCGTTCCTCCAGCGCGGATCAGTCACGATCGCCTCCATCGGTGTGCTCGATCACCCAGCGGACAGCCGCGGTGCGGCTGGGCAGGTCCACTTCCGTGTCGCGCGGGCTGGGGCTGTTGAAGGCGCTCGAACCGAACCCGAAGTTGGCGGCGCTCGTCCTGAATTCGAAGTTCGTGGCGACGTGCCAGTGCTTCTTGACCTGACGGCCGCGGTTGCGGGCCTGGCCGATGATGCCGAGCACGTCGCCCCAGTGAGCGGGTCGTTCCGGCGATCTGGTCACCAGGTAGTAGGCGGGGCCTTCGTCGTAGCCCAGCACCAGCGGCGCGCCCGGATGCAGCCACACGCCCGTGACCCGGATCGGCGCCGACCCGTACCCGATCTCATCGACAGTCGTCTGGACGGTTCTCCACCGGTCGCGCTGCGCCCCGCTCATGGGCTGGGTGCCGGGCTCCTCGTCGTGGCGGGCCTCGACGACTTTGCCGCAACCGCCGGGCAGCGGGCACACCAGCTGCAGAACTGCCGTGCGCAGGTCGCCATCCGGGCTTTCCGTGGTGTGCTCGCGCGCCACCCAGCCGCGCGAGCAGCCAGGCTGATGCTGGATCGTCTTCCAGTCGAAGTACAGGCCGTGAGCGCTGATGGTGCTCATCGGTGTCCCCCAGCCGCGTCCCCCGGGTCCGCCGCGCTCTCGGCCATCTCCACGAGACCGGCACGCATGAAACCGATCAGCTCGTCCGGGTCGTACGGCAGCTGCTGATGCTTGACTCTGGTGCTGTGGCGGAACAGTCCGCCGGGGTGTTCGGCCTTCCACGCGTCCCAGCGGTTTCTGAACTGGTCGCCCTCGGCCACGTGCGGGTCGAAGTCGTCGACGCCGTTCATCACGTGCCGCACCCCGAGCGGCGCGTAAGCGGCGACCAGGCGATGACCGTCCAGCCGGCGGACCAGGTCGACGGCGTCGGCAGGGTCGGTGTAGCGGTCCCGCTCCTGCTCCGGCCACCACTTGAGGCGGTCGGCCGCCCGCTGCTCGTTGAAGCCGCGCCACAGGTGGACGTCGACCACGACCTGGCCGTCGAGCGTCTCGGCCCGCAGCCGGACCCGCGGGTACTCCCCGGGGGCGTACACCAGCAGCGTGGCCGGGTCGGCGAGCACATCGCGCGCCCAAGCTTGCGCCGCTTCGCGGCCGACGGCGCACTGCTGCCTCCACCACGCCTCGGCGGCTGGCTCGAAGCAGTCTCCGCAGTACCGCTGCCCGTCGCGGCCCTTCTCCCACGGCCGGTCGCTCTTGGCGCCGCAGCGGGCGCAGGTGCGGGTGAGGTCGCGGGCGGCCTGCCGCGAGGGCGGCAGCGGCGGTAGCTCGACAGAGTCGGCGACCGAGTACAGCGGCGCATACCCGCGGTAGATCATGTACGACGCGATCGGCTGCTGCCCGTCGGCGGGGCGGCGGCGGGTGCGCCGCAGCATCGTCATGGTGGCCAGCTGTGCGACCGGTAGATCGCCGTACCGGTAGATGAGCCGCCCTGCGGGGCAGTGGATGAGGCGGCGGCTCTTGCGCCGCTCCTCCAGCCCGACCTCGGGCTCGATCAGCCACCGCGCTGGGTCGAGGGGGACGACGCCGCCGTGGTCGGAGTGCAGCCGCGGCATTCCTCCTGCCTTCGCGGGCGGCAGCAGGACGCCGGCCAGGCGGCGCCTGCCGGAGGCCGAGACGGCGGCCACCCTCCACCCGCTCCATTCGGATGCGGGCAGCGGGTCCGGTTGGGGCATCCCAGGCAGCGCGCTGGTGCTGGGGTCATGCATGGGCGTCGGGTCTCTCTTCCTGAGGGTCGGGGCAGGACCGGGTCGATTCCCGCCGGGGGCGGCTTACTGGTCGGCGTGGTCGGGGGCTGCCGGCCGCTGCGCTTCTTCGATCTCGGCGCGCAGGGCCTTACCGATGCGGCGCAGGTTCCGCAGCGCGCGGCTGATGGCCTCGAAGTCCTCGGTGGCGTCCTCGTAGTCGATGGCGGCCAGGTCGCCGTCGGCGCCCGCTGAGCGGGCCAGCAGCGCAGCCAAGCATGTGTCGGCCGCGCGGACGCTCGCCGAGGCGGCAGCGACGTGGCCGAGCAGCGCGGCCGCCAGGCGTTTGCTGCCGTCCAGGTGGCTGGCGTAGTCGTCGGCGGCGCCGGTGGGGGTGTGCAGGTCGGTGGCAGCCATGGCTCCTTCTCTTCGTCGGGTGAGTGGCCGGGGTTCCGGCGCGGCCCAGAGGTCGAGCGCCAGCGGATCGGAACGATTCCGAACAGTGGTGAACTGGATGGAACGATCCGGAAGCCGCGATGGGCCGCGCCGGAACGAACAGGGATGCGTTCGGGAAGGTCAGAAGCCGAGCACGTCGCCGAGCTGGCCGCGCAGCCCGTCCAGGGCGGCCAGGTCGTCGCCGGTGGCGGTACCGGCCTGGCGGATGCGGGCGACGCGGGTGACGGCCGCGCCGAGCGCAGCTTCGGCGAGCCCGAGACGGCTGCCGCGCTTCAGGGCCGCGCTGGCGCACTCCTGCAGGCTGGCGTCGGCGTCGCTGTCGTCGATCATCCGGGCGGCGACCTGCAGCGTGGCCAGGACCGCGGCCGCGTCGCTGCCTGCCCCGTCCAGCGGCTCGTGCAGGGCGGCGTGGCCGAGTTCCAGCCCCGGCCGCATCGCGGCGGCGGCGGCCTCGCAGGCGGGGACGCCGCGACCGGGCGGGGCCCGCTCCTC